>JAJCXP010000283.1 GCA_029263375.1 Acidobacteriota bacterium | reverse complement strand
CGGCGACTTCGCCTACCGGGTCGGACTGCCCGGCAAGAGCGGCGTCGGAGGTGGGATCGTCGCGGTGCTGCCGGAGCGTTGGTGCGTCGCCGTCTGGTCCCCGGGTCTCGATCCGAGCGGCAACTCGCTCGCCGGCACGCTGGCCCTCGAGCTGTTGACGACCAGGACTGGTGAGTCGATCTTCTAGGGGGTCGGCGCGAATCCCTCAGCGTACGCGCACGGCACCTTCGAGGTGCGCTCGGGCTTCGTCTTCGGCGCTCTCGACCCGGGTCTTGTCCGCTCCGGGCTGGTTCGCCGGTCGTTGCTCCGCACACACCACGGCCCTCAGGTAAGACGGATTCAGGACAACGGGTCTGTCTGAACGCGGTATCAAGATCGCTACCATCTCGGAATCGGCAGCGTGGAGAAATCCGAGCAACGTCGAGTATCCCGGGTCGGCGAGCGCCGCTTCGGCCTGTTCGCGCGGAGGACGTGGCGGATCTCACACTGCCCTCCACTGGGCGGGCGTATCATCCCCGTATGAACTCCCTCAATCGTCTGGCCCTCGGGGGCCGTTCACCGGGCCGTGCCGTGGGTTTCGGACTCCGGCGCGGCGCTCGTTTGCTGCCGTTTCTGGCCCTGATCCCGACGCTTCTGTCGACCTCGGCCGCGGCGGCAACGGCTCGGTCGACCTACGATGCGCTGCGCGGCGCGCAGGTCGACGGACGGACGATCGCCGTCAGCGATCTCGTGCTTGAACGGGACGCCTTCGAGATCCGATTCAGCTCGGGGCGCTTCCACCTGCTCGAACCGGTCGCCGGCGTGACGCCGGGCGCGGTGTTCGTGGGCGAGGCGTCGTATCGGGTGAGCCCCGCTTCGGCGGTGGAGCGCCGGCGGCTCTGGGTGCTCTCCGGTCGTTCCGGTGACGGCACGCTGTCCGACAACTTCTCGAGCGCCGTCCTTCTGTTCGGCGATGGCACCGAGGTTCGGATCGCCGAGGGCTCGTCGATCGAGACCGCTGCGCCGAACGAAGGGGCCGCGACGCTCCTGAGGTCGTGGCAGGCGGACGAGGAGCCGGGACTGGATCTCGACCCCTACCTCCGGCTGCTGCGCTCGTGGCTCAACGACGAGGGCCTGCCCGGCGGACCGTTCTTCGCCTTCGTTGACGGCTCCGGAATGAAGCGCTCAACGATTGCCGTCGACCCGAGCGGCATCCTCGACGGCGAGGGCGCCTGTCTGATGTCGACGCACCGCGGGCGCTCCGAGATCGTGTTCTCGGATCGGCTGGAGGTGACGGCGGTTGGACCGCGTCACCAACTCGTCGATGCAGAGAACTACCGGATCGATTCACGAGTGACCTCGGGAGACCGGCTCGAGGGCGACGTCCGGATCCGCTTCCGCGTGCTCGTTCCGGGTCTCCAGGTCCTGCCGATGGATCTCTATCCGACCCTCGAGATCGAGCGGGCGAGCCTGGAGGGAACGGACGAGGCCTTGACCTTCCTGCAGCCGCGGGAGGGCCGATCGGCCGCGATCCTGTTCCCCGAGCCGCTCGCCCGGGGAACCGACGCCGAGCTGCGCATCGTCTACTCCGGTACCGGCATCCTCGACGAGGATGGGCCGAACGTCTACCAGGTGAAGGGGCGCACGAACTGGTATCCGAACGTCGGCACGTTCTCCGATCGCGCCACCTTCGATCTGCGCTTCCGGGTGCCCAAGGGCAACACGGTGATCGCGGTGGGTGAGAGCGTCAGCACCAAGGAGGAGGGCGACGAGGTTGTCTCGGTCTGGAAGTCGAGCGTGCCGCTGACGGTCGCCGGCTTCAACTACGGCGACTTCGAGCTCTACGAGCAGACCGAGGAGAACACCGGCGTCGCGATCGAGGTGTTCGCCACCAAGGGCGAGCCCGATTTCATCACCGAGATCAACCAGCAGCTGCAGTCGGCGACCGAGGGGTTGAGCTTCCGCGACCAGCTCGAGGTCGCGACCAACGACGCCTACTCGGCCTACGTCAACACCTACAGTGGCCCGTCGTCGATCGGGATCTCGACCGAGGCCCTGGCCCAGGTGGCCATGGCCGACGCTGTCAACTCGATCCAGGTGTTCACCAAGCTGTTCGGGCCGCTCGACAACAAGCGACTCGCCGTCACCCAGCAGTCGGCATGGAACTTCGGGCAGGCGTGGCCTTCGCTGGTCTATCTGCCCTATCTGCCGGGACTCAGCAGCCTACTCAAGCTCGAGCTCGGGCTCGACGGCTACGCTGGCTTTGTCGATCAGGTCGGCATTCACGAGATCGCCCATCAGTGGTGGGGCCACCACGTGGGGTGGGCGAGCTACCGCGATCAGTGGCTGTCCGAGGGCTTCGCCGAGTTCTCGACCGCGCTGCTGATCGAGCTCACCCAGGGAGCCCAGGCCTACGACAAGTTCTGGGATCAGCGCCGGCAGTCGATTCTCGGCACCGGGCCGGGGGTGGAGCTGGCGCCGTACGCCGCCGGCGCTATCACCCTGGGCTACCGGGCGGCGACTCCGTCGTCGCCGAACGCCGGCCGTGAGCTGATCTATTCGAAGGGTGCGTTCGTCCTGCAGATGCTGCGCACGCTGATGCGCGACGACAAGTCACGCTCGGATGAGCGCTTCTTCACGATGCTGCGCGACTTCGCCGACAGCTGGAAGGGGCGCAACCCGTCGACCGAGGATTTCAAGGCCCACCTCGAAAAGCACATGATTCCCGAGCTCAACGCTGCCGGCAACGGCAAGATCGACTGGTTCTTCGATCAATGGGTCTACGGCACCGAGGTGCCGATCTACACGGCGGATGTCCGGATCGAGAAGGCCGGCAAAGACAGGTACCGGCTGGTCGGCACCGTCAGCCAGAGCGGTGTCTCGGACGACTTCGTCGCCCTGGTGCCGACCTACGTCGACTTCGGCAAGGGGAATCTGGGCAAGTTCGGGCGCGCGCCGTTCAAGGGCAACATGACCCAGAACCTGGACGTGACGCTCGAGCTGCCGAAGAAGCCGAAGGCGGTGCTGCTCAACGGGCGGCACGAGGTGCTGGCGTTCAGCGGCTGAGATAGGTCGGCAGCGCGTTGTCGGCGCGGCTCACACGCGTCAGCGAGTCACTCAGGGGCGGTCGTCGAGTCCCCGGAGGGTCGCCACTCTCGGGCGGCCTTCGCGCCACCGCCATAGAGGGCCGTCGACAGGTACTTGGCGCCCGAGTCGCACATCAGCGTGACGATGGTCGCGCTCGGTCCCAGCCGGCGTCCGAGATCGATCGCGGTCGCCAGATTGCCGCCGGTGGAGGTGCCGGCGAAGATGGCCTCGACCCTCGCGAGCCGGCGAGCCGTCTCCATGGCCGTCTCGGTGGAAACCGTCGCGATGTCGTCCACCGAGTCTCGGTTCCACAGAGGAACGACGAAGCCGGCGCCCACGCCTTCGATCTTGTGCTCACCGGACGCTCCTCCAGAAAGAACGGCCGACTCGCTGGGCTCGACGGCCACGCAGTGGATGTCCGGATTGTGTCGGTGCAGCGCCTCCGACACACCTCGGGAAGACGCGGCGGTTCCGGTCATCTGAACGAAGGCATTCACCTTGCCTCCGGTCTGCGCCCAGATCTCGTCGCCCAGTGCGTGATAGGCGGGCAGCTGATCGGCGTTCTCGAGCTGATCGGTCCAGAAGCCGCTGGTCGCCTCCGTGATCTGACGCGCAGCCTCGATCATGTTGCGGGTCAGGGCCTCGTCCATTCGACCCTCGACGCTGGGTACGATCGTGAGCTCGGCGCCGTAGGCCGCCATCTGATTGCGCTTCTCGATGCTGAAGGCGTCGGAAGTGACGAGGCTCAGCCGATAGCCCTTGGCCGCGCAGATCATCGCCAGTGAGACACCCGTGCTGCCCGCCGTGTACTCGATGACCTGGCCGCCCTTCTTCAGCCTGCCGTCGGCTTCGGCGGCCTCGATCATCGCCAAGGCCATCCGGTCCTTCATGCTGCCGGTCGGATTCTCCGATTCGGCCTTGAGCAGAATTCTCGCGCAGTCCGGCGGTACGAACGGACCGAGCTCGATCAAGGAGGTGTTGCCGATGCGATCGAGAATCGAGGCCTGGACTCGGTGTGAGGTCATGATCATTCCTCCAGGTTGGAGTGGTTCAGCGCGGTGGACTGAAGCTCTGGCTCGATCATAGAGCGGAGCAGCCTCTGCCCTTCGATCCAGTCGGCGAGGCCCGAGTTGCTGTTGATGTGCCCGCGCGCACCGATCTCGACCAGCCGGCTCCGCCACTCGCGCGCGAAGCCGCGTGCCCGTTCGATCGGCACATAGGGGTCATCTGTGCTGGCGACGACGACGCTCCTGCCGGGCAGGGGAAGCGTCGGCATGGGTGCGAACATGCGGACCGATTCCGGAGTGTGCTCGGCGGAGTCCACATCCGATGGAGCGACCATCATGATGGCCCTCAGCCGCGGTACCGAGGCTCCGTCATCGGCCGGGCGGTTCTCGGCCGCCCAGTGGGCGGCCAGCGCGCAGCCTACGCTGTGAGCCACGAGTGCGAAGGGTCCCTCGACGCTCTGAACCGCGGCACTCAATGCCGCCAGCCAGACCTTTCGGTCGGGTCTCTCCCAATCCGCTTGCCGGACGATGCGGCATCGAGCGGCGTCGCGGGCCCACATGCCCAGCCAGTGGTCTTCTCCTGACCCCCCGATGCCGGGCAATAGCAGGATCTCCACGTCTGCCGTGGTCATCGGCTTCTGTGCCGTCGGCATGGCTACCTACCCCTCAGTCCAGAGACGAGACGATCGAGATCGTCGGCGTTGTTGTAGAAGTGGATCGCGGCCCGGAGATGGCCGTCCCGGAGGGAGCAGACCACTCCCGCGTCGCTCAGACGCTCGAGCAGCGTGCCCGGATCTTCACCACCGATCGGTATGGCGACGATCGTGCTCTCATTCGCAGGTGGCACATCGGTCGAGATCCCCACATCCGTCAGGCGCTCCCGCAACTCGCTCACGAGTTGGCGATTCCTCGCGAACAGAGCGTCCGGTCCGAACCGATCGAAGAGAGACAGCGCGGCCTCGTCACCGACGGCCGCCATCCACGCGGGCGAGTTGTCGAAGCGCGAGGCGGTTGGCGACAACGTCATCTCCGGCCCGAAGAAGCTGTCGAAGGGAACGGCGCCCGCCTTCCATCCCGCGCACGTCGGAACGAGACTGTCCCGCACTCTACGGTTGATAAAGCAGTAGCCCATCCCGCGCGCCGCGTTCAGCAGAAACTTGTGATTGGGCGCGACGAAGAAGTCGATGTCCTCCAGATAGTGCGCGACCGGGAGGGCGCCGGCCGCCTGCGCGCCGTCGACGAAGGTCCACGCGCCTACGCGACGTGCGATCTGCGTCATCGCCGGCACGTCCGTGAGATGGCCGGAGGCGGTCTGAACGGCGCTGAAGGCGATCAACCTCGTGCCCTCGTCCGACCGCTCGGCCACGTCGTCGGGCTCCAAGCCGCCGTTGCGGAACGGCGTGATTCTGAGCTCGTACCCTTTGTGCTCGAGCATGCGCCATGGAAAGTGGTTCGAGCTGTACTCACGCTCGCCGATGAGGATGTTCTCTCCGCGCTCGGCCGGGCCGAACTGCGAGGCGATCAGTCCGGCGGCGGCACTGACCGACGGGATCAACGCGATGTCCTCGACCCTGGCGCCGACGACCGCGGCGAAGGCGGCGCGGGCGTTCTCACCAGCCTGTTCGCCACGGGCGAAATCGAAGCCGCTACGGGTCCAATCGTCGATGAGCGTTGTGTACGCGGCCTCGAGAGCCGTGCTGCCCAGCGAGACGGCCGCTGTGTTGAAGTAGGCCAGTCGTCCCGTCGCCGGAAAGAGGCTGCGGGCATCTTCGATGTTGATGTCGATGGCGCTCATCGAGCCAGGATGAGCCATCGACGCCGTTCTGGACAATGACCAGAAGACCTGAGGAGTTGCCCGGATCGTCTGAATTCAAGGCAGAGTCCGCCGCGCGGCATCAGCCGCGCTACGAGCCCTTCTGCGATAGTCGGCGGGGGAAACACCCAGGTGTTTCTTGAAGGCCCGACTGAACGCCGCCGGACTCTCATAGCCGAGTCCGAAGGCCAGCTCTGAGACCGTCCGGTTGGTCTCCGACAGGGCGCGGGCCGCTACATTCATGCGCCAACGCCTGACGTATGTCATCGCGGTCAGTCCTGTCGTCTCGACGAACCGGTCAGCGAATCGCGATGGTGAGAGATGGGCGGTGGCGGCGAGCCGCTCGATGTTCCAAGGCTCACCGGGCGAGCTGTGGAACTCGCGGAGGGCGCGCCCAACCGCAACGTCGGCGACACCACGAAACCACCCGATGCCGCCCGCGCTCTCCGTACCGTAGGCGCGGATCCCCTCGGCGCAGAGAATCTCCAGCAGGCGTTCCACCACGTAGTCGCTGGCGTCGGTCCCGCGGGTGATCTCCTCCAGAAGAAGCGAGACGAGCTGATCGATCCGACGGCCGCTGATGCTGTCGTGCTGTCGAATTCGAAGGTATTCCGGCAGCGATTCGAACAACGGATTGAACTGCACGTCACCGAATATGAGAGCCCCGCAGATGATTCGAGGCGACCCGTCCTCTCCCGGCGCGGCCGGTCCGTAGAGGCGCTCGACGGCGCCGCCGACAAGCTCGTCGAAGCCGGTTACCCGGGCTGACGCACCCTTCGCCAGGTGGTGCGCCTGCCCACCGACCGCCAGGACCATCTCTCCAGCGGCCATCACCAGCGGCTCGCCGTCCTCGGGTCGGAGCTCGAAGCTCCCACGCTCGACCAGGTGAAAGGCGACGGCTCGTGAGCCCGGGGGAACACCGAGGAGCGCTTCGAGCTCCATCGCCGGAGGAACGGCTACGCAGAAAGGAGGTCGGTGCGTCTCGCGCAGAAGGAGCGTTCCCCGAATCCGAAGGGCTCGGAGCGCATCTCCGATCACATCTCCGGCGTCGTGGTGCGCAGTCCTGCCGGCAGAATCTTCGAGGCTCCTGGTCATGGCCGTAGACGTCCCGAAACATCCTACCGACTCTCAGCGCATCCCCGAGGTGACGGCGGAGCTGGCCGAGGCCGCGCTGTGGGCAGCCGAGACTGGAGTCTACGTGTACCGAGCGCCGTAGTACTCCGGCGCGTAGAACTCGGGCAGCAACGTATCGACCCGCAACAGACCCTGGCGCGAGAGCGTCACGCCGTCGTCGCCGACCGTGAGCATGCCGCGCTCCTGGAGCTTGGCGAACGGCTCGGCGAAGCGCTCGAGGATGTCGACGTCGAACTTGTCCCGGAAGTAGCCGGTGCCGATGGCGCCGAGCTTGAGCTGCAGGATGAGCTCGCGCGTCAGACGCTCGTCTTCGGTGGTCAGGCGGGCGCGGCCTAGCGGCAGCTCGGCGTCCTCGCTGCGCAGCTTGGCCAGATACTCGCCCCAGCCATCGAGGTTCTGGAAGTGGACGCCGGAGAGGTGCGAGAACGAGGCCACGCCCATGCCGACCAGGTCGCAGCCCTGCCAGACCGAGTTGCGGTAGACGAAAGGCGAGGTCTCCTTGTTCTTGACCATGGTGTAGGCGGAGGAAACCTCGTAGCCGGCCTTCGAGAACTGCTCGACGGCGTAGTCGTTCCAGCGCCGCTTGGTGTCCCAGTCGGCGACCGACAGCATCAGGTCGCCGTCGAGCAGGCTCTTGGTGAAGCGGGTGTTGAATGGTAGCTCGAGCTGGTAGATGGTGACGCTGTCGGGCTCGACCTCGAGCGCCCGGCGGACGGTCTCTTTCCATTTCTCGTCGCTCTCACCGAGCATGCCGGCGATGAGGTCGATGTTGAGCTGGTCGAAGCCGACCTTGCGCAGCCACGGCAGGACCCGGTAGATCTCGGTCGAGACATGGGCACGGCCGTTCTCGCGCAGGATGTCGTCGTCGAAGTGCTCGATGCCGAGCGAGAGCCGGGTGATGCCGACCTC
>JAJCXP010000282.1 GCA_029263375.1 Acidobacteriota bacterium | reverse complement strand
CGGACGGCTGAGTCGGTTCGGGGTCCGGTACATCCTCGCGAAGTACTGCGAGAAGGCCAAGAGCATCGTGCCGACCATGGCCAAGAAGCGCCTCCATCCTCACAGCATGCGCCACAGCGCTGCCGTCCATCTGCTCCAATCCGGCGTGGATCTCACGACCATTAGCCAGTGGCTGGGACATGCCAACGTCAACACAACCAACCGCTACGCAGCCGTTGATCTGGAGGTTAAGCGAGAGGCCATCAGCCGGGCGAAGCCCATCAAGAGCGGCAAGCCGGCAACGGCTTCCTGGCGAAAGAGCGCTACGATCTTGGACTGGCTAGAAGGGCTGTGACCCGGTCAGTAATGTGGAGTCGCGGAGCGAAGAGGCCTCTCGTGATGCAGCAGACCGTCTCGGCTCCACATTACTGAAGTCGCAACATTAGTCAATGATCACAGCATCGAACGCGTCCAGGCGGCGCAGCTCGCGGTCCAGTCGAAGATCACGCTTCGCCGCGAGGAGTCCCTGCACGAGCCGGAACGCCGCGATGAACAGGACACGCATCCCGAGCTGGACGAGCTCGTGGCCGATTGCGCACAGGCAGTGCGTTTTACCGCGGCCCGGAAGGCCAAACGCGAGCAGGTTCTCGGCGCCGCGGACGAAGTCGCCTTGGCACAACCGTGGGAGCTGCCGGCGAAGCGGTGCCGGAAGACGCTCGAGCTCGAGAGTTGCCAGCGTCTTGTCGGCAGGGAGCCCGGAAGCCTTTCGGTAGCGCTCGACTCGACGATACCGTCACTCCGTCAGCTCCACGGTAGCGAGCTCGTCGAGATACTGCTCGAAGGTCCAGCCCTCCTTCTCTGCGCGCTTGGCGTACTCGCCGTGATGCTCGACGAACGAGGGAAGCCTCAAGCCACGCAGCCGCATGTCGAGTCCGTCCGCACTTGCGCTGGCGGCCGTCACGAGGCCACCTCGATCGGGCCCAGCAACGCGTCGTAAACGGCGAGATCCACGATGGCCGGCTTGAGACTCGGCACGACCGCTTCCGTCATCGGCTGGACGAGCTCACGCACCGAGCGTGCGTCGACTCCGGCACCGGCCTCGAGGAGTAGCTGCAAGGCCGACTCGACCTCCGACTCCATCGTCGAGGCGGCAAGGTACAGCAGCCGCAGGTACTCGACATCGGCCTTGCGATTACCCAGCCGTGCGAGAAGCTCGTCGTAGGAGCGGCGAAACACGACCGACGGGAACAACTCGTCGCGGTAGCGGTAACGCTCGAAGGCGCCTGGCTTCTGGACGAGTGACCAGATGAAGTGGCGATAGTCGATCCTGTGGCCGTGGCGGCCGGTGAGGCGCTCCACGGTCAGTTGCGCAACGCCCTTGTACTCGACCTCGAGGCGATCATCAAACACCCGGACCAGCACCTCTTCTCCGATGAGCCGGGAAGGCACTGAGTACGTGTTGTGGAGAACACGGATCGTGCTCCACGAGGTCACGGTCACGCGCTTCTCGACGTGGTCCGGCAAGCGGCGGACCTCCAGCACGCGCATCGCCGCGAGCTCGTCCTCAAGCCGCTTCTGGCGAAGCCGGTTCGCCGCCGTCAGCTTGTCCTGAAGCCAGAGCTCGTACTCATGGACGGTGTCGAAGTCCCGGCTCCCGCGGAGCAAGAGATGCTGCTCGAGACGACGCTTCAAAGCGCCGTTCAGCGCCTCGACGTCACCGTTCTGGTGGCTCTCGCCGATCGCGATGGTCCGCGGCTCGACGTCGAAGTGCTCCATCAGCCGGACGTAGTCCTCGTTGAAGCCCCGCTTCCCGGTCCGCAAGTCGTGCGTCGCCGCTGTCGAGTTGTCCGTCTGATGCCACTTCGGCACTCGACCCAACTCGAACAGCGCAGACTGCAACCCGCGCCGGAGCGCAATCAGGGACTCCGACTGGCAAACGGTTGCCCACTCCCAGTTCGAGTACGGAAGGACCGGGTGGCACAGCATGTGCGGAAACGCCTCGCCGCCGATCGTCACCTCGAGGCAGCTCGCCCACGTGAAGTCGGTCTGCATCGCCTCGCCGGGGCGGTGGACCTGGGCGAAGAAGACCGTCTTCGGCGGCCCGGACTGCGCACGCCAGACCCGAATCTTTCTCTGCAGCGTTCGCAGCTGCCCGGGCTCGTGCGCACCGACGTCCCGGGCCATGAGGTACTCGAACAGCGACTTGGCCTCGAGCTCGGGCGCCAGTTCGAGCATCGCCTGGATCTCCGGCCAGGTGTCCGCAAACGGATCGGCGCGGGTCCGCCAGGTTCTGGGTTGTCGGAGCTCAGAAGGTAACTTCTTCAGCTTCCGATACTTACCGGCTGTGTTGCGGTGCATCCCGGACCGCGCTGCAGCGACCTCAAGCGACCGGCTCTTGCCAACTTCTTCCATGAGCTTCCTCACTTGCTCGTCGGTCGTTCTCAAGCGATGGTGCCTCCTTGCCGGAGACAGTAACGCACGGACGTCGAACGAGCAGGCTAGGATGCACAGGTGTAGTTGTCGTCAGCGCCCAAATGTAATTGTCGCTGGGCACACATCACTCTAACACTCCAGGATCATGGGTAAGGTCGGGCGCAATGATCCCTGCTGGTGCGGGAGCGAACTGAAGCTCAAGAAGTGCCACGAGGCTTACACTAACGCTGGCATCTTGGAGAACGTGCTTCGCGAGAGGACCAAGTATGCCGACAGTTGGTCGCTGAACGCCTCGAATCTGCAACAAGGCAGCCACTATGAATGGATGGCCGACTTACTCGGTGGCGGGCTGACGGTTCTTGAGATTGGGACCGGACTCGGTCAGGGGACAGAGGCGCTGGTCAAATCCGACAATGCCGTGATCTCGCTTGATGCGAATCCAGTTTGCCTAG
>JAJCXP010000281.1 GCA_029263375.1 Acidobacteriota bacterium | reverse complement strand
CAAGAAGACCCACGTGATCATCCTGCACAAGCTGATGAGCATCGAAGCGCGGTTGGCGAAGCTGGAGCAGGCGGCCGGTGAGCCGCTGACCATGACGCCGTCGGCCGACACCGGCGAGTAGCGCCGGCCCCTCAGCTCGCTTACGAGCGTCGGGACCGGCGGCAAGGCCTCCGCTTATTCGCCGTCCGACGGCCAGTAGCTGAGGTCGGGGCGGGCAACCAACGTGTAGTTGATCTGGGACTTGGTGGCCGCGCTGAGCGACTCCATGATCTCGCCGGCCATCTCACCATGCTCGGCGGCGATCGCCTCCATGAAGGTCATGTCGCCGGGAGCGAAGCCGGCGAAGTCGTCTCGTGGCAGAACGACCGCGTAGGTCGGGACGTAGCCCCCGTCCACCAGGGTGTACCACTCGTAGTGGGGCCAGCCCTCCTGCTTGGAGAGAGCCGCGTGGATCTTGGCGATCGCGCCCTCGAAGGCCTGCATCTGGCCAGGGTTCACGCGAAACTCGAATAGCCGGCTGACCGTCCCAGGTGTGCCGCGGGGGTTGCTGAGCTCCGGTAGGGCTACCCAGGTCATGGATTCCGCACCGGCGATGTGAGGCGTGATGGTCTTGGCGGAATCGGCGGTGTCCGCCTGAAGGGCCTCCGGGGACTGATCGAAATCGGCCCAGCTGTGGCCGAAGCTGCCGCGGCCGTACTGGCCCTCGTGGGGACCGCTGATCGCCTGCCAGGTCAGGATCGGAACCGGGTCGCCGATCTTGGCGTGGTACTGGTTGTGGGCCTTGAGGCCGGCCTCGAAGTCTTCGGCAGCGCCGTCTGCGATGGTCCAGTAGACGATGCTGGCGAGGTTGCCGTCCTCTTGCGCGACGACGGGGCCGGCGGACAGGGATGCGACGACGATCGCGAACGCGATGATGGTTAGAGCCAGGGCTCTGGGCATGCTCTTCCTCCTTCAGATAGGGGTAGACCGGTCGTCGCCGACGACAGGCACCCGTCGGCGCTCCGGCACAAGAAAGTATGCGGACCCGTCTATTCTATACGTAATGAAGTTCGTAGCCTTGGTGCCGAGGACCGGCCTCTCGAGGTTGCGCGGCTCCTCTCAGGCTAGCGCACGAGTTCGCGCCCGAGCTGATCGATCCGGGTCACGCCGCACATCGCCATAGCCGCATCGAGCTCGGTGCGCAGAATTCGCAGCACGTCGGCGACGCCGGCCCGGCCGCCGACCGCGAGGCCCCAGAGCGCCGGCCGTCCGATCGCCACCGCGTCCGCGCCCAGCGCGACCGCCTTCAGGATGTCGGTGCCGCGCCGCACGCCGCCATCGATCAGCAGGGCCGCGCGGCCGTCGACCGCCTCGGCGATCTCGGGGAGGACGTCGAGCGTCGCCGGGGCGGTGTCGAGCTGCCGACCGCCGTGGTTCGAGACGATGATGCCGGCGGCGCCGTGCTCGATCGCCAACCGCGCATCGTCGGCATGGACGACACCCTTCACCAGGACCGGGAGATCCGAGAGTGATCGGAGCCAGTCGAGATCCGGCCAGGAGAGCGACGGGTCGAACATGCAGCCGACGTAGGCCGCCAGCGCCGAGCCGTCGAGATTGTCGGGCATGCCGCCCATGCCCGCCGTGAGGTTGCCCATCGACAGACCCTCAGGCAGCTGGAAGCGGTTGCGCACGTCGCGCTCGCGCACACCCAGGCCGGGCACGTCGACGGTGAGAACCAACGCCTTGCAGCCGGCGTCGACGGCGCGCGCGACTAAGGCGCGCGAGACACCGCGGTCCCGGTAGACGTAGAGCTGGAACCAGACGTCGCCGTCGGTCGCCGCCGTGATCTCCTCGATCGGCTTGTTCGACAACGTGCTGGCGATCATCACCGTGCCGGCGTCGCTGGCCGCACCGGCCGTGGCGCACTCGCCCGACTCGTGCGCCATGCCCTGGAAGGCGGTCGGTGCGATCACCAGGGGCATCGAGACCGGGCGACCGAGGAGCGTGGTCGAGAGATCGCGCTTGGAGACATCGCGCATGACCCGGTAGTGGAGGCGCAGCCGGTCGTAAACGCGCTCGTTTTCGTCCAGCGTGATCTCGTCCCAGGAGCCGCCGGCGTAGTAGTCGTAGGCCGGCTTCGGCAGGCGCTCGCGCGCCGCAGCGTGGTATTCGCTGACGCTGATCGGCTGTGGCTCGCTCATCTGGCAGGCGCTGCCGGTCGGATTCAGCCGGACGAGGCGCCTAGCGGCCGCGCGCCTGGTGGGCGTCGAGGAACGTCTGCGGCTCGCTGAACACCTTGGCGATGTTCATCCCCTTGCGCAGCGCGCCGAGACTCACCTTGCCGGTCGCCAGCGCCGCGGCCATACCGAGATAGGTCTGCGCCTTGCCGCGCTCCTGGTAGCGCACGTGAAGAATCCACTTCCAGAGATCCGAGAACTCTTTGTAGAACTCCTCGAGCGGCAGCTTGGTGGGCAGGACGGTGTGGATGATGTCGAACATCTCCCAGTTCTGCGCCGCCACGTCGGCCGAGACCTCGTCCCACAGATCGGTACCCGGCAGCGGCGTCAGCACGGTGAAGCCGGAGTTGTAGGTGCCCATGCGGGCGATCCACTCCTTGAGCCGGGCAAAGTCCTCGTAGTCCCAGCCGGGGTCGACGATGAAATTACACGTGAAGCCGACGCCGAGCTCCTTGAGGATCTCGATCGCCCGGACGTTGTTGACCGCCTTGTTGCTCTTGTTGATCGAGGCGAGGCCGGCGTCGTCGACCTTCTCGACGCCGAGGAAGATCGCCAGGTCGCCGCACTCCTTCCACTCCTCGATCAGGTCGGGGAAGCGGCAGATGATGTCGGTCCGGGTCTGCACCGTGAAGTACTTCTTGATCCCCGACGCTTTGATCTGCTTGGCCAGCTCGCGCCCGCGCTTGACGTTCATCCAGAAGATGTCGTCGGTGATGAAGACGTTGGGCGCCTCGATCTGACCGAGCTCCTCGACCACCCGCTCCGGCGACTTCTCGCGGAAGGTCGACTCGTGGAACTTCCAGACCGAGCAGAAGTTGCACTTGAATGGGCAGCCGCGAGCGGTCTCCATGAGCGCCAGCGGCTTGCGGAAGTTGATGTAGTACTCGGACGCGTAGTCCTTGATCAGGTGTCGCGCGGGCAGCGGCAGCTCGTCGATGTTGCGGCGCGCCGGCGCCGGGCCGGTCGGGACCAGGCCGTCGGAGGTGTTGACGTACAGCCCCGGTGCCTTCGTGAGATCGCCGTGTCGGTCGACCGCGTCGGCGAGCGCTGGCACGACCTCCTCGCCGTCGCCGACCGTGATCGCGTCGATCGACGGATCGGTGAACCACTGCGGGTCGCGCGAAGCGTCGTGTCCGCCCACCACGATGAACGAGTCGGGGTAGCGCTGGCGCAGCTGGCGCGTCAGCTTGATGGTCCGGTTGCGCTCGGTCGTGAAGTTGCACTGGACGCCGATCATCCGCGGCTCGAACGCGTCGAGCTTGGCGATGCCGCGCTCGTGGCTGTCGATCCGCAGATCGACGATCAGGCACTCGTGTCCGTCCTCTTCGAGCGCGGCGGCAACGCACTCGAGACCGAGCGGCTCGACGAAGGTAAGCATCTCAAGGCCGAGGATTCCGCCAATAGGTGGTTTGACGAATGCGGCTTTCATGTTTGACCTGTCAGACTAGCATGCGGTCGAGGAGAATCGGCTCGATCCACGAGGCCACCGCGACCGCCGACGGGAAGCCGAGCGTGCTGGCGCCCAGAGCGACCACCTGGAGGATCTCCTCCGCGGTGGCGCCGGCGTCGAACGCCTTGCGGGTCGAGGAGGTGACCGCGCCCTGGCGCATCGCGCCGACCGCGATAGCCAACTTGAGCAACCGCCTCGCCTTCTCGTCGGCAGGGCCCTCCAACTCGGCCTGACGAGCCAGGTCCCATGCCTCGCCGAGCTTCGGGAAGCGGGACACGAAGCGGTTGTAGCTCTTGGGTGCCTTCGAGTTGTCCGACATAGGATTCTCCGAGCGCGGGAGTAAGGTCGGATTCTACCGCTAGCAGAGTCAGACCGTCGGCCGAGAGCAGATCGGGTGTCCGACCCCGTTCCTAGAGGTCGAGAACGAATCTCAGCCCCTCATCGAGGGCGGCGATCCGCTCCGGCGGTAGAGCGCGCGAGTAGTCGAGCAGATCCGAGCGCAGCACTTTCTGGACGTCGTAGACGTTGGCGACCGACGGCTTGGAGAGGCCGGTTGCACGCCGGTCGAGACGAAGATTGCCAGGCAGCCCTTCCAGGTGGAGCCGGCTGGTCAGCGGCACCACGAGAAAGGAACCGACCCTGGGGTCGCGAACGACGTCGGATTGGACGACCACCGCCGGCCGGCGCTTGTCCACTCGCACCCACCACACCTCGCCCCGCTTCGGCAGCGGCTCACCAATCGTCATCGGCGTACTCCTCGGCCATGCGTCTGCTCTGGTACTGGCGCCAGGCGTCCGAGTCCTCCGCCACGTCCCAGCCGTAGCGGTCCAGGTAACCGACGAGCTCCGCGCGTGCCTGCTCGGCTCGGAGGAGCGCCGCCAGCAGGCCGGAGCGAGAGGTTCCACGCCGCTTCGCCTCGCGATCGGCGAACTCGATCAACTCGTCCGGCAGTGAGACTCCGATCTTCACCGGCCCATGGTAGCACTCTGAGGAATACCTCGATAGCACTCAAGGGAATACCACTCGGCCAGTGGGCGACGAGAACCCCGCCATCGCCGGTTGTCGGCCCCTCGGATCAGGGCCTGGCCACGAACTCGTCCATGACGCAGCTCGTGGTTCGCAGGCCCGGTGCCCCCCAGCACTCGAAACTCGAGCGCATGCCCCAGCCGAAGATCTCGCCCGCCTCGGCGCTGTCGGGAACGCCGACCTCGTCCTGATGCCAGAGAATGCCCGGCAGGCCGATCAACCCCAGACCCGCGTGCTCGCCCGCGATCTCTCCCCAGAACTCGACGAAAGCGCCGACGTCGCTTCGCGGAACTCCTGAAACGTGGTAGACGAGCAGGCCAGGAGCACCGACCATCAGATCCGACAGCCCGTCGCCGTTGAAATCGCCGGCGGTCATCGCCCATCCGAAGTGCTCGCTGTCGGAGCGTTTGTGTGACGGCTGCAGCAAGTAGCCGGTCGACGGGTCAAGACCGACGCCCGGGTCACAATGAACGACGTAGACCTGGCCCGAGTCGAAAGCGATGGTCCCGTCTTCTCTCAGGTTGTCCTCGGCCGGGATGCCGACGGCCAGGTCGTCGCAGCCGTCGCCGTTGTAGTCGCCGGCGCCGAGACTGGCGCCGAATGAGTTGTTTGAACCGACGATCTCGTCCTCGGCCACCAGCTGGCCGTCTCGTTGGTAGTAGAGATCGACCCTGGGCGGATCCGAACCGACGAACGCCAGGTCGCTGCGTGTCACGCCCACTGCCAGGTCCGATTCGCCATCGCCGTCGAAATCCCCGGCGGTCAAACGCACGTCACCGGTTTCCGCGACGCCTATGACCTCGGCGTTGTCCAGACCGTAGAGACTCAACCCGGGGTAGCCGGGTCTTCCGTGCAGCAGCACCAAGCGATTCATGTCACCGCCCGGGGTCGAGGTGGCGACGAGGTCTTCGAGCCCGTCAGAGTCGAAGTCTCCCACCGCCAAAGCCGTTCCGAGGTAGGGCGCTCCGGCACCGTTGATGTCTTCCGCTTTGTAGGTGGAAAGGCGAGAGTAGGCCGAGAGACCGCCGTAGCCACCCCAGAAGACGAACAGGTGCCGCGCCACTTCGTCGAAGAGAGGC
Source organism: Acidobacteriota bacterium (assembly GCA_029263375.1). GTDB lineage: Bacteria > Acidobacteriota > Thermoanaerobaculia > Multivoradales > JAHEKO01 > JAHEKO01. The sequence continues at coordinate 19,722 of JAJCXP010000281.1, read as the reverse complement.
GTGGCGATGGTGCCGACGGCCAGGTCACTGTAGCCGTCGCCGTTGAAATCACCGCTCGCCAGGACCGCACCGAAGTAGGGAGACCCTCCCGGGGGCGCCGCGCTCTGCGCGCGCTCTCCGAGTCCTTCCGAGCTGCCGAATAGAATCCAGATCACGCCGTCGGTTGGACTCTCCTCTTCCTCGCTCTCGAACCAGGGTCGCGCGACGGCCAGATCGTCGTAGCCGTCGCCGTCGTAGTCCCCGCAGTCGACCGCATAGCCGAAGTAGCCCTGGTACTTCGGCGACGAGGAGAAGATCGCCGAGCTCTCGTCGAAGTACTGCGTCGGCCGACCGAGCCCGAAGCCCCCGGAGGAGCCGTAGAAGACCAGGACGGCGCCGGCGGCGAAGGTGAGGCCGACTCCCTCCTGAGGCGATCCGACGGCGAGGTCTTCGAATCCGTCGGCGTCGAAATCACAATCGAGAGCCGAAGCTGTCTGCGCGCTGGCGCAGAGAGCCAACGCGATCAGTCCGAGCCACACCCATTTCTGTCGGATTGGCCTACCTGCCTTCCGCTTCTCTATGCGTACCCTTCGAGTACGGTTGTGTCGCTGCATCCCTTGCTCCCTTCTCGGTGATTGACGGAGTGGCCTTTCGACCCCTACGTTCAGCAGGCGTCTCTCGAAGGCAAAAGGTTACGAACGCCCCCCGGTGAGGAACAGTCTCTTGATTGAGCGTTTCCTGTGTGTGGTGGCCGAGGGCAAAGCTGGATCTCATGGTCTGCTACGAGAACGGTGAGCCGTACGCGGTGAGCTATGATTTTACAGCCCTTGAACTCGACCAACAGATAGGAGGAGCGGTGTTTCGAACTGACCTCAGCATCTTCTCGGTGGTAGCTCTCGTGGTGATCTCCAAGTTCGCTCTGGCCGTCCCTGGTCTCGCCCAGGGTTTCAACCCCGGAGAGCGACCGCGATCGGTCCTCGATCAGGATTCGGAGCTATCTGAGAGGGAGCGGGAGGAGAACGCTGCCCGCATGCGGGCTCGTTTCGAGACCTTGCGCGCGACTACGGTCGGCGCCCGCCCATCGTCGACGGCAGTGGTCCCGCCCGGCAGCTACGCGATTTCGATCGCCACCGATTTCGAGCTCGGCGGTTACATTTTCAAGGACGGCTATCCGCTGCTCCATGACAACTATCCAGGAGCGCGCAACATCGCCCTCGGCCGCAGTGCGATGGTGAGCCTCACCCCGTACGTCCCCGATGTGTTCTCGGGCACCAACAACTCGGCGCTCGGCAGCTATGCGCTCCACAACACTTCCTCGGGCCGCAACAACGTGGCAAACGGCGCCTATGCGCTGTTCACGAATCTTTATGGCAGCAGCAACGACGCCGTCGGAGCTTTCGCTCTTTACTCGAACACCACCGGCGACTACAACACGGCGATGGGGCACGCGGCGATGTTCCTCGGCACCGGGTCCCGCAACACGGCGCTTGGCGGCCGGGCGCTCTTCGATGCGAGCTCGGCCAACGGCGCAACCGCGGTCGGATTCTATGCGTTGGCCAACGGCGGGGCCTTCGCAACCGCTGTTGGGGCCTATGCGCTTTCCTCTCTTACTAGCGGTGGTGGCTCGAATGTGGCCGTCGGCTACAGGTCGCTCGAGAAGGCCACCACCACTAGTTTCAATACGGCGGTGGGCACTCGGAGTCTGTCCTCTTTGACGACCGGTGGCTCGAATGTGGCCGTCGGGTACGGTGGTCTCGTCAATCTGGAGACTGGGTCAGCCAACATTTCCATCGGTGACAGATCCGGCCAGAACATCGTGGGCGACCGAAACATCATGATCCAGAACCCAGGGGACGTGGGCGACAACCACACGATCCGCATCGGTGATGCCAGCAATACTCGAGCATTCGTGGGCGGGATTTTCGGCGCTATGTCCCTTGGCGGCATCCAGGTCTTCGTGAACTCGGAAGGGCAACTCGGCACGATGACCTCGTCGCGACGCTTCAAGGAAGAGATCCGGCCCATGGCGGACCGGTCCGCCGACCTGATGGCTCTCCGTCCGGTCATATTCCGCTACACGGAGGAGGTGGCCGGCGATGCCTCGAGGCCGCTCGAGTTCGGCTTGATCGCCGAAGAGGTGGCCGAGATCAATCCGGAGCTCGTGGTCTATGACGAGGACGGGCAGCCCTACTCGGTGCGCTATTCAGCGCTGGTACCGATGTTGGTGAACGAGCTCCAGCAGCTGCGGCGGGAGGTAGAAGCGCAACGGGAGGAGGCTGCCCTGCTCCGTGATCAGAGGCGACTGCTCGATGAGATCGTGGAGTTCAACGCCGATCTGGTCGCGCGATTGCGACGTTGGGAGGACGCGAGCGTGGGAGCGCCGGACGACGGCTTATCGGGGCGTTGACCGGCCGGTTGCTAGAGCGCGAGGACGAATCGAAGCCCGGTGTCGGCCGAGAAGTCGATCAGACGCTTGCAGTGGCTCGAACGCCTCTAGCCCGCCCTTCTCACCTCGTCGCTACTGCGAGGCGCCACGCGACGGCGTGAGACGTCGGGCTAGCTGTCGTCGATCGCGAACCGGTCGAGCGCCTCTCTCAGCTTGGCCGCAGCCTGGCCACGTCCGAGGACGTTCGCGAATCCGCCCAGCCGCGGGCCGCGCTCCTGGCGAATGAGCGCAATGTAGAGCAGCCGGAAAAAGCGCCCAGGCTTGATCTCGAGCTCCTTGGCGAGCGCGAAGATCTCGCCCTGGGTGGCCTCATCGTCCGCGTCGCCGACTTCGAGAAAGCTCGCGAAGCGCTCGACCGCCTGCCGCTCGACGTTCGTGATCGCCTCGCTCTCGGGCCCGATCTCGCTCTTGCGCGCCACTGCCTGGTAGTAGGCGAGCGCGCGCTCGATCTGATCGACAGCCGCCGGCGAGGCGAGAACTTCGGCCGGGTACTGACGGGCGCGCTTCAAGTACTCGGTGACCGCCTGAGCGTCGGCGCTGCCGGCGCCACCGATGATGTTCAGAAGCAGGCCGAGGTCGAGCCGCAGCGGCTGCGCCTCGGGCGGCTCGAAAAAGGTCAGGAAGCGGTAGCTCTGGCGGGCGTTGAGTGTCACCTGGTCGTCGGGAGCGTCGGAGTAGAAGACCTCCTCGAGCGCCACGAGGTCGCGGGCGTACTCCGGGATGCGGCCCAGACTCACGCGCTTGGCCTGGACCGGATTGTCGAAGAAGAGCAGGTTCAATGACTCGCGCGAGGCGTACTTCAGCCATTGGGTGGGCTCGAGCACATCGCCCTTCGATTTCGAGATCTTGGCGCCGCTCTCGTCGAGGAACAGCTCGTAGAACATGTGCATCGGCGGCCGGGTCTCGAAGATCTCGCGGCAGATCCGGTCGCTGATCTCGGCGGACGGGATCAAGTCCTTGCCGTAGAGCTCGTAGTCGACACCGAGTGCGAACCAGCGCGCCGCCCAGTCGATCTTCCAGGGGAACTTGCCGCCGCCGCCGAGCAGCGACCGGGTGCCCTGCTTGCCGCACGGCTCGTTCGACCCGACCGGTACCGAGCAGGAGTACTCGACGTCGGCGCTCTCGGCGTCGAAGCCGCGGACGCGAGTCGAATAGATCCGTCCGCAGTCTTCACAGAGCACCATGAACGGGAACCAGTCCTTCATGGTCTCGGCGGACAGATCCGAGGCGAGGATCGCCCGCACCTGGTCGGCCTTGGCGAGCACCGCCCGGATCGCCTCGTCGAAGGTGCCCTGCCGATACTCGGCGGAGGCCGAGCGGAAGTCGACGTCGACGTGCGCCAGCGCCGCCATCTCGTGCAGTCGGGCGTTCATGTTGCCGGAGAACGAGTCGGCGCTGCCGAACGGATCCGGGATCGCCGACAGCGGCTTGCCGAGGTGCTCTTCCAAGCTCTCGGGGAACCCCATCGGCACCCGACGCAGGCCGTCCATGTCGTCGGAGAACGCGATGATCGTGGGCTCGAAGCCGCGCTTGCGGATCGCCTCGGCGACGAATGCCGTGCGCACGATCTCGCCGAAGGTGCCCAGATGCGGCGGACCCGACGGACCGTAGCCGGTCTCGAGGGTGACCGGACCGGGCGTCTTCAGCCGCTTTGCGAGGCGCTTCGCCTCGTTGGTCGGCCAGAGTGGGTAGTTCTTCTGAGTGCCGCGCTTGGGGCGGCCGCCGGGTTCCGACATAGGGCCGGAGTTTAGCTGTCGAGCCGCGTCACAGGTAGGGGAGAGCCTCGCGCTCTCGGCTCAGGGTTCGCGCGACAGGTCGCGCTGGCGGCCGACCGGTGGCACCGCCACGGTTTCTGTGACGCGAAAGTGGTCCAGGAAGTACTCGGACAACCGCGCCTCACTCCGCTGGATCACTCTGCCGGCGGCGAGCATCGAGTAGCCGTCACCGCCGTTGGCGAGAAACGCGCTCGACGCCACCGTGTAGAGCCCGGCCGGGTCGATCGGCTCGCCGGCCACTTTCACCTCGACCAGTCGCTCGCCCGCCGGCCGGCCCGAGTCGTAGAGCGCTTCGACGCCGGACATCTGCAGGAAGCCGTAGTGCAGGGCGTAGCCGTACTCCAGCAGTTCTTTCACCGCCGAACCGCCGATCTCGACCACGTGGAACTTGCCGATGAACGGGTAGACATTCAGTACGTCCTCGACGGTCACGTCGCCGGGGTGGAAGTCCGCGCGCAGGCTGCCGGAGTTCATCACCGCGATGTCCGCGCCGGAGGTCTGCCTCAGGATGTCGGACAGGAGGTTGCCGAGGTTCGACTCCCGGTAGTAGCGCCGGAACGCGAGTGTCTCGACCTCGCCGACCACCTCCGCCAGGTCGGGCGCCGCACGGCGAGCGGCGGCGATGCGCGCGACCAGCGTCGGGTGCGGCTCGAGCTTGGCCGACTCGACCGGGATCAACCTGCCCTCGTCGAGCTCGACCTCGCCGGTCTCGGTGTCGATCAGCAGTCGGAGCAGTCCGAGGTACTTGCCCTGCCCGAAGGTCAGTCCGACGAAGGTGCCGGTGTCCGGATGGCGAACCGGCTGCCAGAGGCCATGGTCGGAGTGGCCGCCGAAGATGACGTCGACCCCGCTCAACGCGCCGGCGAGCGTCCAGTCCTCGTCGAAGCCGCGCTGGACCTCCGGGTCGGCCTCCTTGTCGGTCTGCATCGGCGCGGTCCGATTCTGGTGCGTCAGCACGACCACCAGATCGACCTCGTCACGCAGAATGTCGACGTAGCCCTGGATGATGGGCGCGGGCTCACGGACCTCGGTGCCGGCGCGGTGCGCTGGGTTGATGGCGTTGATGAACGCGTCGACGCCCATCGCCCCGATCACGCCGACCCGCACACCGCCCTGCTCGAGAATGGTGTACGCCTGGCAGAGCGGGATGTCCGTACCCTCGTAGAACAGGTTGGCGCTCAAGACCGGAAAGCGCGCTCGCTGCCGGATCCGTTGCAGGCTCTGCCAGCCGTACTCGAACTCGTGGTTGCCGAGGTTGACGGCGTCGTAACCCATCAGGCTGTAGAGATCCCAGGCGAGCCGGCCCTCGGTCGCCTGCGACAGAGCGCCGGTGTAGATGTCGCCGGCGTCGAACAGGAAGCTGAGCTCCTCGGCCTCGCGAACCCGGTCGATCAGCGTGGCGAGATGAGAGATGCCGCCGATGGTCTCGATGTCGGGATTCCAGAACGCCTCGGTCGGCTCGTAGACACTCTCGATGTCGTTGGTATGAAGGAGGGTGACGAGCCGTTTCTCCGCCTCGGCAGCTGTGGCTACGAAGACGGTGAAGCAGAGAACGAGTGCCGAGAACATGATGCGCATGCGGGATCCCTCGAGATCGGAGGACGTCTTTCATCGCGCCGGGGAGTCACTCCTGAACGGACGCGACAGCGAGCGGGAAGTCTAGCCTTCCCGGCTAGGGGCCCGCGGGGCTGGCGAAGAGCCTTCCGGTCTCGACCGGCACGTGGCACTGCCGGCAGCGAACGCGCTCCGGATGATCGGTGCGGATCGGCTCGCGCGCCGCCGGTCCGGAGTGGCAGGCGAGGCAGTTCTCGCGCATGAAGGTCTTGTGCGGGATGGTGGGTGGCGCCAGCGGGTTCAGGCGCCGGCCGTGGCGAAGATCCTGGGTCAAGCCCTGGAATTCGTTGGCGACGAAGAGCTCCGCGGTCGCCTGGAACACGTGGCACTGCCGGCAGCGGCTGATCGCGCTCATGCCGGTCGTCGCCTCGTGTGGCGACGGCGGGGCGAAACCGATCCCTTCCACCTCCATGCCGGCTTCGTTGTGACACGAGTTGCAGTCCATGCCGAAGTCCTCGTGCGCGATCACCGGCGGCGCACCGTCGTAGGCTCGGCGGTCGGCGCGAACGACCGCCGAGGTCTTGGATCCCGCCGATCCGGGCACGGCAACGCGCGGCTCCGGCGAGCCGCAGGCGACCAGGAAGGCCGCCAGAAGGAGCCAACCGGAGCGAATCCGCCCCTCTACTATGCGCGCTCTACCCGAACCGCGCATTTCTTGTAGTCCGGCTCCTTGCTGATGTTGTCCATCGCGTCGAGCGTCAGCCGGTTGATCAGCCGGTGCTCGTCGAAGAACGGCACGAACACCGAGCCGCGTGGCGGCTTGCCGCGGCCGTCGACGCGGGCGGTCAGCTCGAGCTTGCCTCGGCGGGTGGTCAGCTGCACCCGATCGCCGCTCTTGACCCCGAGCTGCTGGGCGTCGGCGCGGTTGATCTCGACATACGCCTCGGGCGCCGCCTGGTGGAGCTGCTTGACGCGACGGGTCATCGAGCCGGAGTGCCAGTGCTCGAGAATGCGACCGGTCGAAAGCCAGAAGGGATAGTCGCCGTCGGGCACCTCGGCCGGCGGGTGGTAGGGACGAATCCAGCAGGCGGCGCGCTCACCGTAGCCCTTCGCCTTGTAGAAATGGACGCCCTCACTCTTCTTGACGTAGGGGTCGTGGCCGGCGGCGTAGCGGTAGCGGGTCTCCTTGCCGTCGACCACCGGCCACAGCATGCCGCGCGTCTCGCGCAGCTGTTGATAGGAAGCGAGATCCTTGCCGATGCCGAGAGTGAAGCGACGGTACTCCTCGAACATCGGCTCGTGCCAGTCGTTCTCGGGCCAGGGAAACAGATGACCCATGCCCATCCGCTTGGCGACCTCCATGATCTGCCAGGCGTCCTCGCGGGCCTCGCCCGGTGGCTCGATCATCTTCTCCCACTGCTGCGTGCGGCGCTCGGAGTTGCCGAACACGCCTTCGCGCTCGACCCAGGCGGCGGCTGGCAGCACGAGGTCGGCGGCCTCGGTCGTCGGCGTCGGGTAGATGTCGCTGACCACCAGGAAGCGGCCATCATCGGGCTTGCGCTCGATCCGGTGCAGGTTGGGGATGGTCACCCATGGATTCGTCGTCTGCACCCACATCACCTTGACGTCGCCGCGCATGAAGGCACGGAACATGTCCAGCGTGTGGTAGCCGGGCTTGGGCGGGACCGTCCCCGACTCGATCTCCCAGATCTCCTCGGCGCGCGCGCGGTGAGCCTCGTTGGTCACCACCATGTCAGCCGGTAGCCGATTCGCGAGCGTGCCCACCTCGCGCGCCGTGCCGCACGCCGATGGCTGACCGGTGAGGCTGAACGGGTTGGCGCCTGGACGGCCGATCTTGCCGGTCAAGAGGTGCAGATCGGTGATCAGGTTGTTCATCCAGGTGCCGCGGGTGTGCTGGTTGACGCCCATGCACCAGAGGCTGACGGTGCCGCGGTCGCGCTCGCCGTAGATCTGGGCGAGCGCTTCGATCTGGGCCGGCGGCACGCCGCTGATCTCGCTCACGTGCTCCGGTGTGTAGTGATCCAGGAAGCGCCGCATCTCCTCGAGCGAGGCGTCCTGCGGGCGATCCTGGAAGCCATAGCTCTCCGCCTGGTCGCCGTAGCAACCCCAGCCGATCTCGTCGAGGTCCTCGACGCCGCGCTTGAAGATCACGTTCTCTTCGATGAACGCGCGATCCAGCTTGCGGTCACGGAACAGTACGTGGAGGATGCCGTTGGCGAGCGCCAGGTCCGAGCCCGGCACGATCTCGACATAGAGATCTGCGTAGTCGGTGGTCGGCGTTCTTCGGGTGCCGATGTCGATGATCCTGACGCCCGGGTTGGTGCGCTTATTCTCGAGGATGCGGCTGAACAGGACCGGATGCATCTCGGCCATGTTGTTGCCCCACAACACGAAGTCGTCGCCGGCCTCGAAGTCGTCGTAGCAGCCCATCGGCTCGTCGCTCTGGAACTGCGTCATGAACCCGGTCACGGCGCTGGCCATGCACAGCCGCGCGTTGGGGTCGAGGTTGTTCGAGCGCAGACCGCCGCGGAACCACTTGGTCGCCGCGTAGCCGTCGAAGACCGTCCACTGGCCCGAGCCGTACATGGCCACCGACTCCGGCCCGTCGCTGTCGAGGGCCTCCTGATACTTCGAGGCGATCAGGTCGAGCGCCTGGTCCCACGAGATGCGCTTCCAGCCGTCGCCGTCGCGCAGCCGTGGATAGAGCAGGCGATCCTCGCCGTACAGGAAGGCGGGCAGGTGGTAGCCCTTGACGCACAGCAGCCCACGATTGACCGGACTCGCCTCGTCGCCGCGCACCGCCACCACGCGGCCCTCGTCCACGCCGACCTCGACGCCGCAGCCGGTGCCGCAGTAGCGGCAGGGCGCCTTCTTCCATTCGAGGTCCACGTCGGAGCGGCCGTCGCGGCGGTCCGCGATCCGTGTCGCCTCGTCGCGATCTCCGCACGAGAACGCCGCGACGCCGGTGGCCGTCGTCGCGCCGAGGACCTGTAGCAGGTCACGTCGATTCATGGGTCAGTGCCTTGATCGTGGTGCATGTTCTCTAGTCGCCCTGGCCGTAGCGGCGCTCCATCTCCCTGCGAACCCGTTCGGTCTCTTCCTCGGCGCCGAGCTCGAACCAGCTGTGCTCGGGGCGCGCCAGGATCTCGCTTACGGTGCGGCGCACTGCGGCGGCCTGGGATCGCTGTCCATCGGCTGCCGCGTGTTCGGCAATCTCGAGCGCCTGCGGGATCAGCTCGACGTAGAAACGCTCTGCGACCTCGAACATGCCGTGCCAGTGGGTGTAGTCCGGCGCCATCATCGAGGCGCCGTGGCGTGCCCGGCGGCCCTCGTGATGCCAGAGGTAGAACCACGTCCACTCGATCTCTTCGTCGAACTGGGTCGGTGTCCGCAGACCCTGATCGGCGAGCGAAGCCATGATCGCGAGACCGGGCTTGGCGAACTTCTCGTTGTAGAGGATCACCAGATCGTCGTACTGCCGGTAGAACGCGTTGACGTAGTCCGGCGTGTGACAGTGCGAGCAGACGTCCTTCATCCGGCCGCGCTTGTCGTCGGCGCTGTCGTGGATCAGCCTGCGGCGCTGCTCGGGGTCGGTCTCGGTGACGATCGCGTGATTGACGTCGGTGTCCATCACCAGGCTGACCGGCGGCCGGTTGGTCCAGGAGATGCGCTCACCCGGATCGTGGGTCACTTTGCCGTCGTTGCGCAGGTGTCCCGACATGTGGCAGGTCGCGCAGGTCGGCGCCGCCGCGTAGTCCTTGCCGAGCACCCACTCGTCGCCGTCCAGGTTCATGTCGTCCTTGAGATCGCGGTAGGCGACGCCGTGTTTCGATTCCTCGTAGATCTCCTTCTGAGGATGGTCCGGTCCGAGATGGCACTTGCCGCAATTCTCGGGCTGGCGCGCGCGCCGCGGTGAGAAGTCGTGCCGGCTGTGGCACGCTGAGCAGGAGCCGCGCGAGCCGTCGAGATTGAGGCGTCCGATGCCGGTATTGGGCCAGCTGCCGGGACTCATGAGCGGCCGGCCGTTGTCGTCCTTGACGATGCGCGCGACCGCGTCCGGGTTGGTCGGCTTGCCGTTCTCGTCGGGCTCGAGGTCGTCCACGGTCACGGTGCCGCCGTCGGTCGCCTGGAAGGCGACCTTGGAGCCGTGGCACTGCTGGCAGCCCGAAAACGCGCTGGCCAGGCCGTTGACCGACTCCACCGCCCTGCCCGGGGTCGGGGAGTGGGGATTGAAATCGAGCCGCGCGCCCTCGACCGTTTCAGCGAGGAAATTGTCGAGCGACGCCAGGATGTTGCCGGCCTTGGCGTGGTGGCTGGCCGCGAACTGCTGTCCCTCGGTGAGGTGGCAGCGCGAGCAGTCGCGCGGCGTGACGACCGTGGCGATCTGAGCGCCGTAGTGCAGGAAGGCGTCCGCGTCGGTCGCGCCCGCCTGATGACACTCGACGCAACCGACGCCCTTTTCGGCGTGGGTGCTCCCCTCCCAATGCGCGATGATGCCGGGCTGCGCCTGTGAGTGACAGTCGACGCACGCTTTCGAGCTCGCCGGGACGGCGATCGAGGGTGGTCGCAAGCCGGCCTGTTCGGCCTTGTGTGCGGTCTCCATCCACTGGACCAGCACCAGCGACAGCAGGAACAGGGCGCCGAGACCGGCGATCACGTAGCGTTTCGTTTCGAGTTTCATATCAGTGCCTCGCCACAGCCTCCCAGACGGTCAGCGCGATGATCGCGATGACGCCGCCGATGCCGATCCAGACGCTCGCCTCCTGGAAGCGCGTGCGCTTGCGGAACCAGCCGTCGATGAACGGCCAGGTGAACATCACCGCCACGATGAAGCCCATGCTCAACACGGCGGCGGTGCCGGTGAACAGCTTCAGCCAGCGAAAGGCGACGAAGAAGAACCACTCCGGCTTGATCACCTCGGGGGTCTCCAGAGGGTTCGCCGCCGGGCCCATCGCCGCCGGGAAGATCGTTGCCAGCGCGCTCAGGACGATCATTACGATCAGTCCCATGATCAGCTCGGTGTAGAGGTGGTCGGGGAAGAAGTTGAAGGTCTTGGGCTCGTTCTCGTCTTCGTCTTCGAACGAGAACTCGGTCACGCCCTGCATGCGGATGATCGCTATGTGGATGGCGATCAGGACGACCATGGCCACTGGTAGGACCGCCGCGTGCAGCACGAAGAAGCGTGACAACGTGCGCTCGTTGTAGCTCTCGCCGGCGAGCATCATGTTCTTGATCAGGCCGCCGACCAGGGGCACGGTGTCGGCGATGTTGGCGCCGACGGTCGCGCCCCAGTAGCTGAGCTGCTCGTAGACCAGGCTGTAGCCGGTGAACCCGACCGAGAGCGTGCAGATCAACAGGAACATGCCGACCATCCAGTTGATCTCGCGCGGCTTGCGATAGGCGCCGGTGAAGTAGACGCGCATCTGGTGCAGGATCACGGCGGCGATCATCAAAGTCGCGGCCCACTTGTGCACCGAGCGGATGTACCAGCCGAAGGCGGCCTCCTCGGTGATGTAACGCACCGATTCGTAGGCGGTCTCGGGCGATGCGCTGTAGTAGAAGGCCAGCAGGATGCCGGTCACGATCTGGACGACGAACAGGTAGGCGGGGGTGCCTCCGAGCGCGAACCACCAGCGCTTCATGTGGTTTGGGACCGGCTCGTTGGTGAGTTCCCGAAAGTCGTCGCTCGAGATCGGCAAGCGATCCCCGAGCCAGTGCGCTACCCGGTTCACGCCGATCTCTTCCCGCCTCGCCGATCGAGGCAGGGGTCGTGGCCCGCAGCCGAGCGCTCGGGTTCCTCGATCAGCTCACCCTCGCCGCTCGCGGCCAGGCTGTCGAAGCCGACCTCGATGTAGAGTAGGCCCTTTTCGATTTTCAGCGCGTAGCGCGGCAGCGACTGACCGGCGTCTCCCGGCGGACCCCCGATTCCGACCCCGTCGGGATCGAACACGCCGTTGTGGCAGGGACAGAAGTAGCGGTTGTTCTGCCCCTCCCAGTGCACCTGGCACCCGAGGTGCGGACAGGTGCTCGACAGGGCGATGAAATCGCCCGCTTCGCCGTTGCGCTCCTTGCGTGTGATGCTGACGTTCTCTCCGGCGGGCGTCCGGTAATGCAGGCTGTCGCCGATCGCGACGCGCGCCTCCTCGATGAGGAACTGCCAGCCCCGGTCCGCGGGTCGGGCGGGATAGAGAAACCGACCGGCGATCGCCGCGAACGCACCGTAGCCGCCGACCAGGCCGGCCGACATGACCGCTGTCGAAGCGGCGGCCAGGAAGCCGCGCCGGCCCGCCGCGGCGCCCGGGCGATCCTTGCTTTCGTCAGACATTGCGAGTTCTCATCATAGTAGCGCTCCAGGTCTCCGGCACGCAGAGCGAGCCGCGCTGCGGGAGCGTTCCCGCGATGCTAGGAAGTCGGGGCGGGCCTGGCGCCACCCGCACGGGTGGGTCCGTCGGTGCCAGGCTGTGCCCAGCCGAGATGCAGATGCCGCTCTAGAAGCTGTAGGTCGCCCAGAGCGCCCACTTCTCGGTATCGGTCGAGAACGTGTCGGCGTCGTAGAGGAAACCGCCGATTCCGAGCACGACCCCAGCGCTTGTTCGGTAGAGCAGCTGGAGATCGAGCTCGCCGCCGTACGAGGCGCCCGAGCTCTCGGCGTCGAAGTCGTGGAAGCGCGCCGACCACTCGAACGAGCGCACCTTGCCATCGAGCTGTAGGTAGCGGTCCTCGAGACCGGTCGCGGGAGTGGCCAGAAACTTGTCGGCCCAGCCGTTGAACTTGTGGAGCGTCGCCAACGGCGTCGTGAACCGGCCCTCGCCCGGAGCTCCTTCGAGGGTCTCCCAGCCCACGCGCGCGGTGATCTTCGGCCAGGCCGCGCCGAGCATCACGAAGCTGTAGCCGGCGTCGATGTTCGCCGGGTTGTCCGCAAAGTCGCTCTGCCGGGCGTACTCGACTTCGTAGAGCAGCGAGATCGTGTCTCGCAGCGGCCGCTTGCCGGCCAGCTCGGCGCCCCAGGTGGCGGTCGAATTGCCCGCCGCGCCGGTGTCGCGGTAGTCGAGCAGGTAGCCGTAGACAGTGACCTTGCCCACCATGCCCGCTTCGAGGGTCGCGTTCAGCAGGTGCGCTGAGAGGTCCAGGCTGTCGCCGAAGATGCGTTGGACGCGATCGACGAACGCGTAGCCGAATCGAGCCCGCTCGAGCGACTCGTTGTCGATGCGCACGCCATCGAATGACTGGTGATTCTGGCGCCAGCCGACATTGCCGACAAAGCGCGCGTCGCCGAGCACCATCTCCTGTCGGCCCGCGACGATCGCCCAGTCCTCGCTACGGAAGCGCAGGCCGGCCTGGTTGATCTCGGTGATCTCCGGGTCGGCGACCACCGGCCGATCGGTCACGCCGTTGGCGAGACTGCCGGCGCCGCGGTTGTTGTAGAGGTCGTTGCCTACAGACGTGACGTTCTCGGCCTCGCCGAACACGCTCCAGCCCTTGTAGTCGGCGGACTCCCAGCCGAGGACCGAGCGCAGAGTCGAGGCGTGCGCGTCCTTGGTCGACGCGTCCTCCTCGACGTTCTCGAAGCGGTAGCGCAGGTTGACGTAGGGCTTGCCGCCCTTGAGCGCTGCGGTCAGGGTCTCGGGATCCGCCGACTTCTCCGCCCCGGCCGGTGGCGTGAGGGCCACCGCCAGCAGCAAGCAGGTCGTCGGGAGGCTCGGGAGCGCGATTCTTGGATCGAGAGTGTTCATCGCGAGCGTCAGCGTAGTCGGGGCCGGGTGGGTACCCAACACCCCGCCGGGTGGGCGCGGGCAGAGCCGCTTGATCTTGGTACGTCGCTGGACAGTTCCGAGATCCTACTCGCTGGGCTCTACAATCGCTCCATGAATCGGCCTTCCGGTCCGCGCGGGCGTGGCGCCGCCGGCAACCCCGCCGGCCGGTTCGAACGTCTCGAGATCGAATCCGAGCTGCCGCCGCCCGGTCGGGTCGAGACCCGGTTCCTCGACGATACGAGCCGCACCGTCCTGGCTCGCAACGACAGCCCGGACGTACCGTTCGACGTCTCGGTGAACCCGTACCGAGGGTGTGAGCACGGCTGTATCTACTGCTATGCGAGGCCCACCCACGAATATCTGGGATTCTCGGCCGGGCTCGACTTCGAGACCCGGATCCTGGTGAAGCGCGACGTGGCGGCGATCCTCGAGCGCGAGCTCGGCGCGCCCTCGTGGCGGCCGCAGGTCCTCGGCATCAGCGGCGTGACCGATCCCTACCAGCCGGTGGAGCGGCGGCTCGGCCTGACGCGCGAGTGTCTGGAGGTGCTCGCGCGGTGTCTGAACCCGGTGACGATCATCACCAAGAACTCGCTTGTGGAACGGGATGCGGATCTGCTTGCGGAGATGGCCGCCGCCGGCACCGCTTCGGTCTACATGTCGGTGACTACGCTCGACGCCGGCCTGGCGCGCCGGATGGAGCCCCGGACATCGCATCCGCAACGACGCCTCGAGGCGATCGCCAGGCTGACCGAGGCCGGCATACCGTGCGGCCTGCTGATGGCGCCGGTGGTGCCCGGGCTGACCGATCACGAGATTCCCGCGGTGGTCGAGGCGGCCGCTGCAGCCGGGGTCCGGTGGGCACGATATATCCCGCTGCGGCTGCCGGGCGCGGTGAGCGGTCTGTTCGAGGCGTGGCTCGACGAGCACTACCCGGATCGCAAGAGCAAGATTCTCGGGCGGATCCGGGAGATCCGGGGCGGTCGGCTCAACGACCCGAGGTTCCGAAGCCGGATGCGTGGCGAGGGGGTGCTGGCGGATCAGATCGCGTCGCTCTTCGACGGCGCCCGCAAGCGCAACGGGATCTCCACCGGCCGCTCGAACCTGACGACCGAGCACTTTCGCCGGCCCGGCGGCGATCAGATCGAGCTCTTCGAGAGCTAGCCTGGGCCTAGTCCGCGCGGGCGCGCCGCAGCAGTTTCGCTCGAGCCTCGTCGGTCGGTGGCTCGAGTGCCTCGAGGTCGTCCTCGAAGGCGTTGAGGCCGTATTCGAAGAAGCGCCGAAGGCTAGAAGCCACTTCGCTCGGTCGCTCCTCCATCGGCACATGGCCGGCGCCTTCGATCAGGACGAAGCGGCTCGACTCGATGGCGGACGCCTCCTGGCGCGCGAAGGCCACCGGGATGAGGATGTCCTCAGTCCCCCAGAGAGCGAGCGTCGGCACCTGCAGCTGCGACAGCTCGACCCTCTTCTGGGGGTCGTCCATCGGGATGGTCAGGCCGCGGAACGCGCGCGCCGCACCCTCGATCGCCAGCCGACGCTGGTACTCGGCCACCAGCTCCGCGGTGGCCAGATCGTCGTCGAAGAACGACCTCTTGAGTGCCCGCTCGATGTTGCCTCGACGGAGCGACTTGGTGCGCACGAAAGCGTAGGTGAGCGGACCGATCGACGCCAGCGGATTGCGTCGGAGCTGGGTGTAGATCGGCCCGGCGGCGTTGAGCAGCGTGAGCGTCTGGATGCGCTCGGGGCTCCTCACCGCGAGCGCCGCGCCCACCGCGCCACCGTAGGAGTGACCGACCAGATGAACCCGTTCGATGTCGAGGTGGTCCATCAGCCCGATCAGTAGCTCGCCCTGCGCGTGACGTGTGTAGGCGGTGAAGTCGTGCGGCCGCTCGGTGAAGCCGAATCCCGACAGATCGACCGCGATCACCCGGTAGTCGCTCTCGAGCTCGGCCGCCACGTCCCGCCAGGAGTAGGCCGACGCGCCGAATCCGTGCACCAGGAGCACCGCCTCGCCGGCTCCGCGATCCTCGAAATACACGCGTTGCCCGTCGAGGTCGGCGAGGCGCTCGGCCGGCAGCTCAGCAACCACCTGCTCGTAGGGCGTCAGGGAGACGCAGGCAGCCAGCGAGAGTGAGGCCAGGAGGATCAGGAGTTTCGGTGTCGCGGACATTTGCTCTTCCGGGCCCGTTTGGACGCAACCCTCATGCCTACTGCTACGGATGTGAACCACCGATGGACCTCAAATCCTCCTTTAGTTCGCACGAGAAGGCCAGGAACTCCCCCTCGTTGGATCCCGCGTCTACGCGTTTCCTTCGATTTCGCCGAGCGCCCGGTCGAAAGCGGCCAGGAACAGCTCCGCGTCGTGACGATCGAATACCATCGGCGGCTTGAGTTTGAGCACGTTGTGGTGGGGTCCGTCGGTGCTCATGAGAACGCCGGTGGCGCGCATCGCCTCGACGGCGGCGCCGAGCGTCGGGGCATCGGGCTCGCGGGAGTCGCGATCGCGCACGATCTCGACCCCCAGGTAGAGGCCCTGGCCGCGCACGTCGCCGATCGCCGGATGAGCGTCGGCGAGCTCGCGCAGCCGCTGCTGCAGGATCTCGCCGATCTCGGCCGCGTGCTGCCGGAGCCCCTCCCCTTCGATGACGTCGATCACTGCCAATCCGGCGGCGCACGAGACCGGATTGCCGCCGAAAGTGGCGAAGAACTCCAAGCCGTTGTCGAACGCCTGAGCGATCTCGCGGGTCGTGACCACCGCCGCCAGAGGGTGGCCGTTGCCGAACGGCTTGCCCAGGGTGACGATGTCCGGGGTCGCCCCCTGCGCCTCGAACCCCCACCAATGGCTGCCGATCCGGCCGAAGCCGATCTGGACCTCGTCGGCGATCGCCAGCCCGCCGGCGGCACGGACGAGCTCGAACGCCTGCGCCAGGTAGCCCTCGGGCGGCACCACCTGACCGGCGCAGCCGAGGATCGGCTCGGCGATCATGCCGGCGATCTCGTGGCCGTCGGCTCGGAGGCCGGCGATCGCGTCGGCGACAGTTTGAGCGTAGGGCGGTCCGCTGTCGGCGCCACGGTGGCACCCCCGATACGGATCTGGGCAGGGCACGACGCGCACCCACCCGGGAGCGCCGCCACCGCCCGGGCCGGCGTGCTTGTAGGAGCTGACGTCGATCAGCGCCGAGGTGTGGCCGTGGTACGCGTGCTCGATGGCCAGCATGTGACGACGGCCAGTGACCGTCTGCGCCAGGCGCAGGGCGAGCTCGTTCGCCTCGCTGCCCGAATTGACGAAGAAGCAGACCTCGAGCGGGTCGGGAAAGAGCGCCGCGAGCCGCTCGGCGAGCCGGCCGATGTTGGGGTGCAGGTAGCGGGTGTTGGTGTTGAGGGCGGCGCTCTGTTCGCGGATCGCGGCTACGACTCGGGGATGGCAGTGCCCGACGTGGCAGACGTTGTTGACGCCGTCGAGGTAGGCGCGCCCGTGGCGATCGAAGAGATACTGCGCTCGGCCGCGGACGATCTCGAGCGGTTCGCGGTAGGACAGGCTGAGCGAGGGGCTGACGTGGCGCCGGCGGAGCTCGGCGACGTCCGCGATGTCGATCGCTTCGAGCTCGGTCCCGGCCGGCTGTGGCAGATCGCAGGCGTCGCGGAGCGCACGCTCGGCGTCGGACGGCGAGATCTTCACCAGTCGCTCGAGCGCCTGCCAGGCGGGTGCTTCGGAGACCCGGATGTACTCGTTGTCGGGCTCGATCCGGGCGTCCTGACCAGAGACCACGACGCTCACCGCGAGCCGCATGCAGGCCGCCGGGAAGAGGATGCTCAGCTCCAGGTCGTCGAGCGGGATCAGGCGCCGAAAGCCGGCGGCGACACGGCTCATCGCGGCGAGGGGGTCGTCCTCGCCGAGGGCGGCGTAGGCCATCGCCACCGCCGGCTCGAAGGCGCGGGCGCTCCATACGGCGTCGCCGAAATCGAAGAAGCCGCGAACCCGGCAACCGTCCGGACGGTCCTCGACGACGACATTGTGGTCGTTGGCGTCGTTGTAGATCAGGCCGTGCGGCAGCCGTGCGAGGCGGCGCGTGACGTCGGCGTAGAACTGGAGCTGAATGCGCTCCACCAGCCGGCGACCGGCGGCCGTCGGCAGGACGTCCAGATCGGCGGCGATCCATTGCGCCTGGGCCAGATCCCAGCGCAACCAGCGCTTCATCGCCGGATGCTCGAAGCCGGCGAGCGCGAGATCGAGCCGCGCGAGCTGCTCGCCCAGATGCTCCCAGGTGGCGTCGGTCACGCCGTCGGCGTCGGCGAGAAGGCGCCCGGGCAGGTAGGAGACCATGCGCGCGAAGTGGGACGAGCCGGCGACCTCGACTCGCTCGGTCGCGCGGCCGGCGACCGAGGTCTTGACCGACGGCGCCAGACCGGGCTCCGCCGTGCTGACGGTCGCCATCACGCGGTTCTGGAGATCGAGCGTCGCCTCGTCGTCGTAGGCGTTGGCGATCTTGAGAACCCAACGGTCGCCGAAGAGGAAGTTCTGGTCGATGTAGCTCGGCAGCGCTCGCGCCGGTCCTTCGACGCTGAACAGCTCGGTGGCGATGCGTGCTGCATCGGTGACGGTGAGGGCGGGCGCCTTCGCTCGGGTCATACCCGCGAAGTATCGCGCAAGTCGACTTCACCCCTGCGGATCTTCGGTGGACCTACGCCTTTACCCATGACGGCGATTCGAGCCGCTCGGCCCGAGAGACCCGTTCGAAAGGGAGAAGAACATGAGACGGTTGACAGCGCTCGCGGCTGTGCTGCTCTTCGTCGCAGCCGGCTGCAACAGCAGCTCATCCTCGCCCAGCGCTCCCGCGCTGATCACCCTGGACGCGTTCCAGACGGCGGTCCAGCCGGCGCCGGGGGGCGTCCGAGTTCAGGTGCGGATGCGCGTCATGTCCGGTCTGGCGGAGCTCGAAGGCTCCGTCGCAAGGGGCGGGGTGCGAGCTCGTACCTGCAACTCGGGTGAGTGCGAAGAGGGACCGGTCGCGCCCGGGTTCATCGAAGCCAGCTGCCCCGCGGTCGCCGGTGCGATCGACTTCGGAACCGCCTTCCTGGACCGTGACGTCGCTGGCGTGGACTTCTGCATCGCGGAGCTCGCCTCGGGCCTGACCTTCGAGACCACCGTGATCAGTGGCGGCACGCAGTCGAACGTGATCACCACGCTCTGCACGAGCTCGACCTTCGGCGTGGTCTGCGGGTCAGGCTAGCGGTCGCGCTCGGCCTGGCGAACGCGAGCGCGCATCTCGCTCACGCGCTCGGTGACGCGCGCGGTGAGGTCTCGGTAGTCGTTGCGCGCACGGAGGTTGTCGAAGAGCGGGCTGTAGTTCAGGACCGATAGCAGACTCCAACCGGCGTCGACAGCGGCCTCGAGCGTCGCCATCGCCTCGTCCGCACGCCCCTGCAGGGCGTAGGTGGCGGCCAGGGTGTCGGACAGGATGAGCCGGTCCGAGGTCCAGTTGCGCGGGCGGTCGAGCAGAAGCTCCTGGCACTCGTCGATCACGGCACTGGCCTCCTCGGATCGTCCGAGCTTCTGATACGAGTAGGCGAGAAACGCCAGGGTGTCGGCGTCGAAGCCGACCTCGAGGATGCTGGTGATCGGGTGACCGAGCGCCCGCTCGGAGAGCTCGGCGGCGCGTCGATAGTCGCCGTTGTAGATCTTGGCTCGTGCCGCCAGGGCGAGCCGGACGCGAGCGATCTGCGGCAGAGGATCGACGTCGAGCGGTGGATTACGCGCCAGCTCGCCCTCGAGTAGGCGATCCAGGGCCTCGAATTGACCGCTCTCTATCAGCTGGAAAGCCTTCAGGGTGAAGGTCCAGTGGTTGTTGGGGGCGAGCTGGTAGGCGTGCTCCATCCATCGAGCCGCTTGGTCGAACTCGCCGAGATTCGAATACGCCATCTCGAGCTCGTGGACGTTGAGCGGCGCCTCGGGATCGAGCTCGACCGCGCGCACGGCCCACTCGGCCGCGTCGTCGAGCTTGCCGTAGGTGCGTGCGTACATCGACATCAGCCGGTAGGTTTCGGCCGAGTCGGGTTGGACGCGCAGCCAGTGACGAAAGCGGAGCAACCCCTCCTCGTAGCGTCCACTGTTCATCAGGTTGCGAGCCGTGGCGAGGTTGACGTCGATGTTGAGCGGGTCGAGCTCAACCGCTCGGCGATAGGCCGCGGTCGCCTC
>JAJCXP010000280.1 GCA_029263375.1 Acidobacteriota bacterium | reverse complement strand
TCCGACCTTCGGGACGATCCTCAGGAGCCTCGATGGCGGCGGGTTGCTCGGCGAGGCCGGCACACTCTGGATACTCGGTGACGGTCGCTACAGCATCGACGTGGTCGGTGAGTCGAACTACCAGGAGGCACTCTCGAAGGTTGTCGGCGGCCGCAAGCCGAAGGGCGTCAACCACACGGTGACCGCCGAGCTGAAGCTCGAGGACGAGAACCCTCACGATTCGAACGCGGTCGCGGTGCTGATCGACCGCGCGAGAGTCGGCTATCTGTCGCGCTCCGACGCCCGTCTGTTCCGGGCGGAGGCCGGGGATCAGCTGGAGTCGGCTCGTCGGATCTTGTGCCGGGGGCGCGTGCGAGGTGGTTGGAATCGGGGGCCGAGGGACCGCGGCCACTTCGGCGTGACGCTCGACATCGGTTCGGGCGCTTAGCGGCGTCCTGTTAGTGGTCGTCGTCTTTCGCTCGCCGAGCGGGGTCGGCGACCCGGGAGCGTGAGACAATTCCGAAGGGAGGAGCGTTTTGGCCCATAACATCGAGATCAAGGCCTACCTTCAGAAGACCGACGCCCTGCGCTCTCGGGTCGAGCAGCTGGCGGACGATGGCCCGGTGACGCTCGAGCAGGAGGACATCTTCTTCAACAGCTCCGACGGTCGGCTGAAGCTGCGGAAGGCGGGCGGCGACGCGGAGCTCATCTACTACGAGCGCGCCGACGACAAGGCGCCGGTCGAATCCCAGTACATGAAGACCGCGGTCGACGGCGCCGAGATCGAGGCGATCCTGTCGATCGCGCTGGGTGTCCGCGGCACGGTGAGCAAACGGCGCGATCTCTATCGCATCGGCCAGACCCGTATCCACGTCGACGAGGTCGACGGCCTGGGATCTTTCGTCGAGCTCGAAGTGGAGCTCGAGGGGGGGCAGTCGACGGCCGATGGGGAGGAGATCGCACGCGATCTGATGAACAAGCTCGGTGTGAGGGAAGGCGATCTGGTGGCCGAGGCGTACATCGACCTGCTGGAGATGCCGCAGGCGTCGCCGGAAGAGTGAGTGCCGCCGGATGGAGTTCCAGCTGGATGACGCGAAGGCGATCCTGGAACGAACCCCTCGTGTCCTGAGGGAGCTTCTCGGGGATCTCGAGGCGGCCTGGATCGACGCCAACGAGGGTGCAGACACCTGGAGCCCGTTCGACGTCCTCGGTCATCTGATCCACGGCGAGCGCACCGACTGGATGGGTCGCGCACGCTCGATCCTCGACCACGGAGAGTCGCGGGTGTTCGAGCCGTTCGATCGCTTCGCGATGTTCGAGGAGTGTCGAGGCAGGTCGCTCCGCGAGCTGCTCGAGACCTTCGAGCGTTTGCGCGGCCAGAACCTGGGCGACCTGGAAAGACTCGATCTGTCGACGGCAGACCTCGAGCGTACCGGGCTACATCCCGACTTCGGACCGGTGACCCTCCGCCAGCTCCTGTCCACCTGGGTGGTCCACGACCTCGGCCATCTGGCCCAGGTCTCGCGCACGATGGCCAAACGGTACCGCGAGGAGGTCGGCCCGTGGCGGGAGTACCTGCCGGTCCTCGATACCAGGAGCGGCTCAGGTTGACGCCGGTCGAGCCTCGGGCCGATCGCCTGCCGATCGTCGGCGTCATGGGCTCTGGCTCGGAGGCTCACGATTCGAAGGCTCGACCCCTGGGCCGCTGGCTCGCGCAGGCCGGCGTTCATCTGCTGACCGGCGGGGGTGGCGGCGTCATGAGCAGCGTGAGCCGAGCGTTCTTCGAGACCGAGGATCGCCGAGGCGTGGTGATCGGGATCCTTCCTCACGGTGCGCCTGGCGGCTATCCGAACCGCTGGGTGGAGATTCCGATCGCAACCCACCTGCCGCTGAGCGGCGAGCGCGGCACCGAGCCGATGTCGCGCAACCATGTGAACGTGCTGAGCTCGGACGCGATCGTAGCGCTGCCGGGGAGCGCCGGCACCTCCAGCGAAGTACGGCTGGCGATCACCTACGGCCGTCCGGTGGTCGCCTTTCTCGACTCGGCGGCGCAGATTCCGGGGCTGCCCGACAGCGTGCCGATCTGCTCGTCGCTGGAGAGTGTGCGGAGCTTCGTCGAGGCGCACCTCGGCGGCGATCGAGAGGGGGAGTGATGTTCGAGGCGGAGAGAATCGAGAAGCTTTCCAAGCTGTTTCACGAGACCCATGATGCGCACGCGGAGGAGTTTGCCGATGTCGACGGGGCGGACAGCAACTGGCCGCGCTGGTTCGCCGCTCGGCTCGCGGAGCCGTTGGCGGAGGTCCTCGGCCGCGAGCTCGCGCCCGAGCGCATCGCGACACTGATCGAGGAGGCGGACAAGGAGCACCTGAACACGTCGCCGGGTCGCGACTGGGCCGTCTACTACGCCGAGTTCTTCATCGCGCGCGTGATGTGATCGCTTCGCGTGGCGTCAGCTGCCCTGGCGCGGGTGCCGATCCGGAAGTGAGATGCGCTGCAGCACCCGCGCAGCGCGCTCGAGCAGGCGCCGGTCCGCGGCTGACAGCGGTTCGAGCGCTCGCGCGAGCGTCCGTACGCGCCGCAGGCGACCCTCC
>JAJCXP010000279.1:0-15000 GCA_029263375.1 Acidobacteriota bacterium | reverse complement strand
AACGCCCCTCGACGGCGGACCGCCGATGGTTGAATCCACGCCTTGTGGGGATGGACCTTCCAGACTGTCAACCCGGTTTCAAGCTGGCCTAGGTAGGCCCTCCCTCGCCGGGAGGCGTAGTGTAGGGAAACCGCCGAGCGGTGTCAACTGGTTTTTCGGCGCCGCCGTGGGTCAGTTGGAGCAGCGAACGGTGTAGGCCCGAGCCCCTCATGAAAAGCGAGAGGGCGTGAGTGACGGGGTGGGGGCGCTGCGCTTCCAGTCCTGGCCGAGGGATTTGCGGCTCGGCAAATCCTCGAGATCAGGCTTCAGGCGAAGACCACGCGCCGCCCCTGGGCTCGCCAGCGCTCGGTCAGCAGCCGCTTCAGGGCCTCTGGGTACGCCTTGTGCTCCTCAGTCAGAATCCGCGCCGAGAGTGAGAGCGCGTTGTCGTCATCGTGCACCGGCACGGCGCGTTGCGCCACGATCGGCCCGTGATCCAACTTGTCGTCGACCAGGTGCACCGTGCATCCAGTGACCCGGACTCCCCACTCCACCGCCTGTGCCTGGGCATCGAGCCCCGGGAACGCCGGCAGGAGGCTCGGGTGGATGTTCAGGATCCGCTCCGGAAACTCGGCGACGAACGCCGACGACAGCAGACGCATGTAGCCGGCCAGGCAGATCCACTCGACCTTGGCGTTGCGCAGCGCCTTGAGCACCTTGGCCTCGTGTGCGCTCCGGCTGGTCTCGAGGCGGTGCGGATAGCTGACCGTCGGCAGGCGCAGCGAGCGAGCTTTGGCCAGCCCGGCCGCCTCGCCGACATTGCTGACCACGAGGGCGATCTCGGCCGGAACCTCACCGCGCTCCATGGCTCCGTGCAAAGCCAGAAAGTTGGAGCCGCGGCCCGAGAGCAGGATCGCGACCTTGACGCTCATTGGCTGACGAGCCTAGCACTTGCCGCGGCTTCCCGAGCCGAGCGACACCGCCAGGTCAGGGCGTGATCATCTGCGACCAGAACGCGGATCTCGATCACCAGGCTCGGTGGATTGTCGCCCGCTCGCGCCAGTCGGCGGCCTCGGCGGGCCGACCCCAGCTCTCGTAGAGATCGACGACGCGCTCGAAAGCCTGGGCGCGGAGTCGCGCCTCCCAATCGAAGTAGCCGTGGCCCGCCAGCGCTTCCGCGGCTTCGACCAGCAGCGTCTCGGCCTCTTCGAACCGCTGCCGCCGTACCAGTAGGGCGCCGAGCTCGCTGCGCGCGCTCGATACGAGGGGGTCGTCGTGGTCGAGAGTCTTCTCGAGTTGGGCGACGGCGCGGCGCAGGTCCGCTTCCGCTTCTTCGAGGCGCCCCATCTTCGCGCGCACGTCGCCCAGGAATCGGTAGCTCGTGCCGAGCACCGGATCGTCCGCCGGACGGGCGGCGTGGCGGCGCTCGAGATTCCAGAGCAGCATTGCCTCGGCGCCCGCGAGATCCCCCTTCTCTACGAGCATATCGACCAGCAGGGACTCCATGCCGCCGCGGCGGATCGCATCGGGCAGCTCCAAGGCCTCCCTCTGGACCTCGATGGCGTCGTCGAGGCGCCCCAGTCCGCGGTAGACGAATGCGAGCGTGTCGAGTGCGTCGTCCCACTGACGGCCGCTGAGCTCGACCGCCCGCTCGGCCAGGGGCAGCGCGGCGGCGGGATCTCGCAGATCCTCGGGCCGGCAGGTGACCAGCAGGTAGGCGAAGTCACTCAGGAATGTCTGGTCGTCCCCGGCCTCCTCGAGGCGCTCCCAATTGACCTCGAGGGTGCGTTGCATGGCCTCCCGGGCCGCGGCGGTCTCGCCTGAGCGCAGCAGGAACTTGTTGAGATTCTTGAGCGCTCGGATCGTCTTCGGATGGGACGGCCCGAGAGTCTCGCTGTTGACGTCGACCAGCCGCCCCAGAATCGGCTTCGCCTGATCGGCACGGCCGCTTCGATCGAGGAGCATGGCAAGCATTCCCAGAGCGCGCAACGTCCGTGGATCGGCGTCGCCGTACACCTCGAGCGCCCGATCGTATTCCTCCCGAACATAGATCGCCGAGGTCTCGACGTCGCCGCGATCCCAAGCGAGAATCGAGAGCAGCCTCAGGGTGGCAAGGGTGTCGGGATGAACCGATCCCAAAACCCTCCGCTGAAGCTCCAGGGCCTGCTCCAGACTCTCGCCAGCCGCGTCGTACCGATCGTTCTTGGTCTGGGCGTTGCCGAGTACGGCGAGGGTCTTGCCGACCTCCGGGTGGTCGGGCCCCAGGTGCTGCAACTGATGACGCAGCGCCTCCGCCGCCACCGCCTCGGCCTCGAGCCACTCACGACGCCGCGCATGCGCACGAGCCTTCAGAGTCAGCAGCTCCAGTCGCTCGCGCCAGGCTCCCGGGGCGTCCTGCTCCAGCGCCTCGAGGGTCGCGGCGAGCTGATCGATCGCTGTGTCGAACTCACCCGCCTCGATCAATCCTCGAGCTATCGTCCCTTCGGTCGTTCGCACCCGGAGATCGCGTTCGCCGAGCGTCCGGCGCTGGGCCTCAGCGACTTCGGCGAGATCCTCGAGAGCGCCTTCGAAGTCCTGGCCCGTCAGCGCCACCTCGGCCTGCAGGCGGCGGACCTCCAGCGTCTCCGGGTGATCGGCGCCCAGCTCGGACTCGAACAGGCTCTCGGCCCGAGCCAACTGCTCGGCAGCCGCCTCGAGCTCGCCCAGTCCGAGGTGGATCTCTCCGAGCGAGCGCCGGATCGACGCCTCGAGCTCCGGCTGACCGGAGAACGAGCCCTCGAGACGCGCCTCCGCGCGCTCGGCGACCTGGCGCACCGTGATCTCCCGACCCTGCGCCACCTCCGGCGCGGCTGAACCCAGCAGGTCGTCGATCAGGAATCGGTTGATCGCGTTCGCCTTGGCTTCCGCGGCTCGCGCCCGGTCGCGCTCTCGGCGAGTCTGTGCCTGCTGCCAGGCGGTGACCGCGCCGAAACCGATGATCGCCAGGACGAACATCACCGCCACCCCCACCGGCAGCTTGTGTCGACGCACGAACTTGCGCGCCCGGTAGGTGAACGTCGTCGGCCCGGCCGCTACCGGCAACCCCTGGAGATGGCTCTCGATGTCCGCCGCGAGCTCACGCGCCGAACCGTAGCGCGCCTCGGGCTCCTTGCGCAGCGCCTTCAAGACGATGGCATCGAGATCGCCACGCAGTCGTCCCCGTTCGATCGGGCGCTCCCGATCCGCGTTTCCGGAGGCCGAGCTGGATGGCGCCGGCGGGTCGGCCTCACAGATCAGACGCTCGATGGTGGCCGCCGATCGCCCATGTGTTCGATAGGGACGCTCCCCCGTCAGGAGCTCGTAGAGCAGAACGCCCAGCGCGTAGACGTCGGTGGCGGTCGTCACCTCGGCGCCCAGCACCTGCTCGGGCGCCGCGTAGTCCGGGGTCATCAAGAGCAGCCCCGTCTGCGTCATCGGCGCCCCGGCGCCGAGGCCCAGAGACTCCGGGTCGAGCAGCTTGGCGATGCCGAAGTCGAGCAGCTTCGCCTGGCCCTCTTCGGTCACCAGGATGTTCGACGGCTTGAGGTCACGATGCACGATCAGGCGCTGATGCGCATACTGAACCGCGGCGCAGACGTCGAGCGCGAGCCCGAGGCGCTCCGTCAGGCCGAGCCGGTTCTTGGCGCAATAGCTGGTGATCGGCACCCCCTCGACATGCTCCATGACCAGGTAGGGCAGTCCCGCGTCGGTCGCGCCGCCGCTCAGGACGCGCGCGATGTGTGGGTGATCCAGCGACGCCAGGACCATGCGCTCGAACCGGAAACGCTCGAGCCCGTGCTCGGCGTCCAGTCCGACGGCGCGCAGTACTTTGATCGCCACCCGCTGGTCGAAGTCACCGCTCTCGCGCTCCGCCAGGTAGACCCGGCTCATGCCGCCCGCTCCGATCTCTCGGATCAGCCGGTACTCACCCAGCGAGCTGCCCGGCGCCAGGCCGGGCGAGCGATCCTCTTCGACCAGCGCCTCGGCCACGAACCCGGCGGCGCTGTCGTCGAGAAATGTGGGCGCGGCGGCCTCGGCGGCCAGCAGCTCCTCGACCTCGCGTCGAAGCTCGAGATCCCCCGCACACGCCTCGTCGAGCAGCGCCGGCCGCTCGGCCTCGGGGCAGTCGAGCGCCCGGCCGAGGATCTCGTCCACCCGTTCCCATCGCTCGGCGGCGGTCGGCGGACGGTCGGGCTCGCTCATGTCAGCCCCGGGTCAGCTCGCGGTTCAGCCAGGCCTTGGCCTTGCGCCAGTCGTTTCGGACCGTTCTCGCACTCCTGCCGTGGAGCTCGCCGATCTCCTCCTCGGTCATACCGCCGAAGAACTTGTACTCGACCGTCTGTACCAGTCGTGGACTCACCTCGGCCAGGCCGTCGAGCGCCTCGTCGAGCCGCAGCAGGACCTCGCCCCGCTCCTCGACCGGAACCAGCCCCTCGTCGAGCGGCAGAACCAGGGCGCCGCCGCCACGCTTCTGGGCCTTGCGGTTTCTGAAGTAGTCGATCAGCACCCGCCGCATCGCCCGCGCCGAGAGCGCCATGAAGTGCGTCTTGTCGTTCACCCCGAGATGGATCCGGTCGCGCAGGCGCACGTACGCCTCGTGGATCACCTCGGTGGTTTGGAGCGTACTGCCGGGAGCCCGCCGGAGCTGCCGCCGGGCCAGGACTCGCAGCTCCATGTACGCCTGCTCGTAGAGCGCTTCGACCGCCGCGCGGTCGCCGCCGAGGGTTTCGATCAGCTCGTCCGTGACGCCCGGCATGGCAAGCTAGGCGCTTGGCACCCGCCACGCGCCCGCCGGGGACACGCTCGAAAGGGTCGCGACTTCGGCGCTCGTCACGCCGTGAGCCTAGCATCGAGAATCGCTATGGAGCGCCGCGGGCCGTCCCGGACTCATTGCGATCTCGGCCCTCGAGGGCATCGATCCGGCGGCGCAACCGCTGCACCTCGTTGAGCAGCATCGCCGAGAGTAGATGGTACTTGACGGTCTCGGGCTGCCCGGCGTCGTTGTAGACCACCAGCTCCGGAAAGACCTCAGCGACCTCTTCGGCGATCAGGCCATAGCGGAGCGGGCGCTCGGGGTCGCCCTCGCCGTCACCGTCGTTTCGGTATCTGAAGGTCACGGGCCGCAGCTCGTGGAGCGGCGCAGAGCGCTCGGCCATGTCGCGAATCTCGTCCTTGTAGCGTCGCGCCGAAGCGATCGTGCCCAGCTTGCCGTCGTCATCGATCAGCACCTGGACGTCCGAGGCGCTGTCCACCGTGCGGTTGAAGATGCCGTGAATGAAGACTTTGTCGAGGTTTCTCCGGTTCGTCCCGGAGCCGTTGCCGATCCGGAGCGTGTGCTCGTCGCCGACCGCGCCGACGCTGTTGATCATGATGTTGCCGGTGCCCCCCTCGATGTACTTCCCCGCTTCATAGCCGATCGCGACGTTGTGGGCGCCGGCGCCGATCACTTGGAGCGTCTTGCCCCCGACGGCTGTGTTCCGATACCCCGTGGTGCTCGTCACGAGGGCGGCGTAGCCGACGGCTGTGTTGCCGCCGAACCCGTCAGGTTCCGGACCTACATGAAACCGCAGAGCCGCGTAGCCGACCGCGGTGTTCTTCGAGGTGATCTCCCCTTCGCGGAGGCTACCTACCCCGAGCGCCGTGTTCCGATAGCCGGTGGTGTTGTGCAACAACGCGGCGCTTCCCACCGCCGTGTTCCCTGACGCGAGGCCTGGACCGAGGTCGGCACCGGAGTTTTGCTCCAGCGCCCGATGTCCGACCGCGGTGTTGCCCTCGCCGGAGACATTGGCCTGAAGCGTGTACCGACCGATCGCTGTGTTGTCGTGACCGTCCTGGTTAGCCAGCAGGGCATAGTCTCCAATCCCGGTGTTGCCGGTGCCCGTCGTGTTCGCCGACAGAGCCTGCCATCCGAACGCGGTGTTGAAGAGGCCGGTCGTCAGCGAGTCGAGGGCGCCGCGGCCGAGAGCGGTCCCGATCCCGCGGGTGTGGGTGAACAGGTAGCCGCTCTGGAAGATCTCGCCGCCGAGGTAGAAGTCGCCTGCGAGCACGAGGTCATACGAGCCCTGACCTTCGGTGGCGTGTACACCGAGCGTGCTCGTCCGCAGGGCGCGCGCCTGGGCGTGAATCCGGTCGTTCCGCGGCCGCTCCTGTGAGCGCAAACTCGAGCCCTCGTCGGCCGAGGCCGCGAAGGCGATCAACATCAGAGCAAAGACCGGAAGTGGTAGCGAACGTGTCGTCATCACTCTCTCTAGCGGAAAGAGAGTGAAGGACAGGAAACCTGCAACGCGTCGAGCGCTAGGCGCCAATCTGCCGAGGGCTACCCGGTCCGATCCTCGGTCGGCGGGGGCACGTCGTAGACCACGCCGGTGCCACCCTTCTGGACCGTACCGATGACTTCGCCACGCTGGCCGCTCTGCCGCAAACTCCCCAGCACCTCTCGTAGCGCCTCGGGATCGACCACCAGCACCATACCGATCCCCATATTGAAGACCCGAAACATCTCATCGGTATCGACGCCGCCCGACTTCTGCAGGATGTAAAACAGCTCCGGGATCTCCCAGGTGCCGATCTTGATCTCGGCGCGGTGCTTCTTCGGCAGGATGCGCGGCAGGTTGTCGGTCAGGCCGCCGCCGGTGATGTGGGCGAGACCGTGCAGTCCCGGATGCTCGAGCAACGGCGAGACCGCCTTCAGGTAGCTCACGTGAGTCGCCAGCAGCAGATCGCCCACCGTGCGCTTGGTCGCCTTCTCGGGCGATCGGTCCCCGACGCCCAGGCCGAGGGTCTCGAAGAAGACCTTCCGGGCGAGGGAGTAGCCGTTCGTGTGCAACCCCGAAGACGGTAGGCCGACCAGGATGTCGCGCTCGCGGATCCGCGCGCCGTCGAGGATCTTCGGCTTGTCGACCATGCCGACGATGAACCCCACCAGCTCGTAGTCGCCCGGCTGATAGAAGCCGGGCATCTCTGCGGTCTCGCCGCCGAGCAGAGCGCAGCCGTTCTCCTTGCAGCCGTCCGCGACGCCGCGCACCAGCTGCTCCATCTCACTCGGTCCGAGCACGCCGGCGCCGACGTAGTCCATGAAGAACAGCGGCCGGGCGCCCTGGACCAGGATGTCGTTGACGCAGTGGTTCACCAGATCGCGGCCGACAGTCGAGTAGTCGCCGGCCGCGCGAGCCACCGCGAGCTTGGTGCCGACGCCATCCGCCGAGGCGACCAGGACCGGCTCGGCCATTCCGGAAAGGTCGGGGTGGAACAGCCCCCCGAAGCTGCCGACGTCAGACAGAACTCCCGGTGTGAAGGTCGACTTGACCAGCTTCTTGACCCGCCGCAGGGCCTCGTCCTGGGCGTCGATGTCGACGCCGGCGGCGGCATACGCGCTCTTCGAATCGTCTCTTGCCATGCGCGGTCGATCATACCGACCGGCGGCCGGCGGAGCACGCTCAGGCGGAGCGCTTCGATGGCGGCCCGTCGATCGTCCGGGGCGAGACGATCCCTCCCGAGATCACCATCTGGACACCGGTCTCGACCGACATCGAGAGCTCGATCGCCTCCTCGCGCGGCACCAGTAGCAGGAAGCCGCTGGTCGGATTGGGCGTCGACGGCACGAAGACCAGCAGCAGGTCCGCGGTGCGCTCGGCCACCGTCGGCCAGCGCCGGCTACCGGTCACGAACGCCAGCGCGTAGAGGCCCTTGCGCGGGTACTCGATCAGAACCACCCGCTTGAACGCCTCGCTCTGGTCGTGCGAAACCGCCTCCATGAGCGTCTTGCTTGCCGAGTAGATCGATCCGGCGACCGGCACTCTGGCGATCATGCGCCCCAGCCAGAGGACGATCCGGTTACCGAAAACGTTGTTCGAGATCCACCCGAGCAGGAAGATCAAGAGCACGGTCAGGATCACGCCGAAGCCCGGAATGTAGAACCCGGGAAGCAGCGGATCGATCAGCTGCTGGATGCGCGGCGCGAAGATCCCATCCATCCAATGGAAGAGCGCGAGCAGCACCCAGACCGAGAGCGCCGCCGGCACCAGCAGCACGAGCCCGGTGAAGAAGGTGCGCTTGAGCCGTTGCCCGAGCGGCAGGGGTGCCTGCGGTGAAGAATCGGTCCGTTCGTCGTCCATCGTCGTGAGCCGACTCTACCGTCTCGCGGCGGCCGCCTCTGCCGTACACTGACCGCGACAGTCATACGCGATGAAAACCCACGTCCTCACCCTCGATCAAGGCACCACCAGCTCGCGGGCGATCGTCTTCGACCGCGACGGGTCGACGGTGGCCGTCGCGCAGCGGGAGCACCGGCAGGTCTATCCTCATCCCGGCTGGGTCGAGCACGACGCCGGCGAGATCTGGCGCAATCAGCTCGCGGTCGCCGAGGAGGCGCTCGAGGCGTCCGGGATCGCGGCGATCGACATCGCCGCTATCGGCATCACGAATCAACGCGAGACCGTGGTGGTGTGGGATCGGTCGACCGGTGAGCCGGTCGCCAATGCGATCGTCTGGCAGGATCGACGCACCGCCGAGAGCTGTTCGGAGTTGAAGGCGCGCGGCCTCGAGGAGGACGTCCACCGGCGCACCGGCCTGCGACTCGATCCCTACTTCAGCGGCACCAAGTTGGCCTGGATCCTCGAGCACGTCGACGGCGCCCGCGAGCGCGCCGAGGCCGGCGAGCTATGCTTCGGCACCATCGACTGCTGGCTGATCTGGCAGCTCACCGGCGGCGCGGTCCACGCGACCGACGCCAGCAACGCCTCGCGGACCCTCCTCTGCGATCTGCACTCCGGCGACTGGTCGCAGCCGATGCTCGAGCTCTTGGAAGTGCCCCGGGCGATGCTTCCGGAGATCGTCGATTCGAGCGGCGTCCTTGCCGAGGCGACCGCCGGCTCGCTCGCGGGCATCCCGATCGCCGGGATCGCCGGTGACCAGCAAGCCGCACTCGCCGGCCAGGTGTGCTTCGAGCCGGGCATGGCCAAGAACACCTACGGCACCGGCTGTTTCCTCCTGCTCAACACCGGCGACCAGCCGCAGTACGCCGAGGGTCTGCTCTCGACGATCGCTTGGCGAATCGGCGGCGAGCTTACCTACGCCCTCGAAGGCTCGGTCTTCATCGGCGGCGCGGTGATCCAATGGCTACGCGACGAGCTCCGAATCATCGAGTCCTCGGAGCAGGTGAACGACTACGCCGCGCAGGTCGAGGACTCGAACGGCGTCTTCCTGGTGCCGGCCTTCACCGGCCTCGGCGCGCCCGACTGGGATCCGTACGCGCGCGGCGCGATCGTCGGTCTGACACGCGGCGCCAACCGGTCGCATCTGTGCCGCGCCGCGCTCGAGAGCATCGCGTTCCAGAGCGCCGACCTGATCCAGGCGATGGTCGACGGCGCCGGGCTCGAGCTCTCCGAGCTGCGGGTCGACGGCGGCGCCGCCCAGAGCGATCTCCTACTTCAGATCCAGGCCGACCTGCTCCAGACCGATGTGGTTCGGCCGCGAGTGATCGAGACCACGGCGCTCGGCGCCGGCTACCTCGCCGGTCGCGCCACCGGCGTATGGGAGAGCCGCGAGGAGATCGCGTCCCAATGGGCCGTCGAGCGACGCTTCCAACCCCGTCGCCCTGCCGACGAGGTAGCCGAGGCGCGTGCCGGCTGGCGGCGTGCGGTCGAGCGCACGAAAGGCTGGATCGAGCCAGCATGAAACGCGACACCGCCCTCGATCGCGCCCGCTCGGGCGAGAGCTTCGACATCGTCATCATCGGCGGCGGCGCCAGCGGTCTCGGCGCCGCGGTCGACGGCGCGGCGCGCGGTCACTCGGTCTGCCTGATCGAGCAGGCGGACTTCGCCAGCGGCACGTCGAGCCGCTCGACCAAGCTGATCCACGGCGGCGTCCGCTACCTGCGCCAGGGGCAGATCTCGATGGTCCTCGGCGCACTGCGAGAGCGCGAGCGGCTGATCCGCAACGCTCCGCATCTGGTGTGCAGCGTGCCGTTCGTGATTCCCGCCTACCGCTGGTGGCAGAAGCTCTACTACGGTATCGGCCTCAAGCTCTACGAGGAGATGGGCGGTCACGACAGCTTCGCCGCCTCGGAGATCCTGAGCCGGCAGGAGCTGGTCGACCTACTGCCGACGATCGAGCGCCGGGACCTGAGTGGCGGCGTCCGCTACCACGACGGTCAATTCGACGACGCGCGGTTGGCGATCGTGCTCGCCCAGACCGCCGCCGATCACGGCGCCGCGATGCTCAACCGGGTGGGCTGCGTCGGCCTGCGCAAGGAGCGTGACCGGATTACCGGCGTTCTCGCCCGCGACCAGGAGTCGGGCGCCGAGTTCGAGATCGGCGGACGCACGGTGATCAACGCGACCGGACCGTTCACCGATGCGGTGCGTCGCCTCGACCAGCCCGACGCGGACCGGATCGTACGCCCGAGCCAGGGCGTCCATATCGTCCTGCCGCGTGAGTTTCTGCCTGGCGACCACGCCATGCTGATCCCCAGGACCGACGACGGGCGGGTAATCTTCGCCGTACCCTGGCACGGCCGGGTGGTGGCGGGAACGACCGACACGCCGGTCGCGGAGGCGAGTCTCGAGCCGCGGGCGCTGCCGGAGGAGCTCCACTTCCTGCTCTCCCATCTAGGGCGCTACCTGTCTTGCAACCCGGAGCCAGGCGATGTCCTGAGCGTGTTCGCAGGCCTGCGACCGTTGGTCAAAGGCGGCGCCGGAGCCAGCACCGCCTCGCTCTCGCGCGACCACTACATCGCGGTCTCGGAATCGGGCCTGATCACGATCGCCGGCGGCAAGTGGACGACCTATCGAAAAATGGCCGAGGACGTGATCGATCGCGCGCAGGAGGTGGGCGGTCTCTCGGAAGTTCCCTGCCCCACCGCCGACCTCTCCCTGCACGGCTCCACCGGCATCGCTTGTCACCTGACGACCGAGATCGACACCTACGGCTCGGACACCGCCGGCATCACGGCGCTGATCGCGGCCGACCCCTCGCTCGCCGAATACATCGACCGGCGGATCGATCTTCAGCGAGCCGAGGTGGTCTGGTTCGTGCGCGAGGAGATGGCGCGAACCGTCGACGACGCGCTGTCGCGCCGCTGTCGCGGATTGATCCTCGACGCTCGGGCGGCGATCGATTCGGCGCCGGAGGTGGCTGAGATACTCGGCCGCGAGCTCGGGTGGACGAAGCAGCAGAAGGCCGAGCAGCTGGCCGACTTCGGTCGCATCGCCGCCGGCTACCTGGCTGAGAACTACGCCTCGGCCTAGCCTGAGCTTCTCACCCCATCACTTGCGATGGGGTGAGAAGCTCAGGCTAGTCTCAGAGACGCCTCGAGCGGTGGGCGCTACTCGCCTTCGGTACGGATCGGGAACAGATCGGTCTGGACCTTGGCCTGGCCGTTGGTCGGGATCCGGTACTGGCCGGTCCAGCAAGCGGTGCAGTAGCTATCGGGCTCGCCGCCGAGGGTCTCGAGCATGCCCTCGAGCGAAAGATACTCGAGGCTGTCGGCGCCGATGAAGTCGCGGATCTCGTCGACCGTGTGGTTCGCGGCGATCAGCTCCTCGCGAGTCGGCATGTCGATGCCGTAGTGGCACGGCCATCGGGTCGGAGGACAGGCGACCCGCAGGTGCACCTCGGCGGCGCCGGCGTCACGCACCATCTTGACGATCTTCGGCGACGTGGTGCCGCGCACGATCGAATCGTCGATCAGCACCACCCGGCGACCCTCGATCAGATCGCGCACCGGGTTGAGCTTCACCTTGACGCCGAAGTGGCGGATCGTCTGTTTCGGCTCGATGAAAGTGCGCCCGACGTAGTGATTGCGGATCAGGCCGAACTCGAGCGGCAGGCCCGACTCGCGAGCGTAGCCGAGGGCGGCGAACAGGCCGCTGTCGGGAACCGGGACCACGATATCCGCCGGCACCGGCGTTTCGCGCGCCAGCCGGGCGCCCATGGCCAGGCGGCTGGTCGAGACGGTCTCGCCGAACACCTTGCTGTCGGGGCGCGCGAAGTAGACCTGCTCGAAGGCGCAGCGGCTCGGCTGAGGCATGGCCGACAGCCGGTAGCTCTGCACTTCGCCGCCGCGCACGGCCACCACCTCGCCCAGCTCCAGCTCGCGATCGAGCTTCACGTCGAGTAGGTCGAAGGCGCAGCTCTCCGAAGCGAAGCACGGCTTGCCCTGGTACTCCCCCATCACCAACGGGCGGAACCCGTTCGGATCGCGCACCGCGACCACGCACGAATCGGCGAGCAGCAACAGCGAGTACGAGCCTCGCACTCGACAGAGAGCCTCCATCAGCGACTCGACCACGTCACGGCGCGGGTTACGGGCCATCATGTGCAGGATGACCTCCGTGTCGCTGGTGGTCTGGAAGATCGAGCCGCTGCTCTCGAGCTCCTCGCGCAGCTCACGGGCGTTTACCAGATTGCCGTTATGAACCAGCGCCAACGGGCCCATCGAGGTCATCGCCACCAGCGGCTGGGCGTTCGAGCGCACGCTCGAGCCGGCGGTCGAATAGCGCGTGTGGCCGATCGCCGAGGCGCCGGGGAGCTCGGCCAGCTTGTGCGCCTTGAAGATATCGGCGACCTGGCCCATGCCGCGCTCGGCGTGTAGCCGCTCCCCATCCCACGAAACGATCCCAGCACTCTCCTGGCCCCGATGCTGGAGCGCGTAGAGACCTAGATACGTGAGATTGGCTGCGTCTTCGTGGCCGGAGATACCGAAGATGCCACACATGATTGGAGGACTAGAAAAGTATCACAGGTTCGAGGATAGAATCGCCTCGGAAAAAGGGGGACAGGCACCCTTTTTCCCGCTATCCACCAAAAAGCGTAACTGTCCCCTTATCTTCTGCCCATTCCGTGATTCAGCGCATCGAGATAGGCGTCCGGCCGGACCAGAGGGATGCGCGTGGCGAGCACGTCGCGGCCCAGATCCGCGATCACCTCGGAATCCCGGTCGAACGCGTGCGAACGCGCGACGTCTACCATGTCGAGGCCGAGCTCAGCGACGAGGATGCCCGGCGCGTCGTCAAAGAGTTCGCGGATCCGGTCTTGCACCAGGGCGCGGTCGGACGGCTCGAGGACGGACCGTTCGGAATCGCGATCACGGTGGCCTACAAACCGGGAGTCGCCGACCCGGTCGGCAAGAGCGCACGGGTGGCGATCGAAGACACCCTCGGGCGTGAGCTCGGAGCGGACGATGCCGTCTACACGTCGATCCTCTTCCTGATCGACGGCGTCGATCTGGAGCAGGCGCGGCACATCGCCACCGGCGTTCTGGCCAATCCGCTGATCCAGACCACGGAGATCTCGGACTGGAGCGCCTGGACCTCCAGCTCGCCGGGGCTCTCGATCCCCAAGGTGATCTCCGAGGGCCGGCCCGAGGTACGGGCCATCGATCTCTCCGGCGACGACGCCGAGCTCGCCCGATTGAGCCGCGAGGGATTGCTGGCGCTGTCGCTCGCAGAGACGAAGGCGATTCGCGACCAGTTCACCGCCGCCGGCGCCGACCCGCGACGGCGCGAGCTCGGGCTCGGAGATCGGCCGACCGACGTCGAGCTCGAGTGCCTCGCCCAGACCTGGAGCGAGCACTGCAAGCACAAGATCTTCAACGCCACGATCCACTATCGCGAGCAGGACGGCCCGGCCGAGACCATCGACTCGCTGTTCGATCGTTACATCCGCGGAACGACCGAATCGGTGGTCCGCGCGCTCGAAGAGGCCGGCGAAACCTCCTGGCTGGTCTCCGTCTTCCACGACAACGCCGGCGTCGTCGAGTTCGATGACCAGATTCATCTCGTCTACAAGGTCGAGACCCACAACTCGCCCTCGGCGCTCGATCCCTACGGCGGCGCGATCACCGGCATCGTCGGTGTCAACCGCGATCCGTTCGGCACCGGCCGCGGCGCCGACCTGATCGAAAACGTCTGGGGCTACTGCTTTGCCTCACCCTTCTACGACGGTCGACTGCCGGAGGGTCTCCTGCCGCCGCGCCGCATCCGCGACGGCGTCCACCACGGCGTCATCGACGGCGGCAATCAGAGCGGCATCCCCTACGGGCGCGGCTGGGAGCTGTTCGATGATCGCTACCTCGGCAAGCCGCTGGTCTTCTGCGGCACGGTCGGCGCGCTGCCGGTCGAGATCGCCGGCAACCCGGGCGAAGAGAAGTTCGCGGCGCCTGGCGACGTGATCGTGATGGTCGGCGGCCGGATCGGCGCCGACGGCATCCACGGCGCGACCTTCTCGTCGGCGGCGCTGGACGAATCGTCGCCGTCGCAGGCGGTCCAGATCGGCGATCCGATCACCCAGCGGATGATGTTCGACTTCCTGCTCGAAGCGCGC
This sequence comes from Acidobacteriota bacterium, assembly GCA_029263375.1. Classification (GTDB taxonomy): domain Bacteria; phylum Acidobacteriota; class Thermoanaerobaculia; order Multivoradales; family JAHEKO01; genus JAHEKO01. The sequence goes on along the minus strand of JAJCXP010000279.1, from coordinate 681 downwards.
GATCTGGGCCTCTACAGTGCGATCACCGACAACGGCGCTGGCGGGCTTTCGTCGTCGGTCGGCGAGATGGCCGAGGGCCCGGGAGGCGCGCGGCTCGACCTGGCTGCCGCACCGCTCAAGTACGCCGGGCTCGCACCCTGGGAGATCTTCCTCTCGGAAGCCCAGGAGCGGATGACCCTGGCGGTGCCGCCGGCAGACCTGGACGCGCTGCTCGAGCTCGCCCGCCGACGCGCGGTCGAGGCGACGCCGCTGGGCGAGTTCACGGCCGAGCCCTACCTTCACGTCCTCTACGGCGACGAGACGGTCGCCTACATGCCGATGGCGTTCCTGCACGACGGCCTGCCGGAGATGGTTCTCGACGCGCACTGGCAGCCGCCGACGCTCGAGGCGCCCAGCGAGCGCGCCGGCGATTGCGGAGCGGCGCTGCTCGACCTCCTCGGCCGCCCGAATCTCGCCAGCGGCGAGATGAAGGCGCGTCACTACGACCATGAGGTGAAGGGCCTGGCGGTGGTGCGCCCCTTCATCGGCGTTGGCAACGACGTTCCGGCCGAGGCCACGGTGTCGCTCGCTCGCCACGGCTCGCTGCGCGGCTTCGTGCTGTCGGAGGGCGTCAATCCGTTTCTCTCCGACCTCGACACGCACGCGATGGCGGCGACAGTTGTCGATCAAGCGATACGCCGG
>JAJCXP010000278.1 GCA_029263375.1 Acidobacteriota bacterium | reverse complement strand
AACGGGTAGCTCACGGTTATCCAGAGCAGACCGACCTGCATGGCGATCGCGGCTCCGGCGAGGATCAGGGCGGTGAGTGTGCCCGCGGCCAGCACCAACTTGCGATTCGGGGAGCCCCGGGCGTAGAGCAGGGTCAGGACGTAGCAGGCGGCGAACAGGATCGGAAAGACGTAGCGCGCGTCGGGCCGGTGGATGAAGCTGCCGGTTCGCAGCGAGTGCGCGGCCGCGGCGTGGATCTCGACGCCGCGAATCGGTCCGAACGGCGTCTGCCGGAGATCGAACTCGGCTTCGGTGCCGACGACTACGAAACGCCCGCGAAAGAGGCTCCAGTCGGTCAGCGATGGATCATCGGTCGAGAACCGGACCGCCGGTATCCCCCAGATCGGCCGATTGAACTGGAACAGACGCTGGGTAGGGGCCGGCAACAGCGGCCCGCCGTGCAGGGCTTCAGCGATTCTCGACGACAGCGCCGGCATGTTCCGCTCGCCGCTCAGTGTCAGCGGGACCATGCGTAGCTTGCCGTCCGCCTCGCGATAGCCCGCCAGGTGCCCGAGCGAATCGAACGGCAGGGCGCCGGCGAGCCGCTCGGGCACCGGGGTGGGCTCGAGGCCGCGCTCACGGGTTTGCGGGCGGTAGCCGAACAGCACCGGCAGTCCCGCGCTCTCGGCCTGTGCCAGGAAGGAGGCCAGCACCGGATCGGCGGGGGTCGAGCGTTCCAGGTAGTAATCGAAGGCGATGCCTCTGGCGCCCTCCTGGATCGCCGTGCGAATCAGGAAGGCGAAGCGCCGCCGCGAGTCGACGCGAGTCGTGGTGGCTCCCGGTCCGCTACCGAGGGCGCCGGTGTCCGACTCGCCGGACGGCAGGGTCAGGACCAACAGGTCGTGCACGGGCGGCGCGGCCGGCGCGAACCAGTAGTGCCAGTCGCCGAGCCGGTTGAGGCCGGGCAGCTGAGGACGCACGCGACCGAGCTGCTCCTCTCCGGCGGTGTAGCCGAGGTCGTCCTGCTGTGGCGCGAGCAGGGTTCGGCGGCCGATCAGTGGATCGGTGCTGGTCAGCGCCGAGAACGCCAGGCAGTAGACGACGAAGAAGGCGAGAAAGCCGGCGCCCAGTGTTGCCCGGGTATCGCGGCGCAGGAGGCGCGACAGGACCAGCGCCGCACCCATCAGCGGCACGACCAGCACGCCCGCTCGCCCGGGGGACTCGGCGAACGGTACGCTCGCGCCCACCAGCCACCAATTGAGTGCCAGCGCCGGCAGGCCCAGCACGAGCAGCCGAACCAGATCGAGTCGCAGCCAGCCCAAGAGTGAGCGAGTCTAGTGGCTCAGGATCCGCCGGCACGTGAGGATGTCGGCGGACGAGAGGAGCTGGTCGGTGCCGTGCTGCTCGAGAGCGAGCTTGGCGTAGTAGTCGGCGCGCGAGCTCGACGGGCCCTGAAGGCCCTGGAAGGCGAGTGCCAGTCCGTAGTAGGTGCGCGAGCTCTTGCTCTCGACCTGGCTCAGGATCTCGATCGCCTCCTGGTAGCTTTTCTGCTCGATGAGCGCGAACGGGTCGGGCCGGACGCGGATCGCGGACATGTCCGCGACCGGGCTGCGAAAGACCGTTGCGCGGTCGGTCGACACCGAGGCCCGGTCGAGTGTCGCCGGCTTTGCTAGCTCGGTGGCGATCTGGGCATCAATTCTGTAGGTGGTGAGCTTCTCGGAGGTCGTGATGTCGCCGCGGCGGAGGTGGTAGTAGGCCTGGGGCGCCAGATTGACCTTGAGCTGCTCCTTGGCGAGCTCTCCGCGGTAGACCGGCTCGGAGGGCTTCTCGAGCACTTGATAGTGGAGCTTCGTGAAGCGCGCCTGCGCTTCGGCGCGCGACTCGCCGCTGTCAGGGCTGACCCGAGCTGCGTCGAACCTCGCGTAGCGACTGGAGACGCGGGCCAGTTGGTCGTCGTCGACCCGTCCCCAGGCCGAGTCCCCCTTGCGCAGCCTCCAGGTGGCGCCGGTCTCGACCTCGGAGTCGATCTCGGGCCCACGCACGCGGATCTTGCCGTCAAAGACGATCAGCTGCCGATCGAGTTCGCCATCGGCACGCGACACCTCGACCGAGTACTGCGTCCCCTCGCTCCCGAGAATCACGGTGCCCACTTCGACCTCGGTGGGCTCGTTGGTGAGTACGTCGAGGTCGCCATTCAGGAAGTTGACGGCGCAGTCCGCCTCCTCCGGCGGATTGATGATCACCTGGAACCGATTGGCGAAGCGCAGGATGGTGCTCTCACCGCACGCCAGTTCGACGGAAACGTCACCGGTCAGGCTGGTCAGCATGTCGCCGATCGCCAGCTGAGTCCCGATCTTGATCAACTCCTCCTCGGTGAAGGTCTCGATTCGCGAGACGCGCACGGCGGTGCTGCTGTCGAGCGCTTCTGCCTCGACGAGAATGCCGGAGACCTCAGCGCGCGCGGTCTCGGCCGTGAGCGTTCCGGGAGCCAGCGCGATCATCAGCGCGAGCCCGAGGCCCGCCACTCCCTTGGCGCGGCATGAATGTGTCATTTGGGTGAAGTATACCGCTGCCGCTCGCACGGCCGCGTCAGGAGTCTCGAGCGGTCCGTCACTTCGGTTCGCGCTCGGAGGCGCCGCGGGTTAGGCTGAGAGCTTCGAATCGTGAAGGTTCGCACCCAGCTGGTCCTCGCCTTTCTGCTGCTCGCCGTGGTGCCGCTCGCGGGGCTCGTTGCCTATTCCTATGTCACTTCGCTCGGAGCGTTCAAGCGCGCGGTCGAAGCCGAGTCGAGCGTGCTCGCCGGGGAGATGGCGGAGCAGCTCGACGCGGTACGCGGCGACATCGATACGCGGCTCGAGAGCCTGACCGCGCTGCCGGTGAGGTCGCTGGTGGCGGGTGAGAGCAGCGATCTGGAGTTCGCCGATCTCTACCTCGACCTGATGACCCAGATGGGCGAGGCTGCGCCACTGGTCGACTGGTTGGAGTTCTCTCCGGCGACTGCCGAAGGCGGCGAACAGCAGGAGTCGTTCTTCTTCTACCCGTCACGGGCGCTCGAGCGATCGCTGCGCAAGCTCGAGAGCCTGCGCGAGAATCTCGAGGCGTCGGGGCTGACGGCGGAGTTCTTCGAGCGCACCGTCAGCGAGGTGATCCGGGAGCACTCGGTCGCCCAGCAGCCCGGGGAGGAGGCGATGGCGGCCCGGGGCCAGGAGTTGAAGAAGCTCCTCGGACGCGAGTTCATGAGCGCGGTGCGGCAGGGCGATCGGGTGGTCGGACAGCTGAAGGCGATGGTGCCGCCGACGGCGATTCTGCGGGAGGTGCTGTCGCGTGCGCCCCGCGATCAGGGCAAGGTGCCGTTCGCGCGCGACGCCGAGGGCGGGCTCTACGTCGATGAGCCGCGCGATCGCGAGATGCTGCGCGAGATCGGCCTGGCGACCGGGTTCACCGGCACGCCCGAGGATTTGAACTCGCCCGACTGGATCGTGGTCGAAACCGCCGACCCGGACTCGGGGCTCATGTTCGGGGTCGCGCGCCCGATCGGCGACTCGTTGCGCGGCATCCGGGTCGCGGCGGCGCGTAACTTCACCTACGGCCTGGGCATGATCGTACTGGCGATGTTCGGCGTGGTCTGGCTCTCGTCGCGCATGACCCGCAACCTGAAGATCCTCAGCGTCGGCGCCGAGCGTCTGGCGCTGGGAGATCTGACCACCCGCCTGCCGGTCCGTTCCAAGGACGAATTCGGCCAGCTGGCACGCACGCTGAACCGGATGGCGTCCGAGTTGAGTGAGAACCAGGTGCGGCTGCTCGAGGAGGTCCGCCGACGCAAGGACCAGGAGATCCAGCAACGCCTGCTGGCCGCCGAGCACGAGCGCAAGAGCCGCGAGCTCGAGGAGGCGCGCAAGCTCCAGCTGTCGCTGCTACCCACGGAGCTGCCGAGACACCCGGAAGTGGAGATGGCGGTGTCGATGCGAACCGCCACCGAAGTGGGCGGTGACTACTACGATTTCTTCCCCGGGCCCAACGGCACGCTGACCGCCGCGGTCGGCGACGCGGCCGGCCACGGCGCTCGGGCCGCGACCATGGTGACGGTGGTCAAGGGTCTGTTCACCGCCGCCGCCGGGAGCGGCGAGCCCGAGGTGGTGCTGGGAGAAGCGTCCCGCGCGATCAAGCGGATGAACCTGGAGCGCATGACCATGGGCGTGTCCCTGGTCAGAATCTGTGGCCGCAGGATCTCCGTGTCCGCCGCGGGCATGCCGCCGCTGTTCCTGTTTCGGCGCGCCTCGGCGGCGGTGGAGGAGCTCGCCCTGCCGGGCATGCCGCTGGGCGGCCTGGCCGGGGTCGAATATCGGCGCTGGGATGGCGAGCTCGCAGCCGGCGACACCGTGCTGATCATGACCGACGGCTTTCCCGAGCTGCTCGATCGCGAAGGCGAGCCGCTCGGCTACGAACGCGCCCGCAACGCGTTCGCCGAGGTTGGCGGCGCCACGCCGGAAGAGATCGTCGAGCATCTCAACGCCACCGCCGACCGTTGGCGCAACGGCGGCGCGCTCGCCGACGACATGACCTTCGCGGTCATCAAATCGGTCGGTCCGAGTTAACGCTTGCGAATCCGCACGCTGCCGCTGAAGGTCTCGAGCGTAACCTCGGCGTCGCCGCTGCCGGTGGTGAACTCGAGCGTCTTGCTCGGCACCCACTTGCTCTCGCTGCGCGGTTGCGGGCCGAAATCGTTCTCGATCCGGCCGCTGAACGTCGAGGCTTCGAACGAGGCCGAAACGCTGGCCGGTAGCTCGAGCGTCACGTTGCCGCTGTGGCTGCTCGCGTCGAGGCGGGCGCTGCGGCCGAGGGTGCAGACGATGTCGACGGTGCCCGACACGGTCTCGAACTCGCCGCGCGTGATCTCGCCGGCTCGGACGTCGATCGAGCCGCTGACCGTGCTCGCCTCGACCTGGTTGGAGACCCCTTCGAGCCGAATGCTGCCGCTCACGGATTCGGCGACTGCGTTGGTGTCGACCCCCTTGAGCCGGATGCTGCCGCTGACCGACTCGGCGTCGACCTTGGTGGGCGAGCCGGAGACCTGGATGCTGCCGCTCACCGACTCGGCTTCCAGCCGGCCGTTGAAGTCGTCGACCTCGATCGACGCGCTGACGGTCTCGATCTCGACGCGGGCGTCGCGCGGCACCCACACCTCGAGCCGGGAGTCGATGTCGCGATTCCGCCAGCCGCTGCGATCGGGAACATCAACCTCGATCAGGATGTGGTTGGCGCGACTCTCGACGACCAGCTCCTCGACGTCGTCGCCGATCGTGCCGGAGACTCGGACCTGATTCTTGTCCCAACCGCGCACGCGCACCGATCCGGAGGTGTTCTCGATCTCGATCGTCGCGCCCGGAGCCGCGTCGACCGTTCGATCAACGTCGCGCGAGGCAAGCGCCGCGGGCGCGAGGGCGACGCTCAGCGCCAGCCATGCGCTCAGGCCGAGCCGCTGGGCGCGTCGAAGCGGACGGTAGGAAAGGGTCTCGGATTGCATGATGGTTGCCTCCAGGTTGCTGCTTAAACGCCGCTCACCCGCTTGAGTAGTTGTACTTCATGCTGATACTGCGCGGCGAGCAACATGTTGAGTCGTTGATTGAGCGGATCGTCCTCCAGGGCGGTGCGGATCTGACCGATCGCCTGGTCGATGATGCGCATGTTCTCTTCGACCGCCGCCACCGTTTCGGGGGAGAGGCGGTCGGAGTGA
>JAJCXP010000277.1 GCA_029263375.1 Acidobacteriota bacterium | reverse complement strand
GGGGACGGTCGGCGGTTCTACTCGAGAGTGATCTCGGCACCATGGAGGCTGCCCACATCGGTCGCCGCCGACCAGATTTGACCATCGGCGGCGGCGACCTGCACGATCCACAGCCCGGCCGGCACTCCTTCGACGACCGCCGCGCCACCAACGAGTCGCCACATCGTCTGGGCGCCATCGGCGGTCGATCCGATACCGACGAAGGGGTGGCCGGTGGTTCCCAGCAGTGACACCGAGGCGGCTTGCCGAGAGCCGATCAATGCTGGCACCCGCACGGTCAGGCTTTTGCCCTCGGGGAGCACCAAAGATAGCGGCTCCCCGGGAATCGTGGCGACGGCTTGGACCGGCGCGCTGCCCGGAGCGACGACCAACAGGCTCCACTGCCCAGGAGGAACAGTCGGGAAACGCACCTGGCCCGCTGCGTCCACCGGCCGGCTCTCGGCGACCAGGATCCGCCCGGCCTCGTCGAAGACGTTGACCGTGGCATGAGGAGGGTGCTGCCCCGTTGCCATCTGCAGCACCAGCTCGAGCCCATCGGTGGGGGTTAGATCGAGCTCCAGGGTCTCGGCACCACCACCGAGCTCGAGGGTTTGCTCGAGGGGCTCGTATCCATCCCGACGAACCGTCAGACGGTACGTCCCTTGGGTTATTCTCGCCAGGCGAAAGCGTCCTTCGGCATCGGTGCCGACAGTGAACATTCCTCCGTCGCGGATCGCCTCGGGGCCGAGGATTTGCTGCACAGCGACGACGGCGTTGGCGATCGGCGCCGCGTCTGTGGTCGAGGTCACACGGCCACTGACCTCGGCGGTGTCAATCTCGATGGTGATGTCGAGATCGCTTGCCAGGTCGAGGTCGAGGTTGTGGACCAGCAGCTCGCGCGAGTGGGAGGTGTCGATCCGGTACTTGCCGTGCGGAAGATCCTCGATGCTGAAGTACCCCTGGTAGTCGGTGACCACCTGGCGGCGGGCGTTGACGCTGTGGCCGAAGGCGGCGACGCGGGCGCCAGCGAGAGGCTCGCCGTTGTGGAGCACGGCGCCTGAGAGGGTGACGCCGGAGCCGAATTCGAGATCGAGGGTCACCTCGCGCGTCTGTGGCGGGACCTGTACCCAGCCGTCGACCTCGCGGCGGCCTCCCGGCAGCCTGGCGCGGACCTGCCACTCGCCGACACCGAGATCGCGGATCTGGTAGCGGCCCTCGTAGTCGACGTGGCCCCTGCCGCCAGATGCGGTGCGCGAGCGGGCGGTGATTTCGAGCTCTGCCAATTCGTCGATCTCGATGCCGGAAATCTGGCCGACAATCGCCGAGCCCGGCAGCAGGCGGATCTCGAAGTCCTCCACCGGGGCGTCGATGATCTCGATCGCGGCCGGTCGATCGGTCGCTGCGTAGCCTTCCTTGGTGGCGCGGAGACGGTAGGTGCCGACGGCCACCTGGGGGAAATTGAAGGTGCCGTCGGCACCGGTGCTCGTGCTGTCGTCGTGGTACTCGCGTCCGCCGGTGAGGGTGAGCTGGACCTGGCTGACCGGTTGATCGTGCTCGTCGATGACTCGGCCAGTCAGTGAATAACCGCTCTCGAGCACCACGTCGAGGGTGTTGATCCCCTCCTCGATATTGATGTCCTGGCGCTCGCGGTTGAAGATCGGATGGCGCACCTCGACCATTTGGGGCCCGGGAGGGATGCCCTCGATGCGGTAGTAGCCTTCGCTGTCGGTGACGCCGGCCGGGCGACCAACCATGACGCGGGCGCTGGTGACCGGCTCGTCATCACTGGTCATCACTCGGCCCTCGAGGGTCGCTCCGCGCAGCAGCACGAATTCGAGATCGGCGATCGTCACTCCGGCCTCGACCGTCAGTGAGATTGGCTCGGCCGGTTGGTAGGCGGGAGCGAAGGCTTCGGCTTCATAAGGACCGGGAGCGATCGTGTCGATGACGAAGGTTCCATCCTCGTCGGAGAGGACGGTCTGCCCGTGCTCGCTGTGGGTCTGTTGCACGTCGAGAGTGCCGGCGGTGAGGTCTGCGGGCTGGATCGAGATTCGGCTGGCGGCGATCGGTCGCTCCTGCACATCGATCACCCGGCCGCGGATCGCTCCGCCGGGTCGCAGGACGACGAGGATCGGCTCGGCAAGGGGAGCCGTGACATCGCGGCGCCAGTCGGTGAGGTAGCCCTCACCGTGGAAGAGCAGGTGATGCTGGCTACCGCTCGCAAGGTCGGGCAACTCGAAGCTGCCATCCCCGGCGGTTTCCACCTCCGGTGGCGCACCACCGAGGCGAGCCAGAGCCGAGCTCGGCGAGTTGCCGAGCTCAGTGGCTCGCCAGACTGCGATGCCGGCGAGACCAGTGCCGTCCGGATCGACGACGCGACCGCTGAGCGGGACTCCGGGCTCCAGGACGAGCGTGCCGAGATCGATCTCAGCGCGACCCGCCGGCAGCGCGATACCGGGTACCCGGATCGCCACGAAGCCCGGTGCGCTGGCGGTGAGGTCGACCCTCGACGCGGGCAATGCCTTGATCTCGAAGCTGCCGTCTCCATCGGTGAGGCCGGTGAACGGGTCCTCGTCTTCGATCGCTTCCTCCATCACTCGGGCGTGGACCTGCGCGCGCGCTTTGCTGGCCGGTCGCAGCTGTACGCTGGCGTTGGTGATCGGCTGCTCGTCGAGATCGATCACCCGTCCGAAGGCGTAGACCGAGCGCGAGGGGACGAGGACGATCTGCAGCGGTGCGGCCGGTATCTGGACCGCGGCTTCATCAGCGGCTGATGGTGTCGTCTGCGGCCACTCGACGGTGACCGTCCGGGTTCCGAACCCTTCCTTTGCGACGGTCAGATCGTGACGGATGCCGGCCTGAAGGCGATCGAGCTGAAAGCCTCCGTCCGTTCGGCTGCGGGTACGATCCGCAGCGCGATCGGACCGAAAGGCCGGGACCCGCTGTTCCGAATCGGTGACGGCTGCGATCACGTCGGCGTCGGTGATCGGTTCTCCGCGAGGATCGACGACCTGGCCGCCGAGGGCAGCGGCGGCGATCAGCGATAGGGTGGGTCCTGGTCGCATCGAGTCGGTGGCGGCAGCATCTGAGCTGCTCGCCAAGGGCTCGACCTTGTCTCGCCGCGGCAAAAAGGCGCTGGCCTCGGCTTGGATCCAAAAGCGCTCGCTCCGAGAGGCGCCGAGGTGGTATCTCCCGTCGTCATCGGTCCACACCACCCTGCCGGAGTCGTTGCCCTGCCACACCAGGGCGTTGGCGATGGCCTGCTGCCGGACGTCGACGACCTTTCCCGTGACCTCGACCCGGGCCGGAAGCACAGCCTTGACCGAATCGGTCCCCGGGCCGAGCCAGGCGACTCGTCGTCGCCCGTCGGCGCTCAACAATTGGATCGGCAGCTTGCGATTGAAACGTCCCGGGATATCGAGCTGACCGTCCGTGTTGGTGAATCCGACCGGCCACCCCGCCTGGCCGAGGCTGACCAGGACGTCCGGCACCGGTGCACCGTCCGGACCACGGATGGTGAAACGTCGGCGCAGCGGGCGGCCGGGTTCGATCAATAGGCGCATGCCTTCGACCGCGAAAATCTGTTGAGGGACCGCCGACCAGGGAAAGACCACCGTGAAGTCGAGCCATTCCTTGTCGGAGCGTGGCAACTTCAAGTGGCCGATGTCGCTGCTGCGCCCAATGCGTGGTGCGGGGCTCCAGCCGTGGCGTAGATCATTCTGCGACAGGGGAGGTACTGGGCTGTCGCCGGAGGTTGCCGCGATCACCCAGGCGTTGACGATCGGAGCTTCTTCTGGCCCCAGAATTTCGATGTTGGTGCCGACATCTGCGAGCAAGCTGACCGGCGGTAGCTCACGGTTTTCGACCAACGGCAATGGTGCGTTCTGAACCGGTACGAAGCCGTCCGCATCGACGACCAGCCGCCACATGCCAGGTGCGGGAGCCCGCACCTCGAAGCGTCCGTCGGCATCCGTTCGTACTGTGGCCGCCGGCGGACCATCAGGTCGGCCGGTGCTCAGCAGTCGGCTGCCTTCGGCGAAGGCGCTGAGTACGGCATGGAGCTCGACGCGGGCCTCGGGCAGGGGTTCGCCAGCAGCGGTTCGCACAGTTCCGCGAACGATCGGTGTGGCCGCGCTCGGGGCGCTGTCGGGGGAGACGCTGGCGGGCGAAGACCTGTGCGGGGCTTCGGCCATCGCCGAGACTGCCGCAACGAGTATGAGGCAGACAGGGGAAAACCTCAGACAACGGTCGAGGAGGTTGGACATGAATCGACTCCTTCCAGGACGCCAAAGTCAAGGCTGGCTCTGTCGGACTCTTCAGGGGCAGGCTGCAGAGTCCTTCGCCCCTGCTTGCGACGATGAGAGACTCGTTGGTTCACACAATGTCGGGATGATGGGCCGGTGGCTGTGTCGGCCTGTGAGACGGCGAACGGCCGGACGGCGGACTCGTGTCCGCTGTCCGGCCCTGATCAGACGATGGGTCTCAGCAGGCGTAGCCGGACGTCATGAGCTTGAAGGTGCAATTGACGTTGAGGGTCCAGTTGCCCACATTGTTGATGCACAGATCAGAACCGCCGTTGCCGTCCTGGTAGTTGGCGGCAAATATGTCGCCGGCAACGGCACCCTGCAAGGTGTCGTTGCCGTTGCCGCCGCCGAGGTCATCGTAATCCGCCTCACCGATCAAACAATCCTGGTCGTTGTTGCCGCGCAAGGTGTCGCTGCCGGTCCAGCCGGTGACCCGGTCATTGTCGTCTCCGCCGTGGGTTAGCTCGTTGCCGGCGCCGCCCCAAGTTTCGTCAGCACCAGCCTCGCCGTAGAGGTCGTCATCGCCGTTGTGACCGTGGATGTCGTCGTCGTCAGGCCCGCCGACAAGGAAGTCGGCGCCGTCATTGCCGGAAATGAGGTCATCACCGTGGTCGCCACAGATGGTGTCGTTGCCACCGAGGCCATAGATGGTGTCGTTGCCCCCAAGACCTCTGATCACGTCGGCGCCACTGGTGCCGCTGATCACGTCGGCGCCAGCGGTCCCTTGGATGGTTACCGTTAAGCCCACACAGGTCAGAGCGAACGCAGAGGCGGTGCTGAACATCGCGAGTGTGGTCAGGGTCAGGGTCATCGTCAAAAGTCTTCTCATCAGATCTTTCTCCTATCGAGGTCGCAGACAAACAGCGGGACCGACTTGGGTTTCGTGATGCGGCCCGCGGGCGAATGGCCTCGTCACAGGGCTTCGACCACCGCTGCTCGACCCGTCGATCCACAGATCGCGAGCCGTATGCAATCGCGGGGAAGGTCGAGGCCTGTGGCGTTTTCCGCACATGCGGAAAGCGGCCGACGAACGGCCGGATCGCGGCTCAGCGTGACGCTGTTGGCGATTCGGCCGAGATCAGGCCTGAGGAGCCGACCGCGCTCGGGTCAGGTCCTCTTGAGAGAGAGCTGAGTTGCATCGCAGAATCTCCTATAGATGAAGTGACGAGCAAATCTCCTTGAAACCTGAAAGTCCATCTCGACGCGTCATCGATCGGGCTTCATCTACTAAGGCGACAACACTGGCTCAATTCGATCAAAAAAGTTTCGCGAACTAACTGGTCTCCCGTACGGCATCGACAAAAAGCGGCTGAAATCCCCGAGCCAATCTCATTCAGCGGACGCATCCGCTGACCGCTGAGCGAGAGCCCGGGATCGGGCCGGCCGCCCCGATCGGCCTTTCATGGCAGAGGTTCACCGGGGACCACCCGCAGCAGGTAGCCCGCGCAACTTCGACACCCACACGCCAAACGCTCCGGGTGGTTTCTGGTCCTCCCCCTTTTGGAAAAGGGGGAGCTAGAGGGGGATTCTCGCGATCACTGACCGCGACCCAAATGGCACCTCATCGTCTGCCCACGCGTCACGTTTTGCAATCGCAAAGAGCCTGCTCTCCAGAGAGATTCGATAGACTTGGGGTACATCATTTATCGGGCAGAATTCAGAGAGCAGCGACGCAACGGCATGATTTCTACATGACTCTGCCTAACCAGCATCTACCGCTGCCCTACGTGCTCGGCCCGTATCGGCTCGAGAAGACTCTCGGCCAGGGTGGGATGGGGATTGTCTACGAGGCCTACGACCGGCGCCTCGATCGGAGGGTTGCGGTCAAGCGCCTGCTTCTGGGACAAGACGATCCGAAGTGGCGAGCTCGACTGCGGCGGGAAGCGCGGACGACCGCCCAGCTCGACCATCCGGCGATCGTCCAGGTCTTCGACCTCGTCGAGGACAATGACGGCGATTGGATCGTGATGGAACGGCTCCACGGCACGTCCCTCGCCACTCAGCTCGAGGCCGGCCCCCTCGATGTCGACACCACGTTGGACACCGCACGGCAGATCACCCAGGGGCTGGCGGCGGCCCACACCCTCGACATCGTGCACCGGGACCTGAAGACCGAAAACGTGATGATCTTGCGCGATGGTCGGGCCAAGATCCTCGACTTCGGCATCGCCAAATACGTCAGCCTCGCCGACGACGGGCCGCGCCAGCACGATCTGTCGAAGACCGGCGTGATCGTCGGTACGGGCCGTGCCATGTCCCCCGAGCAGGCGCGCGGGCTGAGCGTCGGGCCACGGTCGGACCTCTTCGCTTTGGGAATTCTGCTCTACGAATGTTTGACCGGCGTCTCGCCATTCCGGGGCAAGACACCCGTCGACACCCTCGCCCGCATCATCAGCCACCCGCCGCAACCGGTCGAAGAGCTCGCTCCCGGGGTGCCCGAGGGTTTGGCGGAGCTGATCGCGCGACTCCTGTGCAAGGCTCCGGAGCTGCGCCCGGCGAGCGCTCGGGACGTCGAGCGCTCGCTCGACCGGTTGATCGAAGAGCGGGCGAGCTCACCTTCCGAGCTGCCGCGCTCGGCGGTCGATGAGCAGCCGACCGTGGCTGCCACCGGGCCGATGCCCCGGCGGGCGCTCGAGGGAACGGGCTCCGCTTGGACCGGTCGTTCCTCAGAGAGTGCGTTTGGCGTCTCGCGGCTGTCGCGCCGCGCCGCGCTGCTGTGGGTCTTGGGTAGTGTCGCCGCCCTCGTTGCCCTGGTCGCGATCGTGATGAGCCTGCGCCCCCTTGCCGGCACCGAGCCGCCCGCGCCAGCCTCAGCAACCCGAGCCGTCGTCGAGACGCCAGCCGGGCGTTACGAGGAGGCCATGCGAAGTCTGCGCTGGCTCGACGAACCGGGAGCTCCGGACCGCGCGATCACGATCTTCCGCCAGATGATCGAGCGTGACCCGGAGTCGGCCACCGCGCACGCCGGGCTGGCGCGGGCGACTTGGGAGAAGGCCCGCAACGCATCGGCCGGCGGCGACCCGATCTTCCTGGACCAGGCCCTGGCCATGGCTCAGGAAGCCGTGCAACTCAACGGCTACCTGGCCGACGGACGCACCAGCCTGGGCCTGATCCTCTTGGGAATCGGCCGCTACGACGAGGCCGCCGAGCACCTGCACCGCGCCCTCGAGCTCGAGCCCACCCACGCCGACGGCCACTACGGGCTCGGCTTGCTGGCCGAATCCCGCAGCCAACTCGACAAGGCGGTCGACCACTATCGTCGAGCCGGTGAGCTACAGCCGACACCGCTCTACCTCAACGCGCTCGGCGCCTTGCTTTACGATCTCAGCCGCTACGACGAGGCCGAACAGGCGTTCCTGGACAGCCTGGCCATCACTCCCGGCAACCTGCATGCCCTGCGCAACCTCGGCGCGATTTACCACGCGCAGGGACGCCTCGAAGAAGCGGCCGCCAAGCTGCAGGACGCCCTCAAGATCCGCCCCGATGCTTCCCTATTTTCTAATCTCGGCACCGTGCTGTTCAGCCGGGGTCTCTACTCTCAGGCCGCAGCAGCGTTTGAAGATGCCCTGGCCATGGACGGTGCTTCGAATCGCTTCATCTTCTGGCTCAACCTGGCCGACACTTACCGCCAGCTGCCGGAGCGCTCCGCCGACACCGAGCGCAGCTACCGTCGGGCTCTCCAGATGCTCGATGACCTGATCGAGGCGCGACCTGCGGACGTACGCCTGCGCAGCCGCCGGGCCCTCGCCCTCGCCCGTGCCGGCGATCTCGACGCCGCCCAGGAAGATGTCGACTTCCTGCGCCGGGTGGGAACCGGTGGCGATCTGTACTCGCTGTTTCGCCTCGCTGTGTCCGAGGAGCTCGGCGGTCAGCGCGACCAGGCGCTCACCGCCCTCTCCGAGGCGTTGCGGTCGGGCTTTTCGCTCTCCGACGTGCGGCTCGAGCCGGACCTCATCGACCTGCGGGCTGACCCCCGCTTCCACCAGCTGCTGGTCGATCTCGATCGGGAAGCGTGAGCCTCGGCCAGCCCTTCGCCCGTTTTATTGCTTCTTGCCGCCGCCGGGGGGCCCCTCGTTGTCGGTCTCGCTAACGATCATCTCCGGGTCGAAGACATAGTGGTTGATCCATCCCCCACTCGCCATTTTGAGCGCCACAGTCAGCTCGAAGGCGCGAAACGGATGGGCCTGCTCGACTTCGGTTTTCTCGAAGTCCGCGAACCGCAACGTCTCGATCGGCTCCCCCGCAGCGTCGAGTGGGATCAGGTCCCAGGTCGGCAGCACTACGGACTTGTCCAGGCAGTAGGCGGGACTCGTACAGGTCAGGCGCTCGGAGAAGCGCCAGTCGACAACCCGCTTGATGAAAGGATTGGCGGGACGGCCGGTGATGGGATTGTTGAAGTAGAACTCGGCGACCGCCAAATCCGGATACGTCGTTTCGTGTTCTGGCACCCGCATGTTGGTGATATCCACCAACCGGAAGGAAATCGTGTCGCCGATCCCGAGGTGGGCGTACCAAGCGGGTTTGGCTCGGTCTTCGCCATCGGTGACGTCGATCAAAGCGTTCTGGAGGGGGAAGATCCGCATGTTCGGATTGGTCTGCGGCACCGGCGCCGCGTGCAGATTGATGCCGAGCTCGACACGAAAAGATTTGTTCCTGGGTTGCATTACGATCTCCTGGGTTCCTGGGCATGCCGACCGGCTCTCTAAGGACCACCCCCTCTTAGGTGGTGTGACTCGGCCACAACGGCGAGCCACGGCTCAATCGGTCGAGATAGCAAGCGTCGTACCAGAACCGGGCCGGCGCCGGGAGCCTCGAGCCGACGACCCGCGATACTGCCAGATGGCTCGGCAAAACTCGACAGGCTCGACAAAACTCGACAGGCTCGACAAAGTGCTCGACGAATCTCGACAAAGCTCGTCGAAGCTCGTCGAAGCTCGACCAAGTAAACTAGGCGAGATGGGCGACCCGCGATGTGATGCCGATGGAACCCGAACCCAGGCCCCGACCCACGTCGACAGCGCGGGCTGGAGGATCTCGGCAGAGGTGCGGGTTCATGGCCTGACGATCCTTTACCACCCCGATCTGGAACGGGTCGGTGATCGCACCATGCTCGAGGGTCTCGATGCCGGGCGCCACAGCGAGCTGTCGCGCCAGACGCCGGAATTCGCCCACCCCGGATCGTCGTCGGGGGGCCGCCCCCTCGCCGACGTCCGCTTGAGCCGTACGCCGGTCCTCTTGCGTGCTGCTGAGGACGGTGGCGTGCTGGTCGAACGGGGCAAAAATCGGGCGCCCCTGACGATCGACGGGTCCGACGTCGACCGTCAATTCGCGGTGTCCGCTGAGGCTCTGGACGACGGCGTCGTCCTGCTCCTGGCCGACCGCATCGCCCTGTTGCTGCATCGCCTCGATCCCGTCGCCGACACCCGGACACCGCGCTTCGAGCTGGTGGGGGACAGCCCGGCCATCGCCCAGCTTCGGCGCGATATCGTACAGGTCGCCGATCTGCGGGTTCCGATCCTGCTGCGCGGCGAGTCGGGCACCGGCAAGGAGCTCGCCGCCCAGGCGATCCACGACGCCAGCCCGCGGCGGAGCGGCCCGTATGTGGCGGTCAACATGGCGGCGCTGCCACCCAGCCTGGCTGCTGCCGAGCTCTTTGGCGCCGAGCGCGGCGCCTTCACCGGTGCCGATCGGAGGCGGCCCGGCCATTTCGAGCAGGCCCACGGCGGCACGCTTTTCCTCGACGAGGTCGGCGAGACCCCGCCGGAGGTCCAGGCGCTCCTGCTGCGCACCCTGGAGACCGGTGAAGTTCGACCGGTCGGCGGAGGCCGGACTCTGACCCCCGACGTGCGCATCCTGTCGGCCACCGATGCCGACTTGGAAGCAGCGATTGAAACAGACCGTTTCCGCGCCCCGCTGCTGCATCGCCTCAGCGGCTATGTCCTGCGCCTGCCGCCTTTGCGTCAGCGGCGTGAGGACTTCGGCCGTCTCTTCCACCACTTCTTGCGCCGCGAGCTGGAAGCAGTCGGGCAGATCCACCGCCTGGCGCCACACTCCCGTCCCTGGCTACCGGCCCCGCTGGTCGCTCGCCTGGCGGCTTGGTCCTGGCCCGGCAACGTGCGGCAGCTGGCCAACGTCGCACGGCAGCTGGTAATCGCCAACCGTCACGCCGATCCGGCGACGCGTTTCGACGAAGTGGAAACGCTGCTAGGCGCCGAAGCTCCCCACACCACAGCTCCCCCCACAGTCCCCCAGCACAGCACAGTCCCTCAACACCGAGCCCTGCCCGCACCGCCGGCCCGAAAACGAGCCAGCGAGCTGCGCGAAGAAGAGGTTTTGACCGCGCTGCGCGCGCATGATTTCAGACCCGCGGCGACGGCCGACGCCCTCGGCATTCCGCGGTCATCGATTTACGATTTGATGAAGCGGATCCCGGGCCTGCGCAAGGCCTCGGAGTTGACCCGCGAAGAGATCGACGAAGCCCACGCGCGGGTTGGCCCGAGTCTCGAAGCGGTGGCGGCGGCCCTCGAGGTCTCGCAGCGAGCTCTGCGACGTCGCCTCGGCCAGCTCGAGTCCGGGCGCGACGGCCGCTCGTAGGCCCGAGCTCCCTATCCTGCCGGCCCGCGCCGGGACGCTAGCGATCCCAGAACGCGCCGACCGCTCTGATCCGCCGGTCACGTCGACTGCGAGAGCCGCTTCGACGCTCTCGCGAGCCGTTCTCGGGGGTCGCCAAAACATCCTGGCACCGAGATTGCTGTATGGACCTGCATTCACCCGCTGAAACTTGCCTCGAAAGAAACCGGGCTCGTTGCCGTCCACAGACTCGGCAAAGACGTTCAGCACCTTCATGCCTCGCACCTGACAACTCAAGGAGATTTCACAATGACAGACTTAGTAGAACTCGAAAACAAGGTGAGAACGGCTCTCGACAATGCTGGCTACGACATCGCGGAAGGCAGGGCGGACTTGTTTACCATCGGTGGTACCGAGAAGCTCATCCCAGCCTTCAACACGTGCTTCGGAAACAACCCCGCCGCACCCTACATCGTGCCGGCGGTCCCCCACCGGCCGGACGAGGCCTACGACTATGGCGACAGCATGCGATCGGAGAACGATGAGAACCTTTATTGGACGTATCGTCTGCAGGAGAACGAGGCCATTGTCATGTTCGGGAACCTGCCGCCGGAAGCCGCGTTCATCGGCTACGAGACTTTCCTCTTCACCCGCTACTTCGACGGCGAAGACGTCACCCGCCCGGAGATGGACTGGCTGACCGACACCACGGGTCTGCAACAACACCTATCGTCGAGACCGGACAACCTGCTCTTCGACAGCCCACCGATCGCACACGGCGGTGACGAGGACGAGGATTACTCGAACGATCCGAATCGGGTGATTCTCTTCGCCAACGGCCCCACCATCAACCGACGCACCCTCGAACGGCAGATCGGCACCGATTTCTGGGGTAAGCAAGCCATCTTCTCGACGTCACCGGACGCCGGCTTCAAGGCCGCCCTCGACGCCCAGCTCGAAGACGGTCTGGCCGAAATCCACGCCCACAGCCCCCTCGGCGCGGACCTCGAGATGGGTTTGACCCGCCGTGACGACGACTTTTGGACCCTCATGCGTTATGCGGTGCCGAATCCCCAGAACAAAGACGCGTCGAATGCGTGGCGAGAAGATGTCGCCAATCAACTCTTGGTGTTCCGCGTCACGAAGCGAGCGCCGGGCTCGGTAGTCCGCCACCCGACCTTCACCTTCGAGGAAAGGAAAGCGAATACCGAGGAGCGCTACCTGGCCGCGGATCTTCAGAAGGTCGCGGACGCCGTGCACAGCGAGCTGGGCTTCGACAAGGATTCCCCGCAGGAGCTCTGCCTGCCGCTCAGCAACATCCCGTTGCACGCGCCACATACCGTGCCGCGGGCGATGAGCGCTGTCGGAGCCACCCACGACGCGGACTACCGCACCTCGTCCGCCCGCGCATTCGGCAGCGAGGAAGTGTTCGCCATCGTCGGCGTGAACCACACCAAAACCCACAACTCCAGCTACATCAGCCTCGGCATCTACAGCGCCGAGTTCTGGCAAGGGATCCGCGGCATCTCGCAGGGTCGCGATTATCCCGGACCGCTGAACGACAGCGCACACAAGTTGTTCGAGATCCTCGGCGGAGTCCCCGAAAGCCTCGCAGGGATCGATCTCTCCAAGTTCTACGTCCACGTCTTGACGCGCCCGGACGCTGGTCTCGAGCCGAAGGTCGTGAGCTCGCAGCTCTGCACCGTGATCAGGGAGGAGGGGTCGGCCGACGACGTCGTGCTACCGCTCGACAAGCCGCTTCGCATCACTTCGCGGGCCTATCTCAACCCGCATCCGGACGCGAGTTGTGGACCGGATCATACGAAGCTCCTCTCGATGATCCTGCTCGCCAAGGGAACGGGCGCGTCCGGCAAGCGGGCAAAAAAGTCCGATCGCGGCGCCTCGAGATGATCCCACGGCCCTGGGGCCCGAACCTCGGGTAATCGAAGTTGCCGTGCGGGAGCTCTGCAGGCCCCGCGCGGCTTCTTGCCCCATCTGCCTCGGAAACCGCCCCGAGCGAGGCCAGTCTTCACCACACCAACGAAAGGCTCAGAAATGAAAACTGAGACGTTTAAGTTCCTATTCGACAGATCGAGCTCAGCCAAAAGACGAACGCAAGGAAGACGCCCCCTGCTCGCTGCAGGAGCACTGGCTGCCTTGCTGTGTCTTTCCTCTACTGCCGTGCCGAGGGAGTCGTCAGCATGATGGTGCTCGCGACCCTGAACCAACCTTAGTTTCGCCTGACTTCCGAACGTGGCCTGGGCAGCATGGCGGCCCCAGGACGAGGCCCGTCCCGAGCCGTAGCGAGCCACTCGAACCGGGTTACCAAGATGCTAGGGGCAGGGGTGTGGGTAGGCGCGGTCCTGCCCCTTCGACTCTCCCCAGAGGCGAAGTCCGGCCCGATAAAAATCGTGGTCTCGAAGACGGCAAGGGTCTTGCCGTCTTCGATCCTCGCCGCTGGGCCATGGGCTCTCACATCACAACCCGATGCAGGCTGACACGGTCATCAGAAAGGGACCTCACGAAACATGGCCAAACACCCTACGATCCGCCAGAAAGCCCTACTTATCGCCACCATCGTCCGGAGCTCCCCGGATGCGCTTCCCTTCGAACGCAGTGAAGAGAACAACTCCTACGGCCACCTCGCCGCGCTCTGCGCCGACCGCGGCATCGAGCTTCACCTGGCGCACTACGACAACCTCTCCGGCGCAACGACTGCCCTGGCTTGGGCGTGGCGGGGTAGATCATGGCAGCTGGTGGATCTTCCCCTGGCGGAGATTTCCCTGTGTTACGCTGACCTGCCACAGAATTTCCCCGGTGCTGATGCCTTCAGGCAGGCGCTTGAGGCGCATCCGGTCACGGTCGTGAACAGCCTCCCGCTGAGCGATCTCCTGACCGACAAGCTGGCCACCCACAAGTTCTTTGCGGACAACGTTCCGCTGACCTGGAGGGCCGACGAACCCGATCTCGTCGACCGGTTGTGTACCGTGCGGCCCCACCCCGACCTGTCGACCGACAAGCTTTTCCTCAAGCCTCGGTACGGCGAGCGTGGCCGGGGCATCTACGTCACCGATCTCGAAGGCTTGGCCGCGCATCCCGCGTGCCGAACCGAGGATTACATCCTGCAGTTGTTCTTGGAAACGCGCTCCGGCATCCCAGAGCTCGGGATCCACGAGCGTCACGACCTGCGTTTGATCGTTCGCGACGGTGAAATCGTTCTGGCCTTCGCACGCATGCCGGCGACGGATTCTTACATCAGCAACTGCTCGCAAGGTGGGCGCGAGGTGCCTCTCGCGGTGCAGGAGCTGCCCGAGGCCGTGACACGCTTCGCGGTCGGAGTCGACGACCGGCTCCGTCAGTTTGGACCGCGGCTTTATAGCCTCGACTTGGGATTCGGAAGCAGCGGCAAGATCTGGATCTACGAGCTCAACACGATGCCGGGCATCGTCTGGGACGACCAGCTCCCCGAGAACATGACCCTCCACACCACGATGCACCGGATCGTTGCGGGCTGGCTGGAGACATCGGGCCAGGCGCGACGGACGACGCAGCTTCCGGAAGCGCCCTCCAAGCCCGCGACAGGAGGTCTCGCACCATGGAGCTGAGCCGGCTGCGGTGCCGGCCAACCCGGTCACGGCTCGCACCTCCGTCACGCCTACCTGTTCGAGGACAAGGTCTACAGCATGATGGTGCTCGCGACCCTGAGCACCCCTTAGCTTCGCCGGTTCGCGCGCGGAGAGCGCCTGGCACGAGATCAATCGAGCAACGTCCGGGCTGGGGCCATGATAAATTTAGAGACATGAAGCCCGTTATCCGCGACCCCGAGGTGCTCGAAAGGATGCAAATGACCTTCCAGCTCTACGAGGTCGCCGAAGCCATGAAGCGACAGAATATCCGAAGGCAGCATCCAAAGCTGGACGACGCCGAGGTCGAAAAGCGAGTCCTCGAGTGGCTCTACCGCCGACCAGGTGTCGGACGCGGTGATGCTGACGGGGCTTCCTTCGTAATTCGTGAGCGTCGAGAGTGACTCGACTACAAAGGGTTCTGAGCCGACTCGCAGCCGATTTGAATGAGCTAGATTTCGATTGGGCTGTGGTCGGCGGCTTAGCTGTCTCTGCTCGAGCAGAACCGAGAACAACGCGAGATGTCGACGTGGCGGTCGTCGCTAAGAGCGACCAGCAGGCTGAACGGCTGGTGTCTACCTTTACTGCAAGAGGCTATCTGATCGAGAGTGTTCTCGAGCACAAGATGACCCATCGCATGGCCACCGTGCGATTCCGCGCGCCTGGAGAAAGCCTGCAAGGGGTTCTCGTCGATTTCTTCTTTGCTTCGTCGGGGGTCGAGCCGGAAGTTGTCGCAGGCGCCAGTGTTCTCGAATTGTGGCCCGGAATGTCGGTACCCGTCGCAGCGACGGGGCACCTACTGGCGCTCAAGATTCTGGCCGCTCGCCCGAAGGACCTGGAGGATATTCACTGGCTCCTTGAGCATGCAGATTCAAGAGAGCTTCGTCGTGCTCGTGAGACCCTCGTATTGATCACCGAACGCGGCTTCGATCGAGACAAAGATCTCATGACCCTGTTCGAAGCAGTTCTAGCTCAGGACCTTCAATCCGATTTCTTTGTTGAACGAAAGCCTGAGCAGAGTTGACGAGGCTGCACCTCAGACCGGGTAAGCAGCGTCGCCGAGCGCCGCGGAGATTACTGTGTCACCTGACGAAGAAACAAGGAACTCGTTTCGACCCGCCGGTCCAATATCGAAGGAATCGGCTGCCCCCAGCAACGGCTGGATCCCCAGCTTGATCCACCAGACCGACAGTCGCGACAATCCAGCCACTGCCGTCGAACTGAAGGGCCCTCCGTTGTCGCTGAGGATCGCTTTTGGCAAGCCCCTCTCGCGGAACAATCGCTCGAAGACGGTTGGACCCCGGCATGGGCGGTGGACAGCTGGCCCTCACAGCCCAGAAGATACCGGCTGCAGCGGTCGGCCACCGTCAGCGGGTAGCAGTAGCGCTGGTCGCCGGTGAGAAACTCACCCTTGAAGTCACCCGACCACAGATCATTCGGCGACCTCACATCGATCTTCGGGCGTCCCTGGTTATGGCGAGGCCGGCGGCGCTGACGCGGCTCCACCAAGCCATGCCGTGCTGCCAGCCGGCCACGGCCAATTCGGCTGTCGCTTTCGTAGATACGCCAGCAGTTCCGCGGCCCCCAGCGAGGATGTTTGCCCCGGGCCGCAACAAGCGCCGCGACCACCCGATCCTCCGTCCGGTGAGGGCATCGCTTCGGCGCTCGGTCTTTGAGACCTTCGACGCCTTCCGCGACGTAGCGCTCCGCCCACTTGTAGCCCGTCTTACGGCTGATGCCGTGACGTTCACATAACTCCGTCATGGAATACAGATTCCTCT
>JAJCXP010000276.1 GCA_029263375.1 Acidobacteriota bacterium | reverse complement strand
CTCGTTCGCGGCGGCGAGCTCTGTTTTTGCGGGCGCCGGGGCTGCGTCGAGACCTGCCTGAGCGGGCCGGCGCTGGAATCGACCTGGTTGAAGGCGACCGGGCTGCCGCTCGCTCTCGACGAGATCGTCGAGCTGGTCGATCGAGGCGAGGCTCCCGCCGCGGCCGTGGGCTGGAAGGACGAGGCGCTGGCGCTGTTCGGGATCGCCATCGCCAACGTCATCAACCTGCTCGATCCCGACGCGGTGGTCCTGGGAGGCGGCGTGTCGAACGTGCCATGGCTCTACGATCGGGGCGCCGAGCAGGTGCGGGCGAACATCTTCAGCGACATTCGGGACACGCCGATCCTGCCTAACTCGCTGGGTGACTCGGCCGGTGTTCTCGGCGCCGCCCTGCTGCCCGCTGCAGCGCCCTCATTCGGCTAGCGCCCTCATCTGGCTGGCCACGCCTGAAAGAGGCAATAGAATCCAGGGAAGTGAGCGATCGAAGGATGGCCCGGCTGGCGCGTCTCGAGCGCGCCTTCGAAGCGGTCACGGCCCTAGAGGCAGAGCGGCGCTCCGAATATCTGCGCGAGCTGGAAGCGCGGGATCCGGAGCTCGCCAACGAGCTCTCGGAGCTGCTCGATGCGCACGACCAGCCGGATGAGCGACTGATCCCACGGTCCGGCCGACGCGGAATGATCTGGGACGAGATCGAGGAGGATTGTGCGGTGCTGCCGGCCGGCACCGAGGTGGGCGACTTCCGACTCCTTGCCAAGCTGGGGGAGGGAGGCATGGCGACCGTCTATCGGGCGGTGCGCAAGACGGACGAGTTCCACCAGGAGGTCGCGGTCAAAGTGCTCCGGTCGACACTCGAGTCCGAGGCCGGTCGGTCGCGGTTCGCCCGTGAGCGCCGGATCGTCGCGGCGTTCGACCACCCGAACATCGCTCGCCTGATCGATGGCGGGATGACGCCGGGCGGCCGTCCCTATTTCGCGCTCGAGCTGGTCGACGGGCAGCCGATCGATCGTTACGCGGACGAAGAACGTCTGACCGTCGAGGAGCGGGTGAAGCTGGTCATCGAAGTCGGTCGAGCCCTTCACTACGCGCATCAGAACCTGGTCATCCACCGGGACCTCAAGCCGTCCAACGTCTACGTCGACCGCTCGGGACGGGTCCGACTCCTCGACTTCGGGATCGCCAAGGAGCTCGGTTCGGAAGACAGCTTCACCCTCGCCACGCTCGCCGGCGGCGGCAGCCCGATGACGCCCGTCTACGCCAGCCCGGAACAGATCTTCGGCGAGGCTCTAACCACGGCTTCCGACCAGTATCAGCTCGGACTCCTGCTGTTCGAACTGCTGACCGGCAGACGCCACCACCTGCTCGACGGCGACGATCCGGCGAGCATCCTGCGCCGGATCGAAGAGTCGCCGACGACGCGCCCGAGCCGGGTTCTCGAAAACGACGCTGGGGCCGAGGTCGCGCACAGCCGGAGGGCGACGTCGCGAGAGCTGGTCCACCAGGTGCGTGGAGATCTCGATTGGATCGTGCTCAAGGCTCTGGCGAGAGATCCGGACCGTCGCTACCCGACGGTCAGCGCTCTGGTCGAGGACCTCGAGCGTTACCTTCTCAACGAGCCGCTCACGGCGCGGCCGCCGTCCGTGGTCTACCGGGTGCGGAAGTGGGTGGGGCGCAATCGGGCGCAGTCGGTGCTCGGCGTTCTCCTGTTGCTTGTGATCCTCGGTTCGCTCTGGGCGGCGCGCGACCAGAGGCTGCGAGCGGCGAGAGTCAGTCAGTTCTCCCAACGGGTGGAGCGCGAGACCGAACAGATCGAGCGGATCCTCCGAGACGCGTCGCTGCAGCCGCTTCACGACACCTCGCGTGAGCGGCGGATCGTCGCCGAGCGCATGGCTCGCATCGAGGCCGAGGCTGAACGGGGAGGACCTGCGTTGCGACCAGCGGCTGACTACGGAGTCGGCCGGGGCCAACTCGCGCTCGGCAACCACGAGCGTGCGGCGGCGCTCCTGGAGGCTGCCTGGGAGGGCGGGTTCAGAGGCGAGGGGATACGTTGGGCGCTCGGGATCGTCTACGGCGAGCTCTACCGCAAGGAGTTGGCCGAGGCGCGAGCGATTCGAGACGCCGGCCTGCGGCGGGAGCGGGTTGAGATCGCCGAGCGCAAGTACCGAGACCCCGCGCTCGCTCAGCTGCGATCGATCGCTCCCGAGATAGAGGAGCGGGCCGAGCAGCCGGCAGCGCTGATCGCTTTCCACGAGGGTCGCCTCGGTGAGGCGCTCGAGATCATCGACCGGGTGCGGAGCAACTTTCCCTGGACGCGCTGGGCGGTGGCGGTAGAGGCGGAGATTCTGACCGAGCGGGCGCATCAGCTCTACCTGACGGGCGAGTTGGAGCAGGCGGGTCTCGATCTGGAGCGCGCCGGGCAGGCGCTCGCGAGCGGCCTCGAGATCGGCCGCTCGGACGCCGACCTGTACCTCAAGGAGTGCCAGAGGTTCGACGTCCTGATGCAGGTCACGGTCTGGCCGGACCGGACGTCGCTACAGCCGCTGATCGCGAACGCCGAAGAGGTCTGCGGCCGGGCCGCCCTGATCCGTCCGGACTGGGTCGAGCCTGTCCTGAGTCTGGCCAGCGTCTACCTGGCGGCGTGGGACTCGGGCCGTTTCTGGCAGGGCGAGGGACGTACGATCACCGTCCCGATGAGGGCCGCGGTCGAGCGGGCGCTCATGGTGGGTCCGGAGCGCACCGAGGTCCACCATCGGCTCGGCATCAGCGAGTACTTCGAGGGCTTCACGCGCGTCCTGGCAGGCGAGGGTCCAGGCGAACATTTCGATCGCGCGACCACCGCCTTCGAGCACGCGATCACCCTCGATCCGAACTACCCGTTCAACTACAACGGTCTGGCGCTGGTCGCCAGCACGCTCTCCGGCTGGCAGATGCGTCACGGCATCGACCCGACGCAGATCATTCTGCGCGGGCGCGCCCAGGCGGTGCGTGCCGTCGAACTGGTTCCCGGCTGGCACAACGCGCGCACCAATCTGGCGCGAAACTACATCCGGGAGGGGCACTGGAGCTCGCTGGCCGGCTCGGATCCCGCACCCGCGTATCAGCGGGCGCTCGAAGCCGTTCGGGCGGTCCTGGAGGTCAATCCGACCTTCGCCGGAGGCCTGCGCCTGGTGGGGCAGGCGGTCTACGGCCTCGGAGCCGAGCGTGTCGACTCCGGTCTCGATCCGAGTGATCTGGCTGGCGAGGCCCTCGAAAACTATCGGTTGGCACTGGTCGAGAGGCCCTTCGATGGCGTCTCCTGGATCGGTGTCGCGGGTGCGCGGCTGCTCGCGATGTGGGCGCAGCCCGAGCAGCCGCTGGCGCCGCACGATCTCGCCCAAGCGCGTGAGGCCGTTGGACTCGCCGACCAAGCGTTCGAAGTCTCGGTCCATGTCGAGACGATCCGCCTCGAGATCGAGCTGCTGGAGCTCAAGCGGGCCCCGCGCACCGAGGTGAAGGCGCTCGCTGATCGAATCGAGCGAGCCCTGACTGAAACCGCTGCGCTCGACCTCAACGCCGCGCTCGTCGAATGCTCTCTGGCTGCCGGGTACCGCGTTGTCGCGGCCGCCGCGCTCGAGGTCGGGTCCGACCCCTCCCCGGCGCTGCGCCGGGGACTCGAGCACGCCGAGCTCTCCCTCGCGATCAATCCGTTGATGTGGTCGACGGCCATCGAGCGGGTCGCGCTCCGGCTTCTGGCGGCCGCGCACCAGGTCCCTGAGCGTGCCTCGCTCCTCGAGCGGCTGCGTGCCGATGCGCGCGAGGTGCTCCATCGCCGTCCGCAGAGCGGCGCCTTGATTGATCCTCTGCTCGAGGCGGCGGGCGCTCTCGAACAAGGTACCCTGGACCCGTCGGGACTGGGCGAGCGACTGAGGCGCTACTCGGGTCCGTTCCCTTTCCGCCGGTAGATAGGAGGCGATCGAGAGTGACTCGCGAACAGGGCTTGGAGATCACTCAGCTGCTGCAAGCCTGGCAGGGAGGGGATCGGGCGGCCTTCGATCAACTCGTGCCCCTCGTCTATCAGGATCTGCGCCGGGTCGCGAAGGCGCAGCTGCGGCGCGATCGAGCCGGCTGGACCCTCGACACCACCGGCCTCGTCAACGAGGCGTACATGCGGTTGGTCGGTGGTGGCGGCGTGGAGTGGAACGATCGTGGGCATTTCCTGGCGGTCGCGGCGCGAGCGATGCGGCAGGTGGTGATCGAGTACGCCCGTCGCCGGGTGGCGAGCAAGCGGGGCGGTGGAGTTCGTCCAGGAACGCTCGACGAACGAGTGATCGGAATCGACTCGCACGCCGAATGGCTCATCTCCCTGAATCAGGCGCTGGAGCGGCTGACCGCCTACCGGGAGCGGCTGGCGCGGGTCGTCGAGTGCCGGTTCTTCGCGGGGTTGAGCAACTCCGAAACCGCGGAGGCGCTGGGCACGTCGGAACGGACGGTGAAGCGCGACTGGACGTTCGCCCGCAGCTGGCTCCAGAAGGAGCTCGGCGCCTGAGGCCTCGAGAGCGCCCCGCTCGCGCTGTTGTCCGGGTGCTCTGGCCGCTGGTACGGCTCGGTCTCCGGCTGCTCATCGGCTCCTGGCGTCTGCGCGTGATCGGTCACGCGGAGGAGCTCGAGCCGAGTCAGCCCGTAGGGCCGGTGATCTTCGCGTTCTGGCACTCCGGCCTGGTGCCGTGCGGGGCTGCGCTCTACCGCAGGCGGGTGAGCCGGGGAAGCTCGGTCACCGCGCTGGTCAGTCGCTCCGGCGACGGCGAGTTGGTCGCCCGGGCGGCGCAGGACTTCGGCTTCGATACGGTACGGGGATCTACCAGCAGAGGCGGTTTCGTTGCGCTGCGCAGTCTTCGGCAGGCCCTGGTTCGCGAGCGACGGAGTGTCGTGATCGTTCCGGATGGGCCACGCGGGCCGGCCGGCGTCGCCAAGCCCGGGATCATCCAGCTGGCGGCCGTCACCGGCGTGCCGATCGTGCCGCTTGCCGCCGCCTCATCGGGCGCTTGGCGGGCGAGCTCGTGGGATAGAACGGAGATGCCGCGCCCTTTCACGAGGATCACAGTTGCGGTCGGCGCCCCCGAGCGGTTCGAACGGTCGGCAGCGCCGGAAGAGGGAGCGGCTCTGCTGATGAAGCGCCTCACCGAGCTCGAGGTGATGGCCGAGGCGGCATCGAGCGACAGGTCCCGACGAGCTCAGTCGAAGTAGGGCGCCAGAGCCTCGGATGGGGGAGGCGGGGTCAGGCGACTGACCACCAGCAGCAGCAAGGTCGAACAGACGAAGCCCGGAAGGACCGGATCGATGGTCGCGGGTCCGAACGCTTTCCACAGAAAGGTCGCGCTCACGCCACCAAGCATCGCGGCGGCCGCGCCCTCGCGCGTGGCGCGACGCCAGAACACGCCGAGCACCACCGGCGCGAAGAAGCTCGCGCCCATCAGGGCGGTGAAGAGCAGCACGATGAACTGCACCAGCTCGCCCTCGCCGACCCCGGAAAGCAGCAGCAGCAGTGGCACGGTACCGACCAGCGCGACGCCGGCACGGTTGATGATCGAACGGCTCCGCGGCGATGCGGACGTCGAGACGTACGAGCCGTAGATGTCATGCGCCAGCGCCGATCCGGCGACGATCAGCAGCGAGTCGACGGTCGACATCATGGCGGCGGTAATCGCCGCCAGCAGCAGCGCGCCGAGAAACGGCGGCACCGCAGCGCGAGCGATCAACGGCATCGCCAGATCTCCGGTAGGCAGCACCGGGAAGAGCACCGAACTGGCGAGGGCGAGCACGAACACCAGCAGGTTGATGCCGGTCGCGAAGACGATCGCGACCAGCACACCGCGACGGATCGTTCGCATGTCCTTCATGGCGTAGAGCCGCACCAGCTTCTCCGGGGTGGCGACCGTTCCGAGGGAAAACGCCAGTGCGATCGTGAACAGCAGGCTCGGAGCCATCGAGTCCCAACTGAAGGCGAGCGGGTTGACGACTTCGGCGTAGCGCAGGGTTTCCCCGAGCCCGCCCAGGGAGCGCAGCGCGAGCGGCACAGCCAGGATCGCGCCCAGCGTCATCACCACCAGTTGGACCAGATCGGTGTAGACCACCGCGATCATGCCGCCGACCATCGTGTAGCCGATCAGGATCGCGGTGAAGCCGATCATTCCCCATTGGGTCGGCACTCCGAGGATGACGTTGGCGATGAGTCCGCCAGCGACGATCTGAGCCTGGATGTAGACCACCGTGGCGACCAGGATGATGATCGCCGCGAGCGCTCGGACGCCCTTGCTGTAGTAGCGGGTCTCGATGAACGCCGGCAGCGTCAGCTCGCGCTGGCGGGTGAATCGGGGGGCCAGGACCGCGGCCAGGAACCAGTAGGAGACCGGTATGAACAGCACGAGCCAGCCGAACGACCATCCGACGGAGTGCATGACGCCGACCGTGCCGACGAAGGTGCCGGCGCTGCAGTGGGTCGCTGCGAGGGTGGCGCCGCCCACCAGCCAGCCGAGCTTGCCGCCGGCGATCCAGTAGTCCGATTCGCTCTGGGTGGAGCGCATCGCCATCCAGCCGATGACGAACAGCACCACGAAGTAGAGCAGGAAGACGGTCAGCTGGATGGTCATCGCTCGCGCTCCACCCAGTACATCCAGAGGATGTACGCGGCCACCAGCACGCCGAAGACCATGAACAGCCCCCAG
>JAJCXP010000275.1 GCA_029263375.1 Acidobacteriota bacterium | reverse complement strand
ACGAGTCCCTCCTTGAAGGGACGCAAGAGCACCAGGTAGTTCTTGCCGCGCGCCGCGTACATCGCCAGCGCCGCCCGGTTCGTGTCGCGCATGGTCTGGGCGAGCAGCTTGTACGGCTTGCCGCCGCCCTTGTCGGGGCCGAGGTAGTAGGTCTTCTCGAAGAAGATCGGGTCGACCTGTTCGAGCGGCACGAACTCGGTGATCTCGATCGCGTTGGTCGGATCCGGTTCGAGCGCCTTGAGCTCGTCGAGCGTGAACAGCACGAACTGGCCCTTGGTGAACTCGTAGCCCTTGACCAGCTCGTCGCGCTCCACGAACTCCTCGTCGGTCGGACAGTAGTAGCGGTACTTCACCCGCGATCCACACTTCTGATGGACCATGTTGAAGCTCACGCTCTTCGCGCCCTCGGTGGTCGTGTAGAGCTTGATCGGGATGGCCACTAGGCCGAAGGAGATGGTGCCGGAGGCGATCGATCGGGCTGGCATAGTGGGTGGATATTAGCATAACTCCCATGAACAAAAGGCTTTCGACGGAAGGCCGGCGCACTTCAGAAGTGTTGACTGTTGTTTGTATGATCTATATCATTAGATCGTGTCCGAGATCGACCCGAACAGCCCAATACCCCTCTACCACCAGATCGCCCAACTCATTCGCACCCGGATCCAGCGCGGCGAGCTGGCTGCCGGCGACAGCCTGGAGCCTCTCCGAGCGGCGGCCAGGGAGTGGGACGTCAACTTTCATACCGTGCGTCACGCCTACGCAGAGTTGGCGCGCGACGGGTTGGTCGAGCTTCGCGGGCCGCTGGGCACTCGCGTGGTCGGCGTCCGAAGCACGGCCGAGAAACCCGACTCCCACACTAGCGACCTCGAGCGCTTCCTCGCAGAGGTCCGAGCCCGGGCCCAAACCGACTTCGGGCTCTCGGCCACCCAGCTCGCCAGCAAGCTCACTCGGGACACGAGCGAGAGGCCCCGCCCCACGGTCTACGCGCTCGAGTGCAGCGAGCACCAATGCGAGGATCTCGCCCGGCAGATCGAGTCTCGCTGGGATGTCCGTGCCCTACCGTGGTGCTACGAACGAGAGGGAGACCTTCCTGGCGACCATCTCGTCGCCACTCACTTTCACTACAACGAAGTGCGCCTCCGGTGGCCCGACCGCCTCGCCAAGACCTGCTTCGTTCCAATCGCTCCGGCGCCCGAGCTCCGTTCCGAGGTCGAGCGGCGCCTGAAAGGCCGGAAGGACTTCACGCTGACCCTCTGCGAGCGGGATCAGCCGACCGCCGAAGCGGTTGCCGCCGACCTCTCGGTGGTGCTGCCCGCCGACGCGCTGCCGTTTGGGGTGCAGGTTCTCGAAGACCCCGTAAAGGAGATTGACGCCGTCAAGGCCGACCTGTTGTTGCTGCCGCCGCGGATCTGGGGATCTCTCTCGGCTCGGCAGAGAGACGACGACCGCCTGGTCGAGATCCGCTACGTCTACGACCCGCGCGAGCTCAGAGAAGCGGCGCGAAAGCTCGAATGGAGCGCCGCTTGATGACCACGCCACTCCGGGTACCGGCAGCCTTCCTCGCCGCGGTTCTCATCGCTGTCAATCCAGCGTGCTCGCGACCGCAGTCCCATGCCCCGAACGGGACGTCTCCCGGCTCCGTCGAGGCGGCCGAGACCGCCTACTTTCGCTTCGACCTCGCACAGGCTTCCGCTATCTACGAGCACGTATGGGCCGACCGCGATTCGACCGATAGGGACCGCGCGAAGGCGGGCAGTCAACTGGCCAGATTCGCCGTCCTCTTCGAGCAGGACATCGGCCGAGCCAGAAAGCTACTGAGCGGGGCCGAAGAGATAGAGGGCGAGAGAGTGTCGGCGCTCCTGACGCTCGCCAGGATCGAGCGCGAGCACGGAGACTACGCGCGAGCACTAGCCGCGGCAGAGCGGGCCGCGGCGTCGAGCGGAACACCGATAGAGCGTGTGGAAGCCGACACCGAATTCGCTTGGGCCGTACTCGAGAGTGCGTCCGCAGCCATCCTCCGGGGCGAAGTAGACAAGGTCGACCACGAGCTTCTCTCAGACGCCTTCGGGCGGATTCGCTCGGTTCTCGACGTGCGTCCTGGCGTGCTCGACCCCTCTCTCGTCGGCCTCGAGCTGGCGCTCATTCTCGGCAAAGGCTCCGCTGTGCTCGATGCGTGGAACTCCTACTTCCACGTCGCGCCGGGCACTGTGCCGACCGGCGTACTGGAGCGGCCGGGCCTCACGCTTGCACGCCTGACCCCCGACTGGAACGGTGAGATGCCCGCCCAGGGGACGAGGACGGAGCTCGTTCAGGCGCTCGCCGGCTCTCGGATGTTCAGGTCGGCAGCGCTACTCGCCAGCTTGGGCCACGCAACCGACACCCCGCCAGATCCAGGGATCCGGGACATCCTGGCCTACACCGACTACCTCGCCGCGATCGACAGGATCACGAGCGCCTTCTACCGGGCATCGGCCGCTGGCGCCGGCGACTCGACGCGCTATAGAGGCGATCTCGAGCGGGAGGCGGCGGCCCTATGGCCCCGACTCCACTGGCCGCAGGAACCACCTCAGTTCTCGAGCTCGGCCTTCGCGGCTGAGCTGGGCCGACGTTTCGGCACGCAGATCGAGCTCAAGACCGCCAACGGCCACTTCGGTCTGCACATGGGACACCGCGTCATCGACGAGGACTACCAGGTCGAGCAGTACGGTCAAAAGGCGACACTCAACTTCATCGCACTCGATCTCATGGTGTCGAACGGATATTCGAGCTGGTTCTGGGACGGCAGGGCCAACGTCGGCGGCTGGGCTGACAACCCCGTCATCACCCAGATTCGTCCAGCCTACGCGGGGGCTGGGGTAGAGAATTGGGAGCGCATCACCGATCCGAAGCTGCGTACCGAAGCGGAGGAGGAGATCGCCAGACACGCGGCGATGGATCTCGAGCTGGCACGGAAGGACCCCGCCGGCTACCTCCCTGGCCTCGCACTCCGGGTCGGTTTCGAAGCCACGGAGCGGGTGCGGGCAGAGCTCGAGGCCGGCGGACTCGAGGGCGCTGACCTACGCCTCGCCTTCATCGCCGAGGTCGAGCGTATCGACTTCGAATCGAGCATCATCGCCCACGAAGGAAGACACGCCATCGATGCCCGGCAGGCCGGGAACTCCCTGCGCAGCTCCGCGACCAAGGAGTATCGCGCCAAGCTCTCGGAAATCGCCTTCTCGTCGGCCCCGTTCCTGGCGATCGACAATGGAATCTTGAGCCGAAACATCGGCGACGGCACCGCTCACGGGACGGCCAACCAGCGCATCATGGAGGGCCTCGTCCAATGGATGGAACGGCATCGCACCACGATCGACGGCCTGGACTCGAGCCTTCCCCTGCTGCCGCAGCTCGATCTCCTGAGCGACGATCAGCTCCGGGAGGCCTTTCGCTCGCTGGATCCGATGGCGTCCTGATGTAATAGACCGACTCACTGCCCGGGTATGATTCGTCGTCGCTTCGCGCCCTCGCCCGCATGGACCCCCTCACCCACACCCTGGTCGGCGCCGCCCTGGCGGCAACCCGCCTCGGCCAGCGCACCACTCTGGCGACGCCGGCCCTGGTGATCGGCGCCAACCTGCCGGACCTCGATGTCCTGTCTTACGTCCACGGCAGCGACGCCGCCCTCGGCTTCCGACGCGGCTGGACCCACGGCGTGCCGGCGCTGATCGTCCTGCCGGCGCTCCTGGTCGCGATCCTGTGGCTCTGGAACCGGCGCCGACCGCCGGACGAGCGCGCCGGCTTCTCCCCCGGCCGGATCGCGGCGCTCTCCTACCTGGCCGTCTGGACCCACCCGGCGCTCGACTGGCTGAACACCTACGGCATGCGCTGGTGGATGCCGTTCAGCGACACCTGGTACTACGGCGACTCGGTCTTCATCATGGACCCCTGGCTCTGGCTGATCCTGGGCGGCTTCTGGCTGCTGAGCCGGCGCCGGAGCCTGCGGCTGGCGATCGGCGTCGCGGCGTTCACGGCGCCGCTATTGCTGGTCGTCGCGAGTCGTGCGCCCGGCTTCCTGCCGCTCGCCGGAGTCGTGATCGTGGCGCTGTGGCTGGCCGCCATGGTGTCGCCACCCTCGAATCCAAGGCTGGCCACCGCTCTGCCGGCGGCGGGCCTGGTCGTTGGCGCGGCGTACATCGCGGCGCTGCTCCTGCTCCACGGCCTGACGGTGAGCCGAGTGCGCGCCGACCTCGCTCGCCAGCAGATCGAGGTTCGTGAGCTGATGGTGGGCCCGATGCCCGCGAACCCCTTCCGGTGGGACGTGGTGGTCGGCTCCGGCCGAGAGTACCGATACGGCGCCTACGACTGGCTCGGCGACGGCACGCTCGCTCTCGAGAGCCGACGCCTCGCGGCGGCTCGACCCACCTCCACCTGGCAGGAGGTCATCGACAGCGGACAGATCCCAGGATTCCGACGCTGGACGCGATTCCCCTGGCTGGAGGGAAGTTCGGACGGCGAGTTGGAGCGAGGTTGGGTCATGGATGCCCGGTACGCGCGCCGGCAGACGAGCGGCTTCGGCGGCGCGGCGTTCGACCTGCGTCCAGACGACGCGACGCCCTGAGCTCTGCAGGTCGCGGCGATACTGGCTCTGCCAGGCATGCGCCTCTCCCACCCGTACCGGTATGATTCGCCTCGAAAGGTTGGGCGACAGCAAGTGAAGTTTCGTATCGCGTTCCTGGTGGTCCTGTGCGCGACCGCGCCCACAGTCACTCAGGCCTGGGAGCTGACCGGCTCAGTCCGGGTCGCGGACGGCGTCGAGCCCGCGGAGTCTCCGGCCGCGATCGCCGCCGCCACGATCGTGTACTTCGAGCCCGACTCGAGCTCTGGAGACACGTCGCCGACCGCCGTCGACGTCGCCATGCAGCGCAAGGAGTTCGTGCCCCGCGTCGCCGTCGCGACTCCCGGCAGCAGCGTGCGCTTTCCGAATCGTGATCCGATCCTGCACAACGTCTTCTCGGTCTCCGCGCCGAACGAGTTCGATCTCGGGCTCTACCGCTCGGGTGAGGGCGAAGCGGTCATGTTCGAGCAGCCCGGTGTGGTCCGGGTGTTCTGCAACGTCCATCACTCGATGGTCGCCTACGTGCTGGTGGTCGACACGCCGCACTTCGCCCGGGTGGGGGTGGACGGGTCGTTCAAGCTGACCGGCCTGCCCCCGGGCGGCGGCCGGCTCACGGTCTGGCACGACCGGTCGGAGCCCTGGTCGCGGGCGATCGAAGGGAGCACCGGGCCGGTGGCCGTCGACCTCACCATCGACCGAGCGCGCGTGCCGCGGCACGCCAACAAGTTCGGCAAGCCGTACGCCAACGACCGGCGTCGCGCCTACTGATCCCGATGGTCACCTTCGCGCAATCACTCGCCGGTCGCGTGTTCCTGCTGGCCGCGTCGATCGTGGCGCTGGCGGTACTGATCGCGGTCGGCGTCTCGGGCTGGATCGCAGCGCGGGCCGCGGACGACTCGGTGCGCGAGGCGCTCACTCGAGCGAGCCGGGTGCAGCGTGGCTTCCAGGATCGACGCTTCGAACAGCTACGCCTGATCGCGCGCCTGTTCGTGAGCGACCCGTACGTCTCGGCCTACTTTGCCGAGGCCGCGGTGAGCGGCGACGCGCTGTCGATCGTCGACCTTCTCGAGGAGCGCCAGACCGACCTGGGTTTCGACTTCGCGGTAGCTCTCGATCCGGACGGCCGGGTGCTGGCCCGCACGGGTGGTCCGACGGCGCTCGGCGCCGACCTGTCGGACGAGCCGTTGGTCCGGGGTGCACTCGAGGAGTTCGAGGCCTACGGCATCTGGCGCGAGCGCGACAACCTCTACTATGCGGTCGCCGTGCCGCTGTCGGCCGGGGCCGCGTTGACCGGGTTCCTGATCGCCGGCTACGCCATCGATGATCTCGCGGCGCTCGAGATGCAACAGATCGGGGGCACCGAGGTCGTCTTCCTGGCCGGCAGACCCGGCGCCGTCCGGATCGTGGCCTCGACGCTCGACGACGCGTCCAACGAGGAGCTGATGGCGCAGCTGGCCGCGGCTACTGAGACGAGCGCGGGCGCGCAGCTCGAGCTCACCCTGGGTGGACGCGATTGGATCGCCGTCGAGCATCCGCTCGCTGACGGCTCCGGAAGCTCGACCGCCCGGGTGCTGTCGCTGGTCTCGATGGACGCCCAGATGGCGCCGTTCCGGACCATGCGCCGCACGATCGCGGTGACCGGGTGGGTGGCGATGCTGCTCGCCGCCACCGCCTTGCTCTGGCTCACCCGTCGGGCGCTGGAGCCGGTGGCGCGGCTGTCGGAGGCCGCCAGGTTGGCCGTGGGTGGCCGCTTCGATACCGAAGTCCGGGTGGAGCGTCAGGACGAAGTCGGAGAGCTGGCCGACGCCTTCAACCAGCTGCTGGGGGAGCTGCGCGAGACGCGCGACATGATCGACTACCTGGCCAAGATCTCGCGCTCGATGCCGGACACCGCCGCGCCGCTGCGGGCGGCGCCTGCGGTCTCCAACGACGAACCGACGCTCGCGTTCTCGCCCGCGGAAGGGGGCGGCGAGCCCGAAGACGAGTCGACGATTGCCGCCGGCAAGCCCGAGCGCTTCGGCGAGCGCTTCGAGCTGCTCGCGGTGCTCGGCGAGGGTGGGATGGGCGTGGTCTACAAGGCGCGCGACTTGGCGCTCGACGACCTGGTCGCCCTCAAAACCCTCAAGCGCGAGCTGCGCGGCCAACCCCAGTGGCAGCAGCTCAAGGAGGAGCTCAAGCTGGCGCGCAGAATCACCCACCCGAACGTGCTGCGGACGTACGACTTCGGCAACGTCGACGGCGTGCCCTTCATCAGCATGGAGTATGTGCGCGGCGTGACCCTGCGCTATCTGCTACGCAAGCGCGGCCCACTGCCCATCTCGGCCGGCATGCACCTGGCGCGGCAGCTCTGCCGCGGGTTGGTCGCCGTCCATGCCGAGGGGATCGTGCATCGAGACATCAAGCCGGGCAACGTGTTGGTCGAGGCGAGCGGCAACGCCAAGTTGATGGACTTCGGCATCGCTCGGCCGACCGACGACAGCGCTCTCGACGACGCTGAGGCCGGCATGATCATCGGCACGCCCGACTACCAGGCTCCGGAGCAGGTCGAGGGCAAGGAGCCGACGCCGCGCTCAGACATCTACGCTCTCGGCCTGTTGATCTACGAGACGTTCACCGCCAAGCGACCGTTCGACGCAGAGACACCCACCCAGCGCATGCTCCAGCGTCTCGACGAAGAACCACCGCCGCTGAGCGAGATCCGCCTCGACGCGCCCCAGGCCCTGGAGCGGGTCGTCACCCGCTGCCTGCGGCGCAACCCCGACGACCGCTACCCGAGCGCCACGGCGCTGCTCGAGGAGCTCGAGCGCCTGCGCGCCTGAAGGCGCCGTGGCCTCCCGGCCTACCAGACCAGCTCGAGGTCGAGTAGCAGCCGCTCGAACCGGACAGTCCGATCATCGGCGCGCTCGGAGAAGCCCGAGAGGCGGATCGCGAGGTCGCGGCGGGGGCGGAAGCCCAGCCAGGCGTTGGCGCCGCGCACCGCGGAATGGAACCACCAGTCGTCCGAGTTGAATGCACCGACCACCGCGTCGCGCTGGATTCTCTGGTAGGCGAGAC
This sequence comes from Acidobacteriota bacterium, assembly GCA_029263375.1. Classification (GTDB taxonomy): domain Bacteria; phylum Acidobacteriota; class Thermoanaerobaculia; order Multivoradales; family JAHEKO01; genus JAHEKO01. Next base: position 4,957 of record JAJCXP010000275.1, on the reverse strand, counting down.
CACCCTCGAAGCGCGCCGAATCGGACTCCGGCGCCCAGTTCAGGCTGAAGCGCGTCGCCCGATCGTCGCGGTCGGCACCCAGGTTGACGACGTGGTTCACACGCGCTTCGAGCGCGCCCCGCGCGAGCGGCACGCGCGCAGCGGCCTGAAGATCAACGAGCTCAAAATCGCTCTGCAGACGTCCCCTCGCGACTCGATTCGTGCGCACCAGCGGGCTGCTGGTCAGGCGCTCGAGGTCGTCGAAGTGCAGGAAGGCGACGGCCAACTCACCGCCGTAGGCCGCACCCTGCCGGATCGACCAGGCCGCCTGCACCGCCGCGATCCGGGACTCGTCCTCGAACCGGTGGTCGCCCTCGTAAAGCGCGGCCACCAGGCGGATCGAGTCGAACGCCCGGACCCCGCGCTCATGGCTGTAAGCGACCCCGACCGGACGCAGGTCGAGGTCCCAGACCATCGGCGTCAACCAGAGCTGATTCTCGGCCTTGCCAACGGTGAGCGTCGATCGGCTGCTCGGCAGCCAGCGCAGGAACGCCTGATCGAGGCGGATGCCGTCCGCCTCTTCGTTGTCGGTGCCCGGGATCGCGTCCTGGGTGGCGGCCGACGCGCGAACGGCGGCGCCCAGCTCCAGGCTCTCGCTGGCCGCCCAGATCACTCCCGGCCGGACCGAGATCCGCCCGCGTGACTCGCCCGGCGCGCCACCTCGCGACAGCCAGTCTCCCCGGACCCGCAGGTCGCCGGTCCAGAACCAGAAGCTCGGCCCTTCGGGTGCTTTGGATTCCATGGATTCCATGGATTCCTTGGATTCCTCGGATTCTCCGCGCACGCCGAGCGGTTGGGCAACCACGCCGGAGGCGGTCGACAGCACCACCGCGACCATCCAAGCCACCCATCGCGCCGCTCCGCGGCTCCGTCCCGTCACCACCCAAGCCTAACGCTTTCAGGCGCTATCCTGATCCTCTATGGTCCTCTATGGTCCGCTGATGACGCAGGGCCGATTCAAGATCCACGCGATCCGCGTCCGTCCACGTGACCTAGCGCTCGAGGCGCTGTCGGCGGCCTCGAGAGCCGACGGCCGTTTTGCTCCGACCGACCACGCAGAGGCCCTGCACTAAGATCGACGAGATCGCGAGCCTCTCTCTGCCTGATGCCACACCCGAAATCCCCCGGCTCGAAGCTCGAGACCTACCGCAAGAAGCGCTCGGCGGGCGGCACGCCCGAGCCGTTCGGCGGCGATGGGATCGAGCGGCCGGGGCTCTTCGTGGTCCAGCAGCACGACGCGACGCGCATGCACTACGACCTGCGGCTCGAGATCGGCGGCGTCATGAAGTCGTGGGCGGTGCCCAAGGGACCGTCGCTCGACCCTGCCGACAAGCGTCTCGCGGTGCTGACCGAGGATCACCCGATGGAGTACGGCGACTTCGAGGGGGTGATTCCGAAGGGCAACTACGGCGCCGGCGCGATGATCGTCTGGGACCGGGGGCTGTCCGTACACCACCTGGACCCAGAGGAAGGCGTCGACACCGGCAAGCTGCTGTTCGAGCTGCGCGGCTACAAGCTGCGCGGGATGTTCACCCTGGTCAAGACCTCCCGCGACCCGAAGGAGTGGCTGCTGATCAAGAAGCCGGACGGCGGCGCGACCGGCGAGACGGTCGAAGACTTGCCGCCCGAGTCGGTATTCTCCGGTCTCACGGTCCAGGAGCTCGGCGAGGGCGCCGATCGGGCGACTGACATTCGAGAGCAGATCGAGGCGCTCGGCGCCCGCAAACGCCGGGTCGATCCGACCAGGACCAAGCCGATGCTCGCGCAGCTCCGGGACGCGCCGTTCAGCCGCGAAGACTGGCTGTTCGAACTCAAGTACGACGGCTACCGCGTGCTCGCCGCCACCGACCGATCGGGCGGCACGACCACCCAGGAGGTCGTCCGGCTGCAGTACCGCAGCGGCATGGACGCCACCGCGATCTTCCCCGATCTGGCGCGCGCGCTCGCCTCGCTGCCCTACCGCTCGTTGGTCCTCGACGGCGAGGTCGTGGTGCTCGACGACGAGGCGCGCCCGAGCTTTCAACTCCTGCAGAAGCGCGCTCTGCTGACGCGCTGGCGTGACATCGAGCGCGCCGCGGTGCGTCTGCCCGCCGTCTATTTCGTCTTCGATCTGCTCGGTTTCGAGGGCTTCGATCTACGTGGTCTGCCGCTCATCGAGCGCAAGCGACTGCTCCAGCAGGTGCTGCCGGCCGCCGGCCCGATCCGCTTCGCCGATCACGTCGAGGAGCGCGGCGAGGCGCTCTACGACCAGGTGCTCCAGGCGGGGCTCGAAGGGGTGGTCGCCAAGAAGGCGTCCTCGATCTATCGCGCCGGCCGCTCGGCCAACTGGCAGAAGATCCGCGCCGCCCGCGCCGGCGACTTCGCGGTAGTCGGGTTCACCGAACCCAAGGGCTCGCGGGTCGGCTTCGGCGCGCTTCATCTCGGCTACATGTCGGGGACCAAGCTGCTCTATGCCGGCCGGGTCGGCACCGGCTTCAACGACGCCCAGCTCGAGGAGATCCACGGGTGGCTGGCGCCGGCCAAGCGCCCCGGCCCGGCGTTCGACGGAGCGACCCCCAAGGGCAAAGAGCACGTCTGGGTCGAGCCTCGGCTGGTGGCCGAGGTCCGGTACACCGAGTGGACCGAGGCTGGGCAGCTGCGCCACCCGGTGTTCGTGCGCTTCCGCGACGACAAGCAGGTGTCCGAATGCGCGCGCGACGATCTGCCGCCCGAGCCCGAGGAGGGCACGCCGGTCGAGACCCGCGATCCGGTGCCCGACGTCCAGATCACCCGCCCGAAGAAGATCTTCTGGCCCGACGAGGGCTACACCAAGGGCGACCTGGTCGGCTACTACAAGGCGATCGCGCCCTGGATCCTGCCCTACCTCAAGGATCGGCCGGTGGTGCTCACCCGCTACCCCGACGGCATCAACGGCAAATCGTTCTTCCAGAAGAACATCCCTGACTTCACGCCGAGTTGGATCCGGACCGAGTCGATCTGGTCGGAAGACTCCGGCAAAGAGACCCGCTACTTCATCTGCGACACCGCAGAGACCCTGCTCTACCTGGCCAACCTGGGGACGATCCCGCTCCACCTCTGGTCGAGCCGGGTGCGCGCTCTCCAGGCGCCCGACTGGTCGATCCTCGACCTCGACGCCAAGGACGCGCCGTTCTCGAGTGCGGTCAAGGTGGCGCGCGAGATCGGCAAGTTGTGCGACGAGATCGAGCTCGAGTGCTTCGTCAAGACCAGCGGCGCCAGTGGCCTGCACGTCCTGATCCCCCTCGGTGGCGCCTGCACCTACCAGCAGTCGCGGCAGATCTCCGAGTTGATCGCGCGCCTGATCGTCAAGGACCACCGCGAGATCTGCAGCATCGCCCGTACCCCGCGGGCGCGGAAGGGCAAGATCTACATCGACACCATCCAGAACGGCTACGGCAAACTGCTGGTATCGCCGTTCTGCGTGCGCTCGCGACCGGGCGCAACGGTGTCGATGCCGCTGCGCTGGACCGAGCTCAACGCCAAGCTGTCGCCAGCCCGCTTCCACATCAAGAACGCAGCGACCCGGCTCAAGCGGCTCAAGGAAGATCCGATGGCGGCGGTGCTCGACTGCAAGCCCGATCTGACCTCGGCGCTCGAGCGGCTGGCCGAACGGTTCTAGCGTGGCGAGAAGAAAACGCGCCGACCGAGCGCAGGTGATCTACCTGGCAAGTCGTACCGAGCACCCGGCCGGCGCGTGAGGGGAGGGCTAGCCTGACCTTCTCACCCCATCACTTGCGATGGGGTGAGAAGATCAGGCTAGTTACGAGTCAGGGTGAGCGAATCGACGTAGACGTCGGTGTCGATCGCCCGGACGCGGACTCTCTTGACCGGCGTCTCGAAGGTGACGATCTGGGTCGCCGGCATGAGGTCTGCGCAGATGCCGTTGGTGGTGATCGGCGCGCCGACTTGGAGGCCGTTCTCATCGAAGAACGCCATCCGGCCGCCAGCGCCCGCGCCCGCCTGGGCGAAGAAGACCTCGATTTCGTCAACCGGCAGTCGCACCACGAACTCGGCCTTGTCTCCGGCATTGATCCGATACGAGAACATGCCCGAGTCGTAGCAGAACGGTAGTCCGTCGACCACGCATCCGGAGCCGCCGCGTGCTTTGGTGTTGCAAGCCGGTGAGGTGTCCGGGCAGATCGTGTCGAAGTCGATCGTGCACTGATTGACGCCCTCGTCGCCGAGCTCTTCGAGCGGCGCCGCGAGCACCGCGCCGCTGAGCACCAGGGTGAACCCGATCGTCAGAAGAATCCTCGAACAAACGCTCATTCACCATCCCCTTTCTGGAGAGTTCCCACGTTTTCAGGTAACGGTCTGTAGGTACCGGTCAGGCACCGAACGGTTCACGCCGGTCGCAAGGTCGCCGGCCACCGGTTCAAGACCGCGGCCGATCAGCGGGCCGAAACAGCCGAAGACCCGCCCCAGAGCGCTCGGTGGTCGAGCGCGGTACCTGCTGCCGCCCGCGAGGATGAGTCGAGGATCATGGTGAGTCGTTCGCGATCGTCGAACCGACTCCACGTCGGGCCGCCCGGCCAACTCGGAACGCCGTGCCGTGCGAACTGGAGCCATGTCGAGTCGAGCTCGGCCGACAACCGCCGGATCGAGGTGCCGTCGCCGTAGAGCAGCCGTAGGAGCGGATGCCGGTAGCTGCCGAAGACCGGCCCGAGCTCGATGCCGTGACAGCTGCCGATCGTTCTCTTCCAGAGCGGCGCGCGGAAGTCGAAGCGATAGAGGTAGGTCCCCGCGCCATGCCTCGCGTGCGCCTCGGCCAGCTCGATCGCCGGCAGCAGGAAGAACTGCTCGGTGCGGATCGAGATCCAGCTCTCGTAGCGCCGGCGCCAGGCGCTGCCGACGCCAGGATCGTGAGCCGCGATCAGCTCTCCGGCGGCTTCCGGATCGA
>JAJCXP010000274.1 GCA_029263375.1 Acidobacteriota bacterium | reverse complement strand
TCGGCCGGCGGCGTATCCGCGGTCTCGCTGCCGCCGAACTCGCTCTGAACCCGGAACTCCCCCACCCGCGCCCGCTTGCGCACGGCGTGACTGAACCGCCCTTCGAAATACATCAGGGACCATTCGCCCTCAGTGATCACTTCAGCAACGAACGGCTGAACCAGCGCGCCGCCGTGGGTCGCCAGCCGAGCTAGACGGTCGGCGTCGGCCACCGCCTGCGCCCGGCTCGCCCGCCAGGTCAGGAAGCTGCTGGCGCCGACGATCGGCTTGAGCACCACGTCCTCCCAGCCGGCGCGGTCGATCCGCCCCGGCCAATCGGCCGGATCGTCGCCCTCCAGCCAGAGTGTCGGCACGGTCGCGACTCCGGCCGCCTCGAGCTCCTTCAAGTAGGTCTTGCGCGAGTTCCAGGCGATCTGCGACGCCGGGTTCAAGAGCGGCGTGCCGGCGGCCTCGACTCGAGCGGCCCAGGTCACGAACTCGTCGACGCGCTCGTGGTAGTCCCAGGGCGACCGGACGAGTACCGCGTTGCAGCTCGCCCAGGAAGCGGTGGGGTCGTCCCAGGGCATGGCAACGACCTCGACGCCGGCGAGCAGCTCGAGCATCAACGCGTCGTCCGGCTGGGGCTCGGGGAGCCTCCGGCAGGTTGCCACTCCTAGCCGCATCAGCCGCATCGTACCTCGATGGCCGTCCCCGGCCGTACTGAGCTACAGTATGCGCCGCGGAAGCGCTCGGGGGCTGGTGCCTCCCGCGGTCTTCAAAACCGTCTGGGTCGTGAGGGATCCTCGGGGCCGGTGGGTTCGATTCCCATGCGCTTCCGCCATGAGCTTCGGCTCATGACGCAATCGTATGCGCCTCGGTGCTCGCACCGCCGCCTACAGCGACGCTGCTCGGAGCGATTCCCATGCGCTCCCGCCCTTGGATGCCGCCACCGGTAGAGTAGGCCGCGAGGCGAGATCTCCCTGGCCTGGGATGGGGCATGAGGCATCACATCAGAACAGCCACGATCGTGCTGGCATCTTTCACCGCGATCGCTTCGCTCGCCTGGTCCAGCGCGGACCAACGTAGCGGCCTACGAGCACGAAACGACGACGCGCCCGCGCAGCTCGAGCAGCTCGACTACCTGGTGGGCCGGTGGAAGGTGACGACCTATGTCCGGAACCAGAGCGGCGAATTCCAGCCGGTCAAGGCCACTTCATTCATGGAAGGGCGTTACCTGTTCGACGGCTATGGGCTGGTCGTCGAGCACCACGTGAACGATCCGGACGACTTCTACAGCATCAACATCATCACCTGGGACGACGATTTGGGCCGGTTCGCACTGAGCTTCCACAACCCGAAGAAGAACCGGCACGTAACCTTCGATGCACGCGTGCAGGACGGCGTGTTCGTAATCTCCAACCGCGGCGGCTACGCTCAGGACGGCGACTTCCTCTACCGCGAATCTGACCTTTCGATCACGGAGACCTCGTTCACCAAGCGACTCCATCGCTCCGACGACGGCGGAGAGACCTGGAACGAGCTCGGGTACTACTTCACCTACGAGCGCCTGGACGGAGATTCCTGGTGAGCTCGGTCCGGGCCTGATCTGGGCGACACCTCTCGGCGCACCGGACCACAGGAGAACCTCTGGCTCGGCTGCGACGAATAAACCTACAGGGACGCCGCGGCTCGTGAAGGCGCTTGTGCCTGAAGGATCTACCAGGAGACGACGATGAAATTCTGCCTCATTGCTCTATTGATCACTACTGTCCTGCCGGTCGCGGCGGCCTCTGACACCTTCGACTCCCACTGGCGCGACGGCAAGGCCGAGATCGACGGCTACCGGCTGACCATCGACCGCTACGGCCAGGAGCGCGACGGCACGGCGGTGATGATCTTCGTCACCGAGCCCTTCCGCCAGTCGACCCGAGTGAAAGCGGACCACCCCGTCCACCACCCGGATGACATCGACGAGGTCCTCAAGCTCAACTTCGTCCGCGACTTCCAGACCGGGATCTACGACTACAACACGATGGTCTCGGTGTTCAGTCGAAGTAGCGACTTCGCGATCTCCAAGATCAGCTTCTCGAGCGCCGAATGGTGTGGCCACATCTACGAGGAACGGATCTTCAGGGAAGATCGCGTGAGCGGAGATCTCTCGAGCTACTTCGAGGGCGAGTCCGGCGAGTACGAGCTCCCCCGCCCCGCGGGCGGCGTAGCCGAGGACAACCTGTTTGTTCTGCTACGCGGTTTGCGCGGCGAGTTCCTGGCGCCCGGGGCCTCGCGGCAGGTGCCCTTCCTTCCGAGCCCGTTCGTGAATCGGCTTTTCCACACCGAGACCGCCTGGACCTCCGCGATCATCCGGCGGCAACCGGACACCGTCGAGGTCGAAGTGCCCGCGGGCACCTTCACGACGAGCGTCTACGAGCTGCAGGTCGAAGACGGGCGCTCGGGCCGCTTCCACATCGAGGCGGCCTACCCGCATCGGATCGTGCGCTGGGAGCTCCGTCCGGACGTTCGAGGTGAGCTCACGGGGACGCTACGCGTTCCCTATTGGCAGCTCAACGGCAACGGGAACGAGTCCTTCCTCGAGCGGTTGGGATTGGAATAGAGCCCCGCCGGAGACGAACCGGACGGAGGTCGCGGTCGAGTAGACTGCCGCCGCAACCGATCGTGCCCAGGAGATCTACGATGAAGACAGTGTTCAGTATTCTCGCCGCTTTCCTGTTCCTCGGCGCTACAAGCGTCGCAGGCCAGACCGCCGACGATCGCTCAGGAGTGGAACGCGCGGTGCTCGACTACGTCGAGGGCGTCTACGAGGTGAAGCCGGAACTGATCGAGCGCAGCGTTCACCCGGAGCTCAAGAAATTCGGCTTCGCACGACGCTCTCCCGAGGACGAGTGGCAGGTGATCCCGATGACCTACGAGCAGCTCGTCGAGCTGGCCGGCGGCTACTACAAGGACGAAGGCGGGGCTCCAGCGGACGCCCCGAAGAAGGTCGAGATCCTGGATCTGCTTAACCAGACCGCGAGCGCGAAGCTCACCGCCTCCTGGGGGGTCGACTACTTCCATCTCGCCAAGTACGACGGCAAGTGGAAGATCGTGCACGTGCTCTGGCAGAGACTCGAGGAGTAACGGAACCCGCGTTCTGGCGCTCGCGTCAGTCCTGGCGACAGGGGCCTTGACGACCTTCCTACTTGCGGTGCCGCTGGTCGCGACCGCGGCGCAAGCGGAACACCGCTACTCACCGCTCGAGGAGGTGCGTGGAATCGCGCACGATCTCGAGCGCGCGACCGAGGATCTCTACAAGGCCGCGAAGTATGAGCGTCACCACTACGATCGCCATGAGCGCAAGGCGAACTCCCCGCAGTACCCGGGCCGGCGTCCGAATGGCCGCCGGCCCGTTAGCTTGAAGCCGATCTCGCCCGTGCTAGCCTTCATCGGCGCGCGCGACTGGTTGCGAGCGCTCCAACCCATTCAGGAGATCTCTCATGGCGACGTTCCAGATCCGGCGGGTTCTGTCCGCTGCCGCTTTCATCCCGCTGATCGCGCTTTCCACCACCGTGGCCGCCACGGCACAGGAGATGGCCGACAAGAGCGAGATGGCGGCTGCCGCGAAGAAGACCGAGCTACCGAAGCGCGAGCTCGAGGCTGACTTCACGCTGACCAAGACCGCCGAGGTGACGATCCGCGGCGCGCGCGTCCCCTACCGCGTCACCACCGGCGCTCAGCCGGTCTACGACGAGAAGGGCATGACGATCGCCGCGCTTCACTACACCTACTACGAGCGGACGGACGTCGACGACAACACCCGCCGGCCGATCTTCATCTCCTTCAACGGCGGGCCCGGTTCGGGCTCGCTCTGGATGCACCTCGGCTACACCAGTCCGAAGCTACTGGTGATCGACGACGAGGGATTCCCGGTGCAGCCGTACGGCGTGCGCGACAACCCCCACTCGATCCTCGACGTGGCCGACATCGTCTACGTCAACCCGGCCAACACCGGCTTCTCGCGGGTGCTCGATGACGAGGTCGACCGCGAGGTGTTCTTCGGAGTCGAGGCGGACATCACCTATCTCGCGGACTGGATCGACGTCTTCATCTCGCGCCAGGGGCGCTGGCGCTCGCCCAAGTATCTGATCGGCGAGAGCTACGGCACCACGCGCGTGTCCGGCCTCGCGGGAGAGCTCCAGAACCGCCATTGGATGTATCTCAACGGCGTGATCCTGGTCTCGCCGACCGGTCTCGGGATGGTCGCCGAGGGCCCGGCGCCACGCTCGCCGGTCCTGAAGCTCCCCTACTATGCGGCCGCGGCGCACTACCACGGGCAACTCGACGAAGATCTCCAGAGCCTCGAGCTCGACGACCTCCTCGCCGAGGTCGAGACCTTCACCCTCGACGAGTACCTGCCCGCCCTGTCGCGGGGCGGCTTTCTGGGAGCGGACGTCCGCGCGGAGATCGCGCGCGACGTCGCGCGCTACTCGGGGCTCTCGGAGGCCTTCGTGCTCGACCACAACCTGGCGGTGCCCGCCTCGGCGTTCTGGAAGGAGCTGTTGCGCGACCAGGGCTTCACCATCGGCCGGCTCGACTCGCGCTACCTGGGTGTCGACCGCAAGGACGCCGGCGATCGCTACGACTACCCGCCCGAGCTCACCTCCTGGAACCACGCTTTCGCGCCGGCGATCAATCACTACCTCCGCGACGAGCTCGGCTTCGCAACCGACCTGCAGTACAACCTGTTCGGTCCGGTCCACCCCTGGGAGGGCCGCGACGAGCACGACGTGGCCGAAGAGCTGCGCCAGGCGATGGCCCAGAACCCCTTCCTGCACACGATGGTGCAGTCGGGCTACTACGACGGCGCGACCGACTACTTCACCGCGAAGTACGTGCTCTGGAACCTCGATCGCAGCGGCCGGCTGACAGATCGGATGCGCTTCGAGGGCTACCGCAGCGGCCACATGATGTACCTGCGCAGCGAAGACCTGGTCCAGTCGAATCAGCACATCCGCGAGTTCATCGAGGCCTCGACGCCGGCCGAAGGCGAGCCGGCCAGCTACGGGCGGGTAGGCGGCGGCGGGTGAACGAGGGCGCCGACTCGCCAACAGACGGCAAGCCTCAGGACGAGACCGAGAGCCGGCCCGACCTGACCCTGCTCACGGACATGTTCCGCGGACCGGTCGACATCCGTTCCCTGGCGCTGACGGGTCTGTTCGTGCTCGCGACGCTCTACACCATGCGTGTCGCGCGGACCTTCCTCGAGCCGGTGATCGCGGCGGTGC
>JAJCXP010000273.1 GCA_029263375.1 Acidobacteriota bacterium | reverse complement strand
CGACATCGTTCTGGTCGGCGAGATGAGGGATCTCGAGACCACGTCGACGGCCATCGAGACCGCCGAGACCGGCCATCTGGTATTCGGCACCCTGCACACCACCACCGCCGCCTCGACGGTCGAACGCCTGATCGACCAGTTTCCCGCCGATCGTCAAGGCCAGATCCGCACCATGCTCGCCCAGAGTCTGCACGCGGTCATCGCCCAGATGCTGCTCAAGAAGATCGGCGGCGGGCGCGTAGCGGCGTTCGAGGTGCTCATCTCGACGCCCGCTGTCGCCAACCTGATCCGCGAGGGCAAGACGTTTCAGATCGCCTCCGCGATGCAGACCGGTCGTGCGCAGGGCATGTTGCTGCTCAACGACAGCTTGCTCGCCTTGGTCAAAAGCGGTCAGGTCGAACCCCTCGAGGCATACCAGAAAGCGGTCAACAAGAACGACCTGCTAGCGCGGTTCGAGTCCGAGAGGATCGCCTTCAATCCCAAGGAGTCCACAAATGAGAACCACCCAAAGCCGGCCGCCCACCGAGCCCGAGCCGCTTCGATCGCCTGACCAGACCCGAACCCCGCGCCGCCACCGCCGCCGCGTCCGCCGCACTGAGGCGTTCACGTTGATCGAGCTACTGGTCGTGATCGCGATCCTGGGCATCATCGCCAATATCCTGATCCCGACGCTCATGCTGCAACTCCAGAAGGCGCAAGCCCAGCGCATCATCACCGACTTCCACTTCTTTCGGCAGAATCTCTTCGAGTACCACACCGACACCGGCGTCTTCCCCCGCGATCGGGGCTTCGGCGTCGCACCGCCCGAGATGAACAGCTATCTCGAGGGGCGCATGCGCTGGAATCAATCGCAAGCAGGCATCTGGTACGACTGGGAGAACTGGGTCCGCAACAATGGCAAGCCCCGACGCCCCAACACCGGTGTCGCGCGCGGTTTCTCGGTCCGTCTCGATACGAACAAACACCGGATGAAGACGCTGATCCCGATGCTCTACCCCGAGGCCAATCTGGTCATACGCGGGCGCAAAGTAATCTTCGTGATCGAACCCGCGGGCTAGCTCTGATCCTCAGGCAGGCGAGCGGAACAGGCTAGACCGAGACGCGCGCCTCGGTGGAACGAGTCCGGCCTCCAATCGTCAGCGACAGACGATAGGAATCGGCGCTGAGCTTCTCGTAGCTCCACGCCTCGAACGCCGGCGGCACCATGTAGTCGATCATGTCCGGAAGCTCGCCGGTCAGCTCCATCTCGGCCTCGATCTCGAGGCCGAGCAGCTCGAGCTCCTCGTCCAGGCTCTGGAGGAGCTGTGCCTCGGTCGGCTCCGGCGTCTTGGGGAGAAGGCCGTTGCCGGATAGATTCAGAGCGGTGAAGACCACCAGCACGCCCGTCAAGGAGACCGCCAGAACGGCCGAGTCGAGTGACGGCCGCTTGCGCCGAGGCTGCGACTCGGCCCTTCGCCGGCGCTCATCGTCCCCTCGCGCTTCCCCCGCAGCTGCCTGCGCAGCCGACTCAATCTCTTGTTCGCTATTCATGAACTGCCTCCTGGTTGGCAATCATAACTATTTAAATCGGAAGAAACATTTACAAAAGTCACACCGCGGGCAGACGCACCGCGCCGCCGCGCCGCACCGGAACGCGTGTTGCAGGGTAGTCGATCGACTTCGGATCAACTTCAGATCAACTCGGGAGACCCATCGATGACGCCAGCCGCCATAGTCCTGATCGCCGCTCTAGCCCTACCCGCTTCCGTTCAGCCGGCGGCGGAGACCGAGAGCTCTCGAACGCTGACCGGCAACTTCATGTCTGGATTCCAGGACAAGGTCAAACCGCTACGGGCCATCTTCACCCCCGCCGACGGCAGCGAGTGGAACGTCGTCTTCTACTTTCGTTTCAACGGTCAGGACCACGAGTACACCGGAACCGCCCAGGGCGATCTCGAACAGGGCGAGCTCAGCGGCGTGGTCAAGAACGAGGGCGGTCGCCGAACCTTCACTTTTCAGGGTGAGTTCGACCAGGGCGTTTTCAAGGGCAAGCATGCCGAGCTGCGCAGCGGCGATGAGCGCGAGACCGGCACCTTGACGCTCGAGCGCGCCAAGCGGCGCGGCTAGCCCGCTCCGACGACCGCGGCGCCTTCGCCCGAGAGCGGCACGGGCGGCCCAGGAGCCGCTCCCACGGCCCTAGGCTTACAATCGGGGGTGAATGACGACCCCTGGCCGCACCGCTGCGCGCGCCCACTGAGCGAGATCCCTTTGCGCGACGAGCTGCGGCACACTTTGACCCTGGCGTTCGGTACCGGGATCAGCTCGATCCTGCGCATCGCTTTCGTCGTCTACGCCGCCCGGGTGCTCGGTCCGGCCGCCTATGCGGATCTGTATGCCGGACTGTCGCTGGTCTTTCTGTTCGCGACCGGCATGGCTCCCATCTCGGGCACGGTCAGTCGCTTTGCGAGTCTCTATCTGGCATCGGACGACCGCGGTGCACTCGCGGGCCTGCTCGAGTACGCACGCTCCCAGGTCCGCAAGGTCGTTCTCGCCCTGATCGTCCTCTCGCCGCTCGTGGTGCTCGGGCTGCGGAGCCAGCTCAGCGGCCGCTCTCTCCTGCCGCCGATTCTGGTCGCCGCGATCCTCCCCCTGACGCTGCTGATCGACTTTCCGCGTGGCCTGTTGAGGGGCGCTCAGAGGTTCAGGGACTTCAGTATCAACCTGGGCGTCGAAGCCGCGATTCGGTTGGCCCTGAGCGTCGCCCTGTTGGCTCGATCGGCCACCCCGGAGTCGGCACTCCTGGGCTATCTGCTTGCCGCCCTGATAGTGCTACCGCTCGGCGTCAGACAGACGCGGACAATCGACGGCGGCGCGGCACCCAAGCCCGTGGACGGGCGCCCACTTCGCCGTTTCGGCGCCAACTTTTTTCTGGTCGCGTTCATCGGCGCAGCGCTCCAGAACATCGACGTACTGGCGGCCCGCAACTTCTTTCCCGATCTCGAAGCCGGCCTCTACAGCGCGGCCTCGTCGTTGGCCAGGGTAGTGGCCCTCATCTTCCTCCCGTTCGGCGTCCTCCTATTGCCCTCGCTAACGACCCGCTTCTCCCTCGGACAGCAGCCGAAGCGCACCCTGGCTGCGGTGATGGGCGCGTTCGCGGTCGCGGCGCTCGCGGCGGTCGCGACCCTGAGTCTGGCCGGCGAGCCGCTACTGAATCTGCTCTTCGGCGCCGGCTTCTCCGGTGCACAGCCTCTGATCGCGCCACTCGGCCTGGCGATGACGCTGGCGTTCCTGTCCATCATGCTCGGTCAGGCGTTCACAGCGATGAACCGCTTCGGGTTCATCCCGTTCTCTCTCGCCGCGGTGGCCGCGGAGCTGGCGATTCTCTGGTGGGCCCGCGCCGAGCCTCTGGTGCTCGCCAACGGCCTGCTCGCCGCCCAGCTCCTCACCTTCACCGTCATGCTGGTCTGCTTCGTGGTCACAGTGCGCACCGCCGGTTCTACCGGCCGGAAGTGAGATCCAAACCGGTCTTCTTCCCCGAGCCGTGAGCGAAGAACCCGGCCGGGTATGCTTCCGGAAAGTGAATCGAGAAGACGAGCTCCGGCGCAGTCGAGCGTGGAGACGTGTGATTTCCGCTTCGCAACGTCCAAAGGAGGAGGTTTTGCGTATGACCCATAGTGCACGAATTACAGCTCTGGTGCTGGTGATCTGTCTGGTCGGGCTCGTCGGCGTGGCGGCCATCGCCCAGGAACCCACAACGGGAGGCGAGCCGCAATCGGCGGCGGCCGAACCGGAGCTGACGACGGTCGATGTCGAAGACCCCCCACCGGCGGCGACCGCCCCGCCGGTCACCGAGCCCGAGGGGGTCGGCCGAGCGGTTACGTCCGCGGCCCGCGAGACCACGGATGCGATGGTCGGCGGCGCTAGCGAAGTGGCTCAGCAGGGTAAGCGAGTCTGGATGGACAACCTGCGTCCGATGTGGGACCGGTTCCTGGCGGCGGCACCCGGCCTGGTGAAGGCCATCCTCCTGCTGCTCGCCTTCTGGCTGGCCGCTGTTCTGGTCTCGGCCGGCGTGCGCAAGCTGCTCGGGATGACGTCCCTCGACGAGAAGGCGGCGCGCGACTGGGGACTGGGCGAGATGATGGAGGGCAAACAGGGTGAACCGCGCTCGCTGGGAGCGATCATCGCCGGTGCGGTCAAGGCGCTGATCCTGCTGTTCGGCTTTGTCGCCTTCTTCGACGCGCTCGATCTCGGCATGGTCGCGGGGCCGCTCCAGGGGATCCTGGACCGGATCGCCGACGCCGTGCCCTCGCTGCTCTACGCGTTCCTGATCCTGGCGGTCTACTGGATCATCGGCACACTGCTGAAGATGGCGGTGACGCGCGCCCTGGAGGCGGTCGGCTTCGACGCCCGGGCGGAGCGCTTCATGCGCGCCCGCGAGGTCGACGGCGAGCGCGTCGGCCCGAGCGCACTGGTCGGCAGACTGCTGTTCTACGTCGTACTGCTGATTGGCATCCCGCCGTTCCTCGACGCCCTCGGCCAGCAGGCCCTGGTGGCGCCGCTGCGCGACATGCTCACCAAGGTCCTCGCCTTCCTACCGAACATCGCGGCGGCGGTGCTGCTGTTCTTCATCGGCCGCATCATCGCGACCATCGTCCGTGAGGTGGTGACCAACTTCCTGGCTGCCACCGGGCTCGACGAGCTCGCCGGCCGCCTCGGTTTCGGCAAGAAGGAAGGCACCAAGTCGCTGTCCGAGATCATCGGCGCAGTCGCCTATTTCTTCATCATCATCCCGATCCTGGTCACGGCGGTGGACAGCCTGCAGATGAAGGCGGTTTCCGAGCCGGTCAAGGCAACCCTCGAGCGCGTGCTGGGAGCGGTACCGCTGGTCTTTCTGGCCTTCGTCGTGGTCGCGGTCGGCTATTTCATCGCACGAACTGTGCGCGGGCTGGTGGAGTCGTTTCTGAGCGGCGTGGGTTTCGACCAGCTGCCAGAAAGGGTCGGCCTCGACTTCCTGAAGCCGCGAGAGGGCTCGAGCTCGCTCTCGGCGATCGGTGGCGCGGTGGTGATGGCCATCATCCTCCTGATGATCGCCGAGACCGCTCTCGCCACGCTCAGCTTCGGCCCGCTGGCGGAGCTGGTAGGCGCTCTCATTCGCTACCTGCCGAACCTGTTCGTCGGCCTGGTGGTGATTCTCGCGGCGCTTTCGATCGGCACCTATGTCGGCAAGCTGATCGGCAACGCGCTCACCAACTCTCGCCACGGCTCGCTGCTGGCGACGATCGGCAAGTACGCGATCTTCTTTCTCGGCTTCAGCATGGGGCTCAATCAGCTCGGCGTGGGCGAAGAGATCATCCGCATCGCGGTCTCGGCGGTGCTCGGTGGCACCGCACTGGCCCTCGGTCTGGCGTTCGGTCTCGGTGGTCGAGACAAGGCGCAACAGCTGATCGACCGCGGCAGCGACGCGGCGTAGTTTCATCCGGTTCGGCTCGGGGTGCGGCGATCGCCGCACCCCGTTTCGACCTCCGGTCCGCCATCCGGCCGTAATCGAAGACTACGCCCGTGCTCGCGTCACTCCGTGCGAGTCGGATCGAGCGGCCGTCCAGAGGGACACTACAGCTGCCAGCGGGAGAATCGCCGATCAGCACGCCTTCAGACCTGTGCTCAGGGTTTGCGCAGGATCTCCGGTTCTGAGATCTTGACCGCGTGCCTGATCCGTCGCACAGCGCAGACCGCCGTGGCCTCGAGGGTTGGGGAATGGTCGTCGTCGCCTGGCTCGCCTGGGGAGTCATAAACTCAGCGCGACTGCACGCGATTCTGGAGATCGATTGGCCGACGGCCTTCTGGTACGGCCTCCCCGACGCGTTGATCTGGGCCGGCCTGACTCCGGTCGTCGTCCAGCTGACCCGCTATTCGGCGCGCTCGGGCAGGCGATTTCGGCACAGCCTGCCCTTTCACGTGGCCGCGTCCGTGCTCCTGGCGCTGGCGCACTCGGTCCTCGACACGTCGCTCAACGCCGTGCGAGGGCTGCTCACGGGCGAGAGCCCGCCGATCGCGGGTCTTCTCAAGACGATCCTCACGCACGCCTTTCATCTGAACGTGCTGCTCTACTTCCTGGTCGCCGGGTTCACCTACTACCTGCTGTCGCTGCGCCGTCTCGCGCGCCGGGAGCGCCACGCCGCCGAGCTACGCGCCGAGCTCACCCAGGCTCAGCTGCTCCGGCTCCAGAGTCAGCTCCGTCCCCATTTCCTGTTCAACGCGCTGCACACGATCTCGGCGCACATGGTCTCCGACCCGGCGCTCGGGCAGAGGCTGGTATCGCGTCTCGGCGACCTTCTGCGAATGAGCCTCAACACCGGCGATCGACAGACCGTACCGCTAGCCGAGGAGCTTCAGTTCGTCGAGGCCTACCTCGACGTCGAGCGAGTCCGGTTCGGCGACAAGCTGACCGTTGTCACCGAGGTCGACGACTCGCTGCTCGCCTTCCAGGTCCCGGCGCTACTGCTGCAGCCGCTGGTGGAGAACGCGGTCCATCACGGCGTGTCGCTCAACCCGGACGGTGGCTGCGTCACGATTCGAGCGACCAGGGAAGACGCTGCGCTCCGGCTGACCGTGTGTGACGACGGCCCCGGGCTCGCGGTGTCCACGGCTCCCGAGGAGCACACCGGTCTCGGCCTCGCCAACGCTCGCGCGCGCCTGGACGCCCTCTACGGCGACGGCTGCGGGTTGACAATCGAGCCGCGCGAACCGCGCGGCGTCGTGGTGACCGTTCGCCTACCGGCAACCGCGGAGAGCGCCACATGAACCGGCCGACGACCCTCACGGTGTTGATCGTCGACGACGAGCCGGCGGCGCGGAGGCTGCTCGGCTCGATGCTGGCGGCCGAGCCCAACGTCGAGGTCGTCGGCGAGTGCCGCGACGGCGGCGAGGCCGTGAGCTGGCTCGAGGCGAACAAAGCGGACGTCGTCTTTCTCGATGTCAGGATGCCGCGACTCGACGGCTTCCAGGTGATCGCCCAGACCAAACCGGAGGCGCTGCCGCCGATCGTCTTCGTCACCGCCTACGACGAGTTCGCCCTGCGCGCGTTCGGTGTTCAGGCGTGGGACTACCTACTCAAACCGTTCGACAGCGACCGCCTGCGGCAGACTCTGCAACGCGTGCGCGTCCGCCTCGCCGAAGGCTCGTCGTCGGACCTCTCCGAACGGCTCTCGCAGCTGCTCGAGGGGTTTGCGGACCGGCCGCTCCGGCGGGTCACGGTCCGCAAGGGTAAAGCTCGGCTGAGCCTGAAGGTGGAGGACCTCGACTGGATCGAGGCCGAATCGAACTACGCCCGGCTGCACACCGGCGAGGACAGCTATCTGACTCGGACGTCGCTGGCCGCCCTGGAGGCCAAGCTGGATCCGCGCCTGTTCGTACGCATCCACCGATCGACCATCGTCAACATCGACCGCGTCGAGCGACTCGAACCGATAGGTCACGGTGATCTCGAGCTCGAGCTCACCAACGGTCGCCGCCTGCAGGTCAGTCGCCGCTACCGGGAGCGGCTCGAGAGCGTGCTCGAACCGCTTTCCTAGCCTGGCCTGGCTACCGCTGGCTGGCGGTAGCGGCCAGGAGCTCCCGGGCTCGGGCGTACTCAGGCGCGATGTCGAGCGCGCGCCGAAAGGCCTCGGCTGCGCTCTCCGGCCCATCTTCAGATCGCTCGGGCCGATCGAGTCCTTCCAGCATCTCCCCGTACCAGACCCAGATCTCGGCGTGACCCCAGTCGGGCTCGGCGCGGCTCTCGTTGATCGGTTCCGACGCGATCCCATCGAGGGCGTGGCGCATGGTCTCGAGCGCCGCCTCCCGGTCACCGCCGTGCTCGGCGGGGCGGTAGAAGAGGCTGCGAGCCTTGAAAGCGAGGACGCGAGGGTTGTTCGGTTCGAGCCTCAGGGCGGTGTCGGCGTGCTCGCCGCCGAGCGGGCCGGCGATCGCCGCCCGCTCCGGATCGTAGCGGTAGTACATCGGGAAGATCCTGCCCAGGAAAGCATGTGCGTCCGCGAAGTCGCCCTCCAAGCGGGTCGCTTCGGTGAAGTGCCGTTCGGCCCGGCGAAGGTACGCCAGGGTGTCGTCCTCGTCCGCGAGCAGCGCCTCGTGGAAGGCCGCGAACCCGGCGTAGTAGTGAGCCAGCGGAGTCAGACGTGATGGCGGCTCGCCGGCCCAGCGCTCGAACTCCGCCGACGACTTCGCCAGCTCGGCCCGGTCGGAGCGCAGCGAGGCCTCCAGCAGGCTTCGCTTGGCGCTCAGGAAGCCCTCGGGAGCCTCGACGCGCACCTTCGGCGGCTCGACGCGCTGCGTGCTGGCCGTTCGCGGCCCCTTCGGCCGGGCGAGATCGATGGCCACGATCTTCTCGAGATTGCGCGCGTAGAGCACCGAGCCCGACAGGGTCGGCACGGTCCACGATCGGCCCTCCAGGATCTGCGCTTCGGTGTGCGAGGTGACCCCGGAGTCGCTCAGCGAGAGCAGCGACAGCTTGCCGTACCGGTCGAGCAGTAGGTAGCGCTCCCCGATAGCGAGCAGGTTGCCTCGTGCGACCGCCCGGCTCTGCCAGAGCAGCTCTCCGGTCTCCAGGTCGACCGCCTTGAGGATCGAGTTGTGAAATCCGAGCACCGTGTTGCCCTCGCGGATGGCGTTGGTGTACGAGATCTGGACCTTCGGGCTCTCCCACAGCTCGCGCACACTGTCGCCGGCGGCCGACACTTCCAGGCCGACACTGCCGAGGAAGTATGCCGAGGCGAAGATCAGATCATCGGCGCCGACGACCGGGCTGCTGAGAATCGTGTCGTGCTCGTTCGAGTGGTCGTGGCGCCAGCGCAGCGCGCCGTCGGTCGGCCGCAGACCGACGATCGATCCGGCGACCCCCGCCACCAGGGTGGTCTCGCCGTCGCGCTCGTGAAGCACCGGCGAGGCGTAGCTGGCGTCGAACTCCGTGTTCGCCCACACCGGCTCGCCGCTCTCGAGCCGAAACGCGCGCGCGCCGCCGGCGACCACGATCACCAGGTCCTGGAAACGGATCGGGCTCGTCGAGAGACCGAAGAACGGCACCTCCAAACCGTGAGTCGCCGCCAGGTCGTGACGCCAGACCAATCGACCGCTCGCCGCCTCGAGACAGCTCAGGACGCCGGTGAAGCCGAGGGTGTAGATCCGATCGGCCACCAGAAGGGGCGTTCCGTTCGGCCCTGAGCCCCAGGTCGTGTCCAGCGCCGAGTCGCCGTCGGTGGGGATCGGGGCCGGATACTCATGTCTCCAGAGCGTGCGCCCGGAGTCCGGATCGAGCGCCAGCACCACCTCGCTTTCGCCCGACCGAGTCATGGTGACCAACCGACGACCGTCCGTGACGATCCCCGAGTAGCCCGGTCCGAGATCGGCCTCCCAGAGCAGCCCCCACCCCGTCCAATCCGACTGGATCTCGAGCCCGGCGATCCGGAAGTCTCTGCCCGGACCGCCAAACTGCGGCCACTCGGCAGCTGCGAATCCGGTCGAGGTCAGCAGGGCGACAACTACAACGACAGATCGGCCCGTCATTCGGTTTCCCATACCGATCACCCTAGATTCCGGATCTGGCGACGTGAAACGCCGCTGTCGCGAGTGGGACCCGCGTGACGCAGGTCGGATCGAGCGGGCCCTTCTGGGGGAGCAGTCCGTTCGGTGGGCGGGATCGAGAGCCCCTCACTCGGGCGTCGCCGCCGCTCAGCCGCCGAACGACTCGGTCAGCAGCGTCTCCAGCTCGGCCCAACTCTGCTCGTCCGCCTGGCGCTGATACTCGAGCGGCATCCCGAACTTCTCGCCGTTGGCGGTGGCGTCCGGGTTCGTGAACGAGTGCTTCGCGCCCTCGTAGGCGATGAACCGCCAGTCGGCGTCGACGGCGTCCATCTCCGCTTTGAACGCTTCGATCTGCTCGGCGGGGACGAACGGATCGTCGGCTCCATGTAGCACCAGGACACGCGCAGCGATGCCGCCGGGCTCGACCTCCGTTCGCGAGATCAGGTCGCCATGGAAGCTCGCGACCGCCGCCAGGTCGTCGCCCAGGCGAGCCATGTGCAGAACGATCGCGCCGCCGAAGCAGTAGCCGATCGCCGCGGTGCGCGAGGCGTCGGTGGTCTCATGCCCGTCGAGCAGCTGGTGCGCGGCTCGAAAGCGCTCGACTCCAAGATCGAGATCGCTGACGATCTCCATCATGAACTTCTGGGCATCCTGCGGGTGCTCAGCGTACTTGCCGTCGCCGTACATGTCGACCGCCAGCGCCGTGTAGCCCATCTCGGCCAGCATGCGCGCGCGGCGCCGCGCGTATTCGTTATGTCCCCACCATTCGTGCACCACCAGCACGCCCGGCCGCGCGCCCTCGCGCGCCGCGTCGTAGGCCAGATAGCCGTTGAGCTGAACCCCGTCGATCTCGTAGGCGATCTCTTCGCCTCGGACGTCGGGCTCGGCGGCCGGCGTCGCCATCGCGGCGGCGGGTGGAGCGGACTCGGAGTCGGGAGCCGTGCAGGCTCCGAGAATCATGATGGCCAATAGGCAGGGCAGCAGCAGTCTCATAGCAATCTCCCGCGCGCGAATGAGTCGCGAATCTATCAAGCCCGCCTCCGCCGCTGCACTGGTGATGGGTTCAACCGAGGTCCCAGGGTGGCAGTTCGACCGCTTCGAGGCACCGAACGCCCAGTCCGTCGGCGGAGCCGGCCTCGACGAAGGCGGTGACCACACCCCAGGCGCATTTGCTGTCAGTCGACGAGTGACCCTCGCGCACCTCAATGTAGAGCCCGTTCGGAAGATGGTCGGCGGCCTCTCGAGTCGCCCACGACGGCGTCACCGGATCGAGCTCGCCGGCGATCAGCAGGAACGGCGCCTCGGATCGTACGTGCTCGTAGAACCCGGCCGGCAGCTCGGCCCGCGGCCAGCGCTCGCACGCTGCCCGGTGAGTGCGCACTCGATAGTCGCCGAACACCGTTCCTCGGGTCGCCTCCGCGACCTCGTCGTCGTCGATGAGATGAACATCCTCGGAGCAGGTGACCGACATCCACATACCCGCGAACCAGTCGACGCCGTCCCGGAATCCAAGCTGGTAGTCGAGCACCGATTCAGCGAGCTCCTCGAGATCGCCGCTCGCCACCGCGTCGCGCACCATTCGCGGAATACGCACCGAGTTCGATGCCCGGTACATGAGCGAGCGAAAGCGCTCGGCCAGCACCTCGTCGTAGAGCTCGATCGTCACACGCTCCGCGCGATCGGGATGATCGATCTCGACCGGTACCGGTCCGTCATCGAAACGCGCCATGAGCTTCGCCAGATCGCCCTTCGGATCCGGGAACGCGGCGCGGCAGGCGGCATCCCCGGCGCACGCCTCGAACACCCCGTCGAGCGCCGCCTGACCGGCCGAAGCGTGATGGAGCGGGTACTGAAACGAAGTGTGATCGACCCCTTTGACGGTGGCTGTACGCACGGCTTCCGGATGCCGACGCGCGAAGACCAGCACCGGCCGGGTACCGTACGACCCGCCCCACAGGTTGACCTGGTCATAGCCGAGCGCACGGCGCACCTGGTCGACATCTTCGACGTGATCGACTGTCGTGTAGTGCTCGAGATCGGCGATCGACTCCAGGCGGGCTCGGCAATCATCGACGTACTCGCCAGAGAGCATCGGATCGAACAGCTCCTGAACATCGTCGACACCTTGGGCCGCGCACGCGAGCGGATGCGAGCGGCCGGTGCCGCGCTGGTCCACCAGGACGATGTCGCGCCGCTCACGCAAGCCGGCCAGACTCGCCGGCACCCATCCCCAGTTCGAGACCGCCGTGCCCGGTCCGCCCGCGAACAGGAACACCGGGTCGGGCGCCCGATCGTCGCCGGTCGCGGGCAGCACGATGACGTTGATCTCGATCCTCCGACCGCTGGCGACAGCGCGGTTCTCCCACACCTCGAGCCGGCCGCAACGCGCCTCGCCGGCCTCCGGACCCACCGACGGCTCGGCCTCCTCGGGCATTCCCTCCAGCATCCGGTCGAAAGCGGCGAAGCGGCAGGGCTCGAGTTCGAGCGCTGCCTCGGGAGCGCTGGATGTGAGGGCGGAGTCGTTCGGAGCGCAGGCTTGACCGAGGATCAATGCACAGAGGACCGTGCCGCGGGACCAGTTGGAGAGCACCATCCGGCGAGTCTACCCGCCACCCGAGGGCCAGCCTCGAGCCACGCCTGAGGTCGGCGGATCTTCGAACCGTCAGGCGATGCGGCTGAGCAGACAGTGCTCGAGCAGCGAGCCTGAACGCAGGAGCTCGGTCGAGAGCTCGGAGGTGTCCCCGAGCGGATCGCAGCTCGGCAGGTTGTCGCCGTAGAAAACCATCATCACCCGGCCGCCCGCGAACAGCGGACCGGCGAAGATCTCTGTCGGCCAGCTGCCACCGAGCGCGGAGAGCAGGGCGCGGTTGCCGGCGGTCTGCTCCAGCGTTCCCTGGTGGTGGATGCGGGTCGCGCCGACGCGCCGCAGCACCGAGTCGGTGCGCAGCGTCAGCCTCACGTTACGGATGAAGTCCGGCGAGGACTCCCCGGCGGGCTCGACTCCGAACTGGCTCACGCCGATCAGGTCGGAGGGCCCGACCTGGAACAGGACGCCGCGCGTCACCACTCCACGGGCCTTGCTGAGAATCTTGTGAGCGACCTCACCGGTGACCAGCGGCGCCGGGAAATCCCGTACCACCTCCGGCAGGGACGGTACGTCGACTGTCGGCGGTGGCACCGAGTGGAGATCGTGCGCCGGATCGGAGGTGATGCCGAGCAGGATCTGATCCGCCGGCAGCCCGCGATCGAGCGGCAGGCGTCCGGTGTCGAGCTCGACCTCGCCGCGGTCCGGGAAGCGGACCTCGTCGAACTTGAAGGTTCCCGAGCGCCAACGCAGGAACTCGGAGATCACCTGCCCGGTCTGCTCCGCGACCGCCGCCTCGAGACGATCCTGCGTCAGGTACTCGCGCTCGACCAGGATCGCGCCCAGGCGACGCTCCTTGGCGTCCGCCTGCTGAGCGACAAGACCGTGCTCGAGTTGCTCACGAGTCAGCCACGCGCGACTCAGGAGGATGCTGCCGAGACTTTCGCGGACCGACGTCGAGACCGCACAGATGATCTTGCCGTCGCGCAGCAGGACCATCCCCTGGCAGTTCTCACCCTCCACGCGCAGCCGTCCGTTCTTGCCGGTGGCCGCGAGCATCTGCAGCAGATGCGCAAAGTCGAACCCCTGAAACTTGCCGTTAAGTTCCATATCGCCTCCCAAGTGCCCAGCGGGAAGTAGAGCCGATAGAGACGCGGTTCACTATGGAATCGGCAACGGACAGGGACCGAGCCCGCCGATCGAAGAATCTCGATAGGACAGCTGTCAACAGGCGTTGACGGCGCCCTCGAGCGGCAGAGCGGCGCCGGCCGACGCCCTCAGCCGTGCGAGATCAGCCCGGGCCGCAGGCGGCTACGAATCTGCTCGCGCGCCGAGGACAGCTTGGCAGCCATGTACTGCGCGAAGCGCAACAGGATCCGCACCCCGGCCGCCGGATCGGCCTCGAACAGCGCCAACAGCCGCTCGCCCTCGATCTCGATCAGCTCGGTCGCCTCGAGGGTGACGGCGCTATGGGGATAGAGGTGCTCCTCGCCCACCAGCGCTGCGATGCCGAACACCGAGCCCGGCTCACTGACCTTGGCCATCTGCGCGTCGCCGCTCGAGCCCTTGAGCTTCTGGCGTAGCGACACCAGGCCGCTGACCAGGACCCGGAGCGAACCCGGGCCGTCGCCTTCGCCGAAGATGGTGTCGCCGGCGGCGTATGTCCGACGCTCGGAGATCGCCAGCAGGGCGTCCCGATCGGCGGGCTCCAGGCCGTCGAAGAAGCTGAGGTTCTCGAGGTTCTCGATGCTGGTCATCTCTGATCCTCTCCGAGCTAGAACAGCCCTATTACCCGACCGGTCTCGAGATCGAGGTCGACGTTCTCGAACGCCGGGCTCGACGGCAGGCCGGGCATGGTGCGCATGTCGCCGCAGAGTGGGTAGAGGAAACCGGCGCCGACGCTGGCGCGGATGTCGCGCACCGGCAGCCGGAAGTTGGTCGGCACGCCCTTCCACCTGGGCTCGTGGCTCAGACTCAGGTGCGTCTTCGCCATGCAGATCGGAAACTTGTCGTAGCCGAGCTTGGTGAAGCGCTTAAGCTTGGTCTCGGCCGGACCGAGAAAATCGACCCCTTCCGCACCGTAGACCTTGGTAGCGATGATCTCGATCTTGTTGCGGATCGGCAGATCGAGGTCGTAGAGGAACTTGAAGTTCTTCGGCTTCTCACAGGCCGCGACCACCGCCTCGGCCAGATTGACTGCGCCCTCGCCGCCCCGGGCCCAGTGGTCGGTCATCACCGCGGTCTCGGCGCCGGCCTCTACCGCCAGCCGCTCGAGCAGCGCGACCTCCTTGTCGGTGTCGAGGGTGAAGCGATTGACCGCGACCACCACCGGCACGCCGAACAGCTTGGCGATCCGGATGTGCGCGGCGAGATTTGCGCAGCCCGTCTCGAGCGCCTCGAGGTTCTCGCTGGTGAGCTCCTCGGGTAGCGGCCGGCCGGCCACCACCTTGCCGGCGCCGCCGTGCATCTTGAGCGCCCGGATGGTCGCCACGATCACCACGCAGTCGGGCACCAGGCCGCTGGCACGGCACTTGATGTCCATGAACTTCTCCATGCCGATGTCGGAACCGAAGCCCGACTCGGTGACCACGTAGTCGCCCAGCTGCAGCGCGATGCGATCGGCGATGACGCTCGAGTTGCCGTGCGCGATGTTCGCGAACGGCCCGGCATGCACCAGGGCCGGCGTGTGCTCGAGCGTCTGAAGCAGCGTCGGCATCACGGCGTCCTTGAGCAGCACCGCCATCGCGCCCGCGACCTTGAGATCCTCGGCGGTGATCGGCTGCCGCTTGAGCGTCTCGCCGATCACGATCCTGCCCAGTCTCTCGCGAAGGTCCCGGAGATCCGTCGCCAGCGCCAGGATCGCCATCACCTCGGAAGCCACCGAGATGTCGAAGCCGGACTCGCGCGGAAAGCCGTTCGGCTTGCCGCCGAGGCCAATCACCACCTGGCGCAGGTTGCGATCGTTGAGATCGAGCACCCGCGGCCAGCTGACGTCGAACGGGTTGATCCCGAGCGCGTTGCCGTGATGAATGTGGTTGTCGATCGCCGCCGCCAACAGGTTGTGGGCGGCGGTCACCGCGTGCAGATCGCCGGTCAGATGGAGGTTGAAATCCTCCATCGGAATGACCTGGCTGTAGCCGCCGCCCGCGGCGCCGCCCTTGATCCCGAACGTCGGCCCCTGGCTCGGCTGCCGGATGCAGGTGAACACCTTCTTGCCCAGCCGGCCGAGCCCCTGTGACAGACCGACGACGGTGGTCGTCTTGCCCTCGCCGAGCGGCGTCGGCGTGATCGCCGTGACGTCGATGTACCTGCCCTGCGGGCGGTCGGCGTAGCGCTCGCGGACGTCGAGATGAACCTTGGCCTTGTACTTGCCGTAGAGGTCGACGTCGTCGGGACCGAGGCCGACGCGCTCCGCGACGTCGAGGATCGGGTCGAGCGCCGCGTCCTGCGCGATCTCGAGATCGCTCGGGACGGGGTCTTTGAAGTCGGGGAAGCGCGAATCGCTCGTCTGCATGTGACGCAAGTCTACCGCTCGACCGGGTAGCCCGGCGATTGCGCACTCCCGATCACCTCATCGGTCCGCGTGTCGCGCTCGACCGTCGTCCAGCGGCGGCAGCCGAAGGCGTGAAACCAGCGCTCGGTCACCGGGCCCTCCGCGTTCTCGTGCATGAACGCGCGATCGAGGTCGCGCTCGTCCGGATCGGTGAGCTCGTCGGGAACCCGCGGGATTTCGCCGAACATGAACTCGGCGACCGGGCGCCGGCCGCACTGTCTGCAATCGATCTCGAGGCTCATGATCTCGGTGCCTTTCCCCGTTTCAGTGCGTCCCCGCTGAGCCGCGGTCGGCGAGCGTCCTATCCTTCGCGAACCGATCGAGCGAGAACGGCGCGATCAGCTCGGGCGGCTCGCCGGTTGCGATCAGCCCGGCCATGCCTTCGCCGCCCGCCGGAATAGCTTTGAAGCCCCAGGTGCCCCAGCCGGTGGTGACGTAGAAACCCTCGACCGGCGTGGCGCTCATGACCGGCGAGTAGTCGGGGCTCATGTCGCAGATGCCGGTCCACTGGCGCAGCACTCGTAGGTCGCGCAGAAACGGCAAGAGCGTGATCGCGCGGAAGGCGGTCTGCTGGATGAAGTGATGGCCCGAACGGTACGAGTAGCTCGGCTGGCGATCGATCTCGGCGCCCATCAGCATCTCGCCGCGCGGCGTCTGCGAGGTGTAGAACAGCAGATCCGACGACGACACGATCGGATCGAACTGGCGCTGATAGTGATTGGTCACGAACGCCTGGAGCGGGTGGCTGCGGATCGGCAGGCGCAGACCTGCCATCGCCGCGAGTCCGCTGACGTGGCCGCCGACCGCGGACATCACCACCCCGGCCGAGATCGGGCCACGCGGTGTCTCGACGCCGATGACCCGGTCGCCGTCCATCAAGAGGCCGGTAACCGGCGTCCGCTGGTGCACATGGGCCCCCAGCCGCATGGCACCCTCGGCGTACGCCCAGACCACCCGGTCGTGACGCGCGGTGGCGCCCTCCGGATGGTAGGTCGCGCCCTGCACCGGCCACACGCCACCGCCCGAGAGATCGATCTGCGGACAGATCCTGGCGATCTCCTCGGGCGTCACGAACTCGGTCTTCGCGCCGAACGCCGTGTTGATCGCCGCCCGCGCCCGCTCGGCCCGCACGCCGAGCTCGCTGTGCGCGATCCAGAGCAGCCCCTTCTGCAGATGCATCAGATCGCGGCCGGTCTCGTCCTCCAGCGTCTGGTAGAGCTCGATCGAGTGCTGGTAGAAGCGGACGGCTTCCGGAATGCCGTAGTTCGCCCGGATCACCGTGGTGTTGCGGCCCGAGTTGCCGCTGCCGATGTAGGAGCGCTCGAGGACGGCGACGTTGGTGATGCCGTGGCGGGTGGCCAGGTAGTAGGCGGTCGCCAGGCCGTGCCCGCCGCCGCCGATGATGACGACGTCGTAGCTTGGTCTTGGTTCGCGCCACCCGAACGAGATCAGCCGCTCGACAAACTCGTTCAAAGCCGCTCCTCCAACTCGTGCGCCCATGGCGTCTGGACCACGAACAGCACCCGGTCGACCTCGAAGTGGATCTTGACCGGCACTCCGGCTACGGCGCCCTGCGCGAACGCGGGCCGCGAAGAGGGGAGCTCCCAGTCGCAGGTGCGCGCAAGCAGCTCGGTGGCTTGTGACGATTCGATCCAGGCGCCGGAGAAGCCGGTCTCGCGCTCGACGATCGCGTGCGGGTCCGGAACCGCCTCCGGCGGCACGCCGCCGAGCACCAGCGCCTCGTCGGGGGCGATCCGGAGCACGCGGTCGTCGGTGGCGGTCGCCAGTGCGTCGAGAGCTTCGGGGGACGCCATGACGCGAGTCGCTTCGAGCCGCTGGAACCGACCGGCGGTCGGCTCGTCGACCGCCTCGGCGGCTTGATACTCGACGACGCCGTCGGGTTCGATCCGTACCTTCGCGCGTGCCCGCTCAGACTCGGGGTCATAGAACGGCAGGCGTACCCGGCGCGCCTGACGACCGTCGATGGTCACGGTCTCGGGCAGATCGCCGTCGACAGTGTGGAGCCAGGCGAGCATCACCGCCTTGCCCAGCGCGTGCGAGTCGGTGCTCGAGGTGACGTTGCCGACCCAGCGATCGCCGAGCCGGATCACCGAGCCCTCGAGCGGCGCCGGCAGCTCCATCTCGAGCCCGACCAGCTGCCGATCAAGCTCGATCCGGCCGGTGCGCTCGACCGCCTGGCGACCGACGAAGTCGCCCTTGTCCAGCTTCACCGCCCATTCGTGATGGATCCGGCGCGGCGTCGAGTCGTAGTCGGTATCCTGGCCGACGACGATGTGTCCCTTCTCGAGGCGCAGATCGAGCAGCACCTCGAGACCGTGCGGCCTGATGCCGAGCCCGGCGCCGAGTTCGAGCAGCCGCCGCCAGAGCGCGACCGAATCGGCAGCATGATGGTGGAGTTCGTAGGACAGCTCGCCGGTGAAGCTGAGTCGGTAGACCCGGCAGTCGATGCCGGCGAGGACCTGCCGGGAGTGGCGCGCAAAGCTCGGCAGCTCGGTCACACCAGCGGCGGTCAGTAGCTCGACGGTGCGTGGCCCGGTGACGTTGATCGCGGCCAGCGACATCGTCTGATTCATGATCCGCACGTCGTAGCCGCCTGTCTCGGCCCAGTCGCGCAGCCAGAGCTCGCCGAAGGTCGAGCCGGCGCTGGTCAGTGTGAGCGTGTAGCGCGTTTCACCGTCGCGACAGATCAGGCCGTCGTCGAGCACGTAGCCGCGCTCGTCGAGCAGCAGCACATAGCGCGACCGGCCGACCCGGAGCGTGGCGACCTTGGTCGGATAGAGCCGCTCCAGAAAGGCCAGCGCATCGGGCCCCGATACCAGGAACTTGCCGAGCGTCGAGACGTCGCCGATC
>JAJCXP010000272.1 GCA_029263375.1 Acidobacteriota bacterium | reverse complement strand
TCCAGCACTCGCCCGACTTCGGCGAGATCGACTTCCGATTGGTAGTTCTTGATCTCTTCGGTGATGACCGAAGCGATCTCATCCACCTTGAACTTCATAGCAATTCCTCTCCAAGAGCTGGCTGGCTCTGGCGCCCCATGGCCGCTGCAATGTGCGACGGCCGGTTATGCATCGATCGAATCCGTCAGCGAGCTTCCGCCCGAAGCCAACTCTTCGGAAGCGCGTTCGTTGAGCCGGGCACCAACCCGCCACAGCTCTCGCGCGACACTCGAGTCGATCTTTTGATCGCCGAGGCGCAGGACCATCCCACCGATCAGTGAGTCGTCGACCGCCTCGGCCAGCAAGACCTTCTTGCCCGTGAAGCGGGTGAGCGCCTCGACCAGCCGCTTGCGGGTCTCCGCGGTGAGCGGCACCGCGGTCGTGGCGGTCGCGTCGAGCATGTTCTCGAGCTTCGCCAGCTCGTCACGATAGGCCTCGACCAGATGCCTCAAGAGGGCCATCCGCCCCTTGCGATTCATCACCTGCAGGGTGTTGACCACCAGATCGTTTGCCCGGTCGCGCAGCACTCGCTCCAGAATCTCGGCACGCTCCGTTTCGTCGACCCCAGGATCACCGAGGATCTCCTCGAGACGCGGCTGACGGTCGAAGTGTTCGCACATGACGTCGAGCTCTTCGAGCACCGCCTGCTCCTGGTGGTTCGTGCGCGCCAACTCCAGCAGCGCCAGCGCGTAGACACGCGCGACCGCTACCTGCTGGGCATCGAGTTTCTTGGCCATTTGCTGGGCAACTGAGCTGAGCTCAGTTCGACTCCATCTGCTCGATCTTGGCGATCGATTCCGAGATCAACCGCTCATGGTCATCGGCCTTGACCTCGCGGCCGATGATCTGCCCGGCCAGATCGGTCGCCAGCCGTGCACTGGTGACGTAGATCTCTTTCACGGCGGTCTGCCGGGCGATCTCGATCTCACGCTTGGCGCGTTCGATCACCTTGTCCGCCTCGGCTCGCGCCCGCTCCTCGATCTGCTGTTTGACCACCTCGGCGTCGCGCCGTCCCTCTTCGACGATCGCGGTCGCTTCGGCGCTCGCCTGGTCGAGCTTGTGCTCGTAGTCCGACGCCAGCGACTGGGCCTTCACGTTCTCCGCCTTGGCCTGCTCGAGCGACTCGCGAATGAACTGCTCGCGACTCTGCAGACCCTGGAGCATCGGGCCCCAGGCGAACTTGCCGAGAACGAATACGACCAGCAGAAAGACCGTCAGCGTCCAGATGGCGTTGCCGATGTCACCCGCGAACAGGTTGTTGTCGCCGCCTTCGGCGGCCAGCGCCATGGACGGCAGCGACAGCAACCCGAGCAGGGCTATCTTGAGCCTCATCGGAATCACGCGACCGGTTATAGGGCCGCCAACAGACCGACGACGATAGCGAAGAGCATCGCGCCCTCGATCAGCGCCGCGGTGATGATCATGGCGGTCTGGATGTTGCCGCCGGCTTCTGGCTGACGGGCGATCGACTCGACCGCGCTGCCGCCGATGCGGCCGATTCCAGCGGCGCCACCGATCACTGCGAGACCGGCACCGATCGCGCCGCCCAGCTTACGGGCGCCGTCGGTGGTCATGAAATAAGAGCTCTCGTCGTGGCTCGCGGCCCCGTCGGCCTGGTCGGCGAAGGCGGCCGGCGTGAACATCAGCGCGAATCCGACGACCATCACACCGAGCGCAATCTTCGAAAACTTCTTGCTCATTTCAACTGTCCTCTCGTGTTGTTTCTTCCACCCGAGGTGTCGGGCGAAACGGATGTGTCTACTATTTACAGCACCAGTCCGCGAGTCGATCGACCGCGCGGTCTAGGCGTGTGCCTCCTCATGGTCATCGTGGTGCACGTTTACCGACTGGCCGATGAAGAGCGCGGTCAGAAACGTGAAGATGTAGGCCTGCAGGAGCGCCACGAAGATCTCCAGCAGGCTGAGTGCGACGCTGCCCGCGACCACGGGTACCGCGATGCCGAAGCCGACGCCCGCTCCCATCGCCGAGCCGGCGCCGAGAATGAAACTCAGGAGCACCGCCAGCATCACGTGTCCGGCCACCATGTTGGCGAACAGACGGACCGTGAGCGCGAACACCTTGGCGAACAGACCGACGATCTCGACCGGCACCAGCACCGGCGCCAGCCAGAGCGGCCCGGGACAGAAGTGCGCCAGATAGTCCATGCGCCCGAGGCGTAGCCCGTTGTAGACCATCATGATCAGGGTGGCGATCGCCAGGGTCGCGGTGACCCAGATGTTGGCCGTCGCCGTGCCGCCGATGTGGGTACCGAACAGCGGCGTGATCGCGCCGATCGGGATCAGACCCAGAACGTTCATCGTCAGCACGAAGAAGAAAACGCTCCAGAGGTACTTGATGAAGCGGTCGGTGTTCGGGCCCAGCACCGGTTCGGCGACCTCGGTGCGCAGGTACTGACAGATCGCCTCGATGCCGTTGCCGAAACCCTTCGGCACCATGCTCTCGAGATCGTCGCCGTCGCCGCGATGGCGAAAACGCCGAAAGAGCGGCGGGAAGAACAGCGTCAGGACCAGCCCCGCAAGGATGATCATGCTGATGTGGTCGCTCATGATCGTGATCTCGCCGTTGGGCGTCAGCAGCCCGGGCTCGACCTTCTCGGTCAGCAGCGGATGCTGGATCACGTGACTCAGGGGATTCGATTGGGCGCTCATCTCGAGTCACTCACGCGCTTGGCGCTCCATCTGGTGAGTCGCTCTGGACCGGCGGCTGGTTGCGTCGGAGCGCATACAGGACGTCCAGCGGCAGCAGCAGCAGGTAGCTCAGTCCGAGCCAGATCAGGAACGGCGGCCCCACGACCATTCGATTCAGCAGCAGGTACGCCGTCGCCGACAGGGCGAAGAAGAACCGGGCCGCCAGCGAGCCGAGCAGGGCGATCGGCGACGAAGGCTCGGCACGACGCTCCGCCCTCCACACCGGAACGCCGCTGAGGATCGATGCGGTCAGACTGACCGCGATGCCCGCGAGCATCGCCGTCACGCCACCCGCGCCGGTCAGCCGACGTGTCGGCGGCCACCCGAGGAGGGCCAAAACTGCTGCTGCGACAGTAAGTAGACAAACAAACCCCAGAAAACGCCGGACGGCGTACTGCCGTGTACTGGTCACGGCCTACTCGTCCCGAAGTGATCCTGATTGGTCCTGCTCTTGTTGTTCGATTGTCCTCAGTGAGGAGCGGATCAAATTGTACAGGCCGCCGAAGATCCCGAGGAGCGCGCCGACAACCAAACCGATCGGGGCGTTCCCGAGGTGACCGCCAACCCAGTAACCCACCAGGCCAAAACCGATCACGGCAGCCGTCAGCTCGAAACCCTGCCCCGCCAGAGACATCCAGCGAGGACTCTTCTTCATACTGATGGCTGTTCCGCGCTTCGCTCGCTCGTCAAGATCGACAACCGATCGCCGCGCCGGACGGCCACATTCTAGCACCAGATGGTTCGGGAAACCACCCGGGGAGTGGTTCGTACCACCGTCGCCACCGGTGGGCGGGAGGGGTCGTGGGTCAGTACTCGACCAGGACGACCGTGACCGGACCGGGGCGCTCGATCGTGATTCGGGCGCGACGGTCGCCCTTCGTCGCCAGAAAGACCCCCCCGGGCGCGGTCTCGAACGACCAGCCGGCCTTGCCCAGTTCCGTGCGGTACCAGGATTTCACCTCGTCCTCGCCGGCGCGGGCTCTGAACTGCACGTAGCTGCCGATCGCGCCTTCGCCGATGTCGGCGATCGTCGAAGACTTGAAGACCGGCAACCCGGGCGGGAAGTTGCCCGGCAGCTGTCCGGCGCCCTTCGCTCGCGGCGCGGCCTTGCGGTCACCGGAAAGGTCGATCTCGAGATTCTCGGCGGGCTCGACGTCGACGGTCTCGAACTCCGCCGGCTCCTCTCCGGGCCTGGGCGGCGGCGAGCACGCGACGCCGATTGCGAGCATCAGGGCAAGTGAGATTCCGAGGGCGCTCCGGAGCTCGTTCATGTCTTTCATCGCCGCGGCGCTGGCTGGCTGGCAAGGTACCACAGCTTCTTGGCGGCTCCCTGGAGCTGGTTCAGGCTGTCGATCTCGCCGCCGCCGGCACGATCGAGATGCACCGCCCGCATGCCGATCGCCTGTGCTCCCTCGACATCGAGTCGGCGGCTGTCGCCCACGTGCAGCGCCTCCTCGGGCTCGAGCGCCAGGCGCGCCAGGGCGCTCTCGAAGATGCCCGGGTGCGGCTTCTCGAAGCCCACCTCGGCGGAGTAGACGATGTGACTGAAGTGGTCGGCGATGCCGAGTCCTTCGAGCAGGCTGGGCAGTCGCGGATCCCAGTTGCTGATCACCGCCATCCCGACGCCGTCCGCGGCCAGCTCGTTCAGCGCTCCGACCACGTCCGGATAGAGCTGCCACGATTCGGCGCGCGAGAACCGGTCATAGAGCTCAGCGGCCGCAAAGCGGCTACCCTCGTCGTGCCCGAGATGCTCGCACAGCCGATTCACGAACCGGGTCCACCAGCCGCGCGGCCCGCCGGGATGAGTCGAGAAGCGGTCGCGCCCCAGATCGGCTGCACAATCGAGCTCGGTCCACACGTCGGCGACCAGCCGGCAAACCCGCTCGGGCTCGACCTCGAGGCCGTGCCGCCCCAGCACCTCGGAGTAGATCTCACCCAGACGCGGACAGTGGAACAGCGTGCCGGTGGCGTCGAAGGTGATCGCGCGCAGCATCGCGGTCAGACTCCCGCGGCGCCCGCACGCCAGGGGAAGAGCACCAGCGCGACAACCAGCAGCAGATGAATCGCGCCGCCCAGGCTGACGCCCGAGAAGAGCAGGATCAGCCAGGCCGACAGGCAGGCGGCACTCGCCAGAAGTCGCTTCATCTCAGTTGCCGAAGGTTGTCTATCGCTCGCAGTGTCCAGTAGACCAACCCGGCGCCGGCGAAGCCGATGATGAAGGCGTGTCGCAGATAGAAGCCTCGAACGTAGAACAGGTAGACCATCAGGAGCGCGCCGCCGATCGCGCCCACGACGAACTTGAAACCGGTCGACACACGGGCATTCTACGGCCTCCCGGATCCGCCCCTGTCGGCAATCAGAATCCAGAGGAAGAAGGGGCCACCCACAAGCGCCGT
The DNA here is from genome assembly GCA_029263375.1 of Acidobacteriota bacterium. Classification (GTDB taxonomy): domain Bacteria; phylum Acidobacteriota; class Thermoanaerobaculia; order Multivoradales; family JAHEKO01; genus JAHEKO01. The sequence goes on along the minus strand of JAJCXP010000272.1, from coordinate 1,979 downwards.
CAAGATGCCCACCGGCAGCTCGGCCGGCGCGATCACCACGCGCGCCGCCAGGTCCGAGAACGCCAGGAACGCGCCCCCGGCCAGCAGCGCGGCCGGGATCAGATGGACGTGGTCGTGCCCCAGCAGGCGGCGCAGGATGTGGGGAACGATCAGGCCGACGAAGCCGATCGGCCCGGTGACCGCCACCAGCGAGCCGACCATGACCGACGTGATGCCCAACACCCAGAATCGCAGCCGCTTGAGATCGACGCCACGGCTCAGGGCGAGCTCCTCGCCGGCCAGGAGTTGGTTCAGTGACCAACGCATGCCGAACAAGGTGGCGCTGCCGGCGAGCGCCCAGGGCGCAATCCAGAGGACCTCCCGGTAGCCGACCACGGCCAGGCCGCCCATCATCCAACGCACCATCCGGAAGGTGCGGGTGAAGTCGGCCAGATACTGGAGCAGCAGGATCACGGCCGAGCACGACAGCGTGATCGCAATGCCCGCCAGTAGCAGGGTCGCGGTCTCGAAGCCGAAGCGACTGCGGGCCAGACCGAGCAGCACGGCGGTCACCGACCCGGCGCCCAGGAACGCCGCCAAGGCCACCACCGGGATCGCCAGCTCGGCCGAGGGCGGCGCCAGCTGCTGCGCGGCGACCGCGCCCAGGGCGGCGCCCGAAGCGACACCGAGGGTGTAGGGCTCGGCCAGCGGATTGCGGAACAGCGTCTGCAGGCTCGACCCCGCGACCGCCAGCGCGCCTCCGGCGAGCAGGCCGAGCAGCACCCGCGGCAGGCGCAGCTTCCAGAAGACGGAGGAGATCGCAGCATCGCCGGCCAGAAGCTCAGACGGATAGATCACCTCGGCGCCCAGGAAGGGGATCACCACGAGCGCCGCGAGCCAGAGGGCGGCGGCGCCGGCGACCCAGGCGCGAGGCGATCTCATCCGTCCAGCTCGAGCATGGTCATCGGTCGCTCGCCGCCACGCACCACTTCGAACGGCGCCTCGAACAGGCGCTCGAGCAGTTCGGGTCGCATCGCTCTCGCCGGGGCCTCACAGGCGAGCACCGAGCCAGAGCGTAGTGCGAGCACGCGATCGGCGGTCAGCGAGGCGAAGTTCAGATCGTGGGTGGCGGTGATCACCGTCCGTTCGGACTGGCGATTGAAAGTCCGGATCAGGCGTGCGATCTCGCGCTGATGGCTCGGATCGAGATGGGTGGTCGGCTCGTCGAGAACCAGCAGCTCCGCTTCCTGGGCGAGCGCCGCGGCGATGAAGACCGCCTGCCGCTCGCCCCCGGAGAGCCGATCGACCTGGCGCTCGCGAAGTCCCTCGAGACCGACCCGGGCGAGCGCCTCGCGCACGGCTTCGAAGTCCGACCGGCCGGGCGCCATCTGAAAGCGGGACATGTGTGGGTAGCGACCGAGCAGCACGAGCTGCTCCACCGTGAGCGGAATGCGACTGGGTCGGATCTGCGGCACGTACGCGATCCGGCGTGCGATCTGCTGCCGGGTGAGCTCGACAAACGGCGTCCCGCGCCACGAGACCTCGCCGGCGCTCGGCTCGATCAGGCCGGCGACCAGGCGCAGCAGCGAGGTCTTGCCGGCACCGTTCGGACCGACCACCGCCAGACACTCGCCGGATCGCACCTCGAGGTCGATCGGACCGACGATCGCCCGGCCTCCGGCGGACCAGGCCGCCCCGCGCAGGCGCAACGGCTCGGCGGCGCCGGTCGTCATCGGGAGGCGAAAACCGGGCACGAGAGCAGCGCCTTGCGCAGCTCCGAGTAGAGGCGCGTCGCGCGCGGGCCAGGCAAAAGCACATGGTCGCCGGCGATCACGCGCAGACAGCCCTGCCCGACCGCCGGCAGGTGCGGCAGCTGCTCCCAGTCGAGTAACAGCCGGCGCTCGCCCATGCGCGACAGGGTCTTCGGTTGCAGCTCGATGATCGCGTGCGGCTGCTGTCGGACAACCCCCTCGGCGCTGATCTGCGGATAGCGCAGCTGC
>JAJCXP010000271.1 GCA_029263375.1 Acidobacteriota bacterium | reverse complement strand
TAATCGCCTGGTCATCTACGATAACCGGGCCATCGAGGGCGGCGGTGGCGGCGGCGACACGACGGCGCCGACGATCAGCTCGGTGCAGGCGCTCGGCGTGAACACCCAGGTGGTGGTCGATTTCAGTGAGCCTCTGAACGCCCCCTCGGCCGCCGACGAGCTCAACTACGGGATCTCGAGCTCGACCGCAGGCGGCGTTGCCGTGCTCGCCGCGGAGCTCGACGCGAACCAGCAGGCGGTCACCCTCACCACCACCGCGCTCACTTCAGGCGCCGCCTATGTCCTCTCGGTCAGCAATGTCCTGGATCTCGCCGGCAACCCGGTCGCACCGGGGACCACGCACGGCTTCGAGCTCGGCGCCGGCGACCCGGAGCCCGGCCTGGTCGCCTACTGGCCGTTCGACGCCGGCGCCGGGACGGTGGCAATCGACGCCTCGGGCAACGGCAACACCGGATTCCTGGCCGGCGGCGCCGCCTGGGGGCCGGGGCCCTCCCTGGCGCTCGACGGCGCCGACGATCACGTCGAGGCCGGGACCTTCGACGTCGGCGGCAGTGCGCTCACGCTGGCCGTCTGGGTCTGGGCCGACAATCTGTCGAACTGCAGCTCACGCGACTGCCGCATCCTGTCGAAGGCCACGGGAACGGCGGAAGCCGACCACTACTTCATGCTCAGCACGATCTCGAGCGGGTCGGACACGCGCCTTCGATTCCGGCTCAAGACCGGCGGCACCACGTCGACCCTCATCGCCTCTTCCGGCAACCTGGTGGAGGGCCAGTGGCTGCACGCGGTGGCGGTCTACGACGGTGCCGACATGAGGCTCTTTCTCGATGGCCAGGAGGTCGGGAGCCTGGCCAAGACCGGCGCTCTGACCGGGGGTCCGGCGGTGCCGGTGTGGATCGGTGGCAATCCCACCGACCCGGGCGGCAAGCCCTGGGACGGCCGGATCGACGATGCCCGGATCTACGACCGGGCGCTCAGCGCGGCCGAGATCCAGGCCCTGCCGCCGCCGAGCGCCGACTCGATCTTCTCCGATGGCTTCGAGTCGGGCGACGTTTCGGCATGGGGTGCCGAGGTAGGAGAGGTCGACATCCTGGCCGCTGCCGCCCGGATCGGCACGCGCGGCGCCCGGGTGAAGGCGGGGAGCAGTTGTGCCGGCCCGGATCAGCTGATCCTGCCGCCGCCGCCGGTCGTCCAGGAGCTGCATGAGGCGTGTCGAGAGATCGTGGTCGGCGCGGTCGAAGTGATTCCACCCGGCGGCAGCTTCCGCGCGGGCGAGAAGATCTCGCTCGGCGCCGGGTTCTCAGCCAGCGGCGACCTGGTGGTGGAGCTCGACTCTCAGCTCACACCGGTGGGCTGGCTGCGCGACGACTCGCCAAGCGACGAGACGTCCTACTCCGCGGAGTTTCAACTCGATCTGGACGGACTGAGTCTTGGCGCCGGCGCTCGCGTCGAGCACTTCGAGGCCACCGACTCGACCGACGAGGTCACCTTCCGTCTGGTGCTCCAGAGCGCCGGCGGCGGTGGCATCGAGGCGCTCCTCGAAGCGCGGCTCGATAACGGTACGGTGATCTCGACGCCCACCGGTCAGGAGGTGCCGATCTCGGCCGGCTGGCATCGCGTCCGGTTGGAATGGACCGCGGGCGCCGGCGACGGTGCGCTCACGTTTTCTCTGGATGGCGCCGAGGCGGCCACGCTCGCCGGGCTCGTCAACTCGACGCGGCGGATCGACTCGGTGGCGTGGGGAGTTGTCGGAGGTGTGCTGCCGGGCGTCAGTGGCACCCTGGACATCGATGCGTTCACGTCGTGGCCCTGAGAGCTAGAACGTCCAGCTGGCGCCGAACGAGGGCAGACGCGGAAACCAGGTCTCGAACTCGCGAAAGATCGTGAAACCGTCCGGCGTCGAGTTGATCTCGAAGTCGCTGACCGAGCGTTCGTTGTCGCGGTTGAAGACGTTTGTGATCTCGACGAAGAGCTTGATCTCGCCGCGCTGGGTGACGAAGGTGCGGCTGGCTCGGAGATCCACCCGGTGATAGTCGGGGTGGTTGTCGCTGTTGCGGGGTCCGGGCACGAGGCGCGGGAAGGTCGCTCCCGGGTCGGTGACCAGGAGCGCGTCGGTGGCCGGCCAGCCGCTGTGGTGGATGCCGGCCAGATTCAGGTTCCAATGCCGGTTCGGTCTCAGGTTGACGCTGTAGCTGACCGCGTGCCGTTGATCCCAGGAGCGCGGCACCCAGGCGGCGTCGATCCTGTCCTCGGCCTTGGAGAGCGCGTAGCTGGCCCACCAGTCGAGCCGTCTCTGGCGGCGCTCGAAGAGCAGCTCCAACCCTCTCGAGCGTCCGCGCTCGGGCGCCACCAGCACCCGGTCGGACTGGCCCTCCGGGAAGATGTCGAAGCTGTCGAAGAGATTCTCGAAGCGCGGCCGAGGGTCGAGCAGGCGCTTGTCGTAGGCCTGAACCGAGAGCCGGCTGCGCTCGCCGAAGCGCTGATCCAGAGCGACGGTGAGCTGGCGGTTCTGCTGCGCCGGATGAAAAGAATCGACGCCGTCGATCACCTGGAGCTCCTCGATACCCTGCGCCTGCCAGTAGTGTCCCCAGGAGGCGCGCAGGGTGGTGCGCGGCCCGAGCTCGGCGACGATGTTGAGGCGCGGGCTCCATTGCGAATCGTCGGAGTAGGTCTGCCGATCCCAGCGCAAACCCGCCTCCAGGGTGAGGCGCTCGCCGAAGCGGAAGCGGTCGGCGAGAAACCAGCCGTAGGCCCAGCCCGAACGCTCGAGGTCAATGCGCCGCTCGTCGATCGAGACCTGGTCGGTGAACACCGGGTCGGTGACCACATTCAGGAAGTTGTAGTCGTAGTCGGATTCGAGTCGGCGTACCTCGATCCCCGAGCGCAGGTGCTGCCGGTCGGACAGGTTGAACCGCCAGTCGTGCCGCAGATGCGCGACGCCGGTCGTTCGCTGGTCGCGCACGGTGGTTCGATCGTTGCTCGGCGGACCGGGTAGGAACGGGTCGGAGTGGTTCGAGCCCGAGCGGCCATCGCGATCGCGCTCTAGGTGGCCGTAGGACAGCACCGACGTCTGGGACAGCCGGCCCCAGGAGTTGTCGAGCTTCAACCAGCCGTAGGCGTCGGTCCAGGAGCTCTGGAGCTCGTCGTCGTCGTTGTCGCTGCGGAACTCGATGTCGTCGGCGGCCACCAGCAGATTGAACGACAGCAGGCCGGAGCGACCGATGCGGCGCTGCACTTTGGAGAACAGGTCGTAGTAGGCGGGGCTGATGTCGAAGTCGTTGTCCTCGGTCGTCACCGTGTCGAGCAGCAGGTCGAGGTAGCCGCGGCGGGCGCTCAGCAGCCACTCGCTGTCGCCGCCGTCGAAGCGCCCCTGGCTCAGGAAGTGGAGCTTCTCGAAGCTGACGCCGAGCATCGTGCGCCTCTCGACCGGCACGACCGAGGCGATCTCGATCACGCCGCTCATGCGGTCGCCGTAGTCGGCGGTGAAGCCGCCGCTGGTCATCTCGACCGATCCGGTGGCGTTCGAGTCGAAGATGCTGAAGACGTTCTGGAAGTCCTTGAGATGGTAGGGATCGTAGACGCGCAGGCCGTCGATCAGCACCAAGAGCTCGGTGCGCTCGCCGCCGCGGACGTGGAAGTCGGCCGAGAAGTCGCCAGCCGCGACGCCCGGCAACCGTGAGACGGCGCGAAAGAGGTCATCCGACAGGTGGGGGAGGCGGTTGACCTCGTCGCGTGTCCAGAGTACCTCCGGCGCCGGCTCGGCCTGCAGCAGGCTGACCCGACTCGGGATGACGGTCATCTCCTCGAGCGTCTTGTCGACCGGTTGGAGCTGCAACGTCAGCTCCGCGCGGGCGCCGGCTTCGACCGTCACCCGGCGGCGCTCGATTGCATAGCCGGCCTTTCGCGCCTCGACCTCGTAGCTGCCGGCGGCGAGGTCGGTGACCTCGAAGAGCCCGTCCGGGTCGGAGCGCGTCGTTCCGAAGCCCCGGACCTCGATCTCGACGCCGGCGATCGGCTTGCCGGTCTTGCCGCCGCGCACCTCGCCGGCGAGAATGCCATCGGGCGCTCGGATCACGACCAAGATGCCTGCCTCGGCCTCCTGCACGGCGAGGCCGTGTGGCTCCAGCAGCAGCTCGAGCGTCGCGCGCGGGGAGTCGCCGTCTTCGGCGGACTCGACGATCATGTCGGCGCGCACGACGTTGCTGCCCCACACCAGGCGCAGCCCGTCTGCGCGCAGCTCCTCCAGGACCTCGATCAGCGGCCGGCCGACATCGTCGCTGTCGCCGTAGGCGGGTAGGCCCATCAGCAGCAGGATCGCTGCGAAGACTCGGAGGGTAGAGGCCAGGGTCACGACGGATCTCTCGTCAGCGCGGGTCGATCCAGAGAGTGCCGTCCTCGACGCGGTAGTCGAGGTCAACCGCGGGCAGCACGACGTTCAGCGCCTCACGGGGAGTGAGGCCGCTGAGGTCACCGTGAAGCTTGAAGTTCGGGGCAGAGGCGGCGATCGAATCGTCGGAGTAGGCGAGGGTGAAGCCGGACTCGCGGGCGACCCGAGCGAGGAAGGTGTCGAGCCGAAGGCGCTTTAACGGCCAGTTGGGCACGATGGTCTGTGTCCAGTCGAAGAGCGAGGAGCTGGGCTCGAAGGCGCTCCGTCGCACCGAGCCTCCGGCGACCACGAGCTCCTCGCCGGCGGCGGCGTAGTGCTGAGAGCCATCGGCGCCGAGAGCGATCGCTCCCTCGCGCACCCGGACCGTCAGCGTGTCGGCGCCGAGCCGAACCTCGAACTGGGTGCCGATCTCCTCGACGCGGCCGATCGCCGTGACCACGGTCAGGCTGTCGGTCGCCCGGCCCTCGCCGCCACTGTCGATGTAGACGGCGCCCTGCTCCAGACGCACTTCGCGCTCCGAGAGGAACACGATGCGCGTGTCGCGGTCCAGCCGGAGCGAGTGGCCGGTGGTGGTCTCGAGGGCGGCTCGAGCCCCCTCGCCGGTGGCCAGAGAGCGGCCGATCGTCAGCCCGGCGCCGGGCGCTAGAGTCGCTCCGGTCGCCGAGCCGCCTTCGGTCCAGGCAGAGAGTGCCCCGGTCGTTCGCGCGACGCTGGCGACGACGATCGCGTCGTGGTCGAGCGCGGCCCGGGTGAAGAAGAGGGCGCCGATCACCGCGGCGACCAGAGCCGCTGCCGCCAGCAGGCGGGGCTTCGGCCAGCGGCTTCGAGCGCGCTCGACCTCGCCGTCCCAGAGCGGCCGCAGCTCGCTCTGCATCCGCGCGACCCTGGCTTCGGACATCGCGGGTCTGGGGCCCGCCATGCGCACGAGCCGTCCGACGTCTCCGGAGAGTGGGGTCGGGTCAAGCTCGTTGGGTGGGCGGTTGTCGGTCTTGTCGGTCATCGAGTCAAAGCCTTTCTCGGGCGTCAGGACGGGCCCAGCAGAGCATCCTGGTTGGCGGCCGCGAGCTCCGACAGCCCATCGCGGAACGACTGTCGGGCGCGCGCTAGCATCGACTGGGCGGCGATGCGGGTGACCTCGAGTCGCTCGGCGATCTCAACCACGGACATGTCCTCCTGGTACTTCCACTCCAGGACGTCGCCGTAGCGGTCGGGGAGTCGATCGAGCAGTGTGCGCACCAGGTAGGTGAGCTCCTTCTTCATCAGATGCGCGTCAGGTGTGTCGACCTGCGAGGCGCTCACCATCTCCAGTGCGCGAGCGACCTCGGGCAGATCGTCGGGCAGCTCCACCTCGACGCCTCGGGTCCGCTCCTTGCGACGGTAGGCGAGGATCTCGAAGCGGCAGAACGAGCACAGCCAGGTGAGCAGGCTGGCCTCGCCGCGGAACTCGGCCAGCTTTGGGATCGCCTTGGCGAGCGAGCCCTGGACCATGTCCTCGGCGATCGACGGGTTGCGCACCCGGGCCAGGGCGAAGCGGTAGACCTTCTGCGCGTGGACGCGGAACAGCTCGTCGTAAGCCGCCTCGTCCCCCGCCAGCAAGCGGTTCGCGAAAGCCTTGTCTTCGCTGTGGATGGTCATCGCGTGGACTCGCTGAATCTCGATTCGAGGAAGCTCGGGAGGAGTCTTGGGGGCTACCGCTCCCAGCGCTCGGCGATCTCGTCCAGCCGAGTGTCCAGAGTCTCTCTGGAGAGCCAGGCGCCACGGACCAGCAGGCCCTCCACCTGGCGCAGGTTCTGGATCTTCTTCAGCGGATTCTTGCCGAGCAGCAGCAGGTCCCCCCTCTTGCCGACCTCTACGGTACCCGCTTCTGCGATCGTTTCAAGGAACACCGCCGGGTTGTAGGTGCCGGTCAGGAGC
>JAJCXP010000270.1 GCA_029263375.1 Acidobacteriota bacterium | reverse complement strand
GGCGCCCGCCAGATCGACGGCGAACAGGTAGCCGGTGTTGCCGCTGTCGCCCAGGTCGACGGCGTGGAAGTAGGCGACCGTTCCGTCCGGACTGAACGAGGGTGGCGAGGTGACGACGATGCTGCCGATGCCGGGCGGCAGATCGACCTGCCAGAGCAGCGCGCCGGTGGCGGGATCGTAGCCGCGCATCCAACCCGAGACGCCGATGTCGTTGCCGAGGTCGAGGACGGCGCTGTTGTCCGGCGCGACGCCCAGCGGACCCATGAAAGCGTGATCCGAATCGTCGATGAACCACTTGGTCGAGCCGTCCGGGTTGAGCGCCCAGAAGCCGTCGAAGTTGATCGAGGTGTAGACCGTGCCATCAGGTCCCACCACCGGTAGCAGCAGGAAGCCGCTCGCGGGCGGTGACGCCGTCCAGCGCTGCGAGCCATCGGGCGCGTAGGCCGTCACCCCCCAGACACCCTGAGCAACGTAGACATCACCCGACGGACCGACGGCGGGCACCGAGTCGCGACCGTCGCCGTTGTAGAGAAACTGATCGCCATCGAGATCGAAGCCGTAGAGCCCCGGCGGCACGCCGCTGTCGCCCGGGAAGGCGACGTAGAGACGGTCGGCGCCGAAGGCGATCTCCTGCCCCTCACTGCTGCCGACGTCGACGATCGGGTCGCCCTCGTTGCTCCACAGCAGATTGCCGAGCGGATCGAGCGCGAAGACGCCGATGGCGTCGAAGGGCCGCACCTCGAAGGTGCCGTAGATGTTGCCGTCCGGGCCGACGCCCGGACCGGCGATCGTCAGACCGTAGGGATCGGCTTCGAAGAACCACTTCTCGACGCCCTCAGGAGTGAACGCCTTGAAGCCGTCGAAGGTGGACGCGTAGACCGTGCCGTCGGCGCCGGTGACCACCGGGCCACCGTAGGCGCGCTCGGGGAGGATCCACTGAACGGCGCCGTCGGGAGCAACCGCGTAGAGCCCGACGCTGTTGGCGGCGTAGATCGTACCGTCGGGGCCGACCCCCGGGCTATGCGGCGAGATCACACCTCCGGTCAGCTGCAGGCCCCACAGGAGCGTTCCAGCCGCGTGCGCCGACGGAGCCGTGCTCAATAGCAGTGCGACCAGGAGGAGGGACAGCCGGGGCGTTGAGATTCCTGTCATCGTTCCCAAAGTAGAACCGAGCCGCGATTACAGCGGGATGACAACGGACAGCCGGCCAGGCTGCCGGCTACTCGGGATCGTCGTACTCGTCGCGGCGCCGCAACCAGCTCATCGGACCGTCGCTCTCGTCGCGGCCCCTCGGCACCAGATCGAGATACTGGTAGGCACCGTTCGTCATGTCGAGGCCACGGCCGAAGGTCGAGTAGGTGTGGTAGATCGCGCCGTCCGTGTCCTTGAAGAAGACACTGATGCCGTGGGCGTCCGGGGAGAACGCTGGGCTCGGGCCATAGTTGTACTGGATCTCGCCGCTATCGATCTGATCCTGGGTGAACGACACGTGGAAATCGTAGTTGAAGTCGCTGCCGCCCGAGGATACCCACTTGATGCTCCAACCCATCCGGTCGCGGTAGGCCTCGAGCTTGTCGAGCGGCGCGCGCGAGATCGCCGCCACTGAAACGTCGCGATGGTTCAGGTGAATGACCTGCCGATCGAGCGTGTCGACCCAGAATGAGCAGCTCTTGCAGCCCGCGTCCCAATCCGGCGCGAACATGAAGTGGTAGACGACGAGCTGACTGCGCCCCTCGAACAGCTCGCCGAGTGTCACCTCGCCGAGCGGGCCCTCGAAGAGGTAGCGCTTCTGGATCTGCCGCCAGGGCAGCTCTCGGCGCTCACGTGAGAGCTCGTCGCGGAGCCGGGTGAACTCCTTCTCCCGGGCGAGGAGCGCCTTGCGCTCAGCCACCCATTCGTCCGACGACACCACGCGATGGCCGGTCATGACTTTCCTGCTCGAGCCTCCTTGGGCGGCAGGCTGTGCGCGAAGCGGGCCGCGCGATCGACCCAGCTACGCAGCTGACCGTCGCTGGCGAGACCCTCCGGCGTCACGTAGACCATGGTCTTCATCGCCTTGCCGGTGAAGTCCATCGGCCGGGTATTCCGATCCTCCAGCGCACTCGTCGCGCCTTCTTCACCGAGGCGCAGCATGAGGTCGTTGCCCGAAACACCGCACGCCATGTTGCCGTTGACCATGAAGCAGATGCCGCCGAACATCTTGCGCTCGGTGACGCCGCGGCGGCGCGCGAGCGCCGCACGGACGCGCTCGGCCAGACTTTCGTTGTATGCCATCGGTTCTACTCCGGCCACAGTCTAGCGCGCTCTGGAGTCGCGCGCGGCCGCGACGTCGATCAATACCACCGGCAGCGAGCACCAGCGTCCGCTCCCGGACGTGTCCTCGGTACTGCGGGCTCGCGAGCGAGCCTAGTCCGCGCTCTGGGCGTTGATTCCCTTGTTGTAGGGAATGAACTCGATCTCGAGCGACCGGTCGAATCGACGGTCCTCCGGACGGTAGCGATTCACGTAGTCGAGCAATCTCGGATCATCGTTCCCATGGCGAGCTTCGTCGTCGAGAAAGTCGCTGTCGAACCAGTCGAAGATCTTGCTCAGCCGGACCCGATCCCGCAGCACCTCGACGTTGCTCTCCAGCGTGACGAACTCACGCATCGCCCGATCGAGCTGAGCGTCGAGGTCTTCGGCCGTGAATGGCTGCCGCGGCAATCGAGGACAGCTGATCGATGCGCAGTTGATTGCGGCGTGAATCCTCGGGTCGCGGTAGCGCCCACGGATGATGTCGTCCTCGAGCTTCTTCAGGTTCGTCGTCTTGCCGCCGATCACGATGTCGGTGGCGACGAAGAACCTCCGGCCCGAGATCAGACCACCGGTCCAGACACTCTCGGTCTCGGGCCCCCGGTCGAGAACCCCTGCGAAGACGTGAGCGTTGTAGGCATTGATCCAGTAGGCCAGCTCGTGGTCACGGCTGGGGAAGAGCCTCGGGTCGCTGTCCGGGCTCACCCGGCGGACTAGCTCCAGGTATCGGTCCAGGTCGCCCCGATTGCCGGCCAGCCGCTGATAGTCGACCAGGCCGCGCTCGTCCACGTACCCGTCCAGCACCTGGGCCCAGCTGTCGTGATGGAAGCTCTCTGTTCTCACTGTGGTCGCGGTCATTGGCGCTCCGAGAAACAACGAACCGATCACAAGCACCGGAACGATCGCGAGTCTCGCTCTTGTCATAGAGAGAGTTACGGCTCGGCTGGAACTTTGGATGAGGGCACCAAACTATCCGGAGGAGATCACGAGCTAGCCGAGATCCGCCCGCTCGAATCGGCGCAGACCCGCCGCGACCGGCACCACCAGCCAGATCAGCCAACCACCGATCGTGATCAGCCACAGCCCGACGCTCGTGCCGCCGGGAAGTGCCAGCCCCAGGCGCGGCCGCAGGTCGGGGCTCGAGGCGAGCGCCGTCAGCCGGAAGAGGCTCACCGGGTTGAGCGCCATCAGACCGCCCGAGAGCGCACCCGTTCGTCCGCTTTCCTCCTCGACCTCTCGCGCGTGCGGATCGTGAATCGGCATCGCCGCGCGCGGGGCGGCGAGCTCGGCGTGCCCGTGCTCGCCGACGGCGCCCGGCGGTGGTGGAGCCAGGGCGACCACCACGGTCAGCAGCACGGCATCGAGCACCAGTACCAAGACGACCCAGGCGACCAGCGCGCCGCCGAACGCTCTCACCCGGCCGCGGCCCCCGGCTCCGAGCGCCGCGCCCACGCCTCCGGCGGCTATCGACAACAGCAGACCGCTCGCGATGACGATCACCCAGTCTCGCCACCCTGCCGCGCCCCGGCTCAGCCCGATGCCGACTCCAGCACTGGCAAACGCGACCAGGTAGCCGACCGTGAGCGCTCCCCCACGACCGATGCACTTACCGGCAAAGCACGCCTTGCGAGAGATCGGCAGTGTCAGGGTCGGGACC
>JAJCXP010000269.1 GCA_029263375.1 Acidobacteriota bacterium | reverse complement strand
AGTACTACGCCGGGGGTCACATGATGTATGTGAACGAGCCGTCCCGTGCACAGCTGTTGGAAGATGTGCGCTCATTTATCGAGGAGCAGACCGGGCAGCCCTGAGTTTCTCGTCCAGGTTGGTTACCTGCCGAGCGTTCGCTCCGTCTCGATCAGCTAGCCAAATGGCTCCCCTTCCGGTCTGGCGCGAGTGGTAGGCGATGCGTCGGCCGTCCGGACTGATCACGGCGCCGTACTGGTTGTGCGCGCCCGCCAGCAGCGGTCTCGGGTTCGAGCCGTCCGCCTCGGCCTCGTAGACGTCGTAGGCGGCACCCGACGAGGCGTCGATTGGCGCCTGGTGGGCGAACAGGATCGCGCGCCCATCGGGCGACCAGAGCCCGTAGGAGTCCTCGCCCGGAAGGTCCAGGATCTTGCGCACCGGCGCCCCCGGAATCGGCTCGACCTTGTAGAGCGCGAAGTGGTCGTACTGACCCTGGGCGCCAGGGTCGAAGGGGCGAGTCGGGATGCTCAGGAGGATCTCGGAGCCGTCTGGGGACCAACCGCCGGCCGTGACCAGCTCGTAGCGAGCCGATTCGGTGATCTGGATCGGCTCGGAGGGTCCCGCCAGGTCGGCGATGAAGACATCCAGATTGCCGTTGCGGTCGCTGGTGAAGGCGAACCGCCTGCCGTCCGGCGACCACGCTCCGTCACACTCGCCCGCCGGGTGGTTGGTCAGATTACGTAGGTTCGTGCCGTCCGGAGCCATGATCCAGACATCCTGGTGACCGGCTCGATCCGAACAGAAGGCGATCCACTCACCGGTCGGCGACCAGGTGGGCGCACCATCCACACCGGCCCTCTCGGTCAGGCGCGTCACGACTTCGCTCTCGAGCTCGAGGGTGAAGATGTCCGAGTGCCCCGGCGCGACCTCGCGCATGAATGCGAGGCGCTTGCCGTCGGGGGACCAGGTGACCGCGACGTCGTCCGGGCCGTCGCTCGCGACGAGTGGCGCCGCGGCGAGTGCGCCACCGAGGAGGAGCGCGGTGAGCGTGAGAGCTCGCGAGGACGCTGGAGCCGAATGGTGATTTGATCTCCCGAATCTCGGATGACTCGCCTGCATCAGAGAACCATGGCAGGAGCTGTTGCCTCGGTCGAGGAGCGTGCAGCGAACGGAGTAGCGCTGCAGGGAGTTACCCCGGTCGCCTTGCGTCCCCGGGTCGGTCGGAGCCCGGAAGACGTCCGGCGGCGGCGAGATCAGACCGAGTCGGCGAGCCGGGTGAGTCCGTCGGCCGCCGCTTCGACCGCTTTTGCCACCGCATCCTTGGTCAGCAGCTCACTGAACAGATGCGGCTCGTCTCCCGGCCGGTACAGCAGATAGAACGGAATCCCATACCGCCCGTGATCCGCCAGGAAGTTCGCGATCGCATCCGAGCGGTTCGTCCAGTCGGCTTTCATGGCGATCACCTCGTGACGTTCGAACAGGCCGGCCGTCTCCTCGGTCTCGAGCACCAAGCGCTCGTTGACCTTGCAGGTGAAGCACCAGTCGGCGGTCACGTCGACGAACACCAGCCGACCTTCGTCCGCCAACCTCTCAGCCTCGGTCCGATCGAAGCTCGACCAGGCGATCAGCCGGGTCTCTTCGGTGGCAGCTATCGCCTGCTGCTGGGCGCGGGCGGAGCCGGAGATCCAGAAGGCGGCGGCCAGCGCGGCCAGCATTCCTACCGTCGCCACGCTCCGACCGACCCTCCCGGCCGAGTTGCGCAGCCAGACGAACAGCGCCAGCAGGAGCAACGCGCCTTGCAGGAAGGCTACCCGCTCGGCCGGCATCTGCCCGGCGAGCACGTAGAGCAGCCAGATCGCGGCGCCGGCGAGCAGGAATCCCATGATGCCCTTGAGCTGAGCCATCCAGGCGCCCGGCTTGGGAAAGATCGCCAGGCTCCTGGGCGTCGCCGCGACCGCTAGATAAGGCAGCGCCATGCCGACGCCGACCGCGGTGAAGGTCAGAAAGACCGTGGGCGCGGGCTGGCCGAGGGCGAATCCGAGAGCGGTGCCGAGAAACGGCGCCGAGCAGGGTGTTGCCATCAGAGTCGCGAACAGGCCCGACGCGAAATGGCCGGCGATGCCCTCGCTCTGCCCACCGCCGCCGAGCTTCTGAGCGAAGCGGGGCAGAGGCACCTCGAAGACGCCCCATAGATTCAGCGTGAAGAGCAGGACGACCACGACCAGGAAGGTGACGAACACCGGCTCCTGGAACTGGACGCCCCAGCCGACCGCGGCGCCGGCCGACCTCGCGACGATCGCCGCGATCGCCAGGCCCCAGAACGAGACCACGATGCCGGCGGCGGTGGCGAGCGCTCCGGCGACGACCGCCGAGCGGCCCTCGCCGGCGCTCTTGACGAGACCGAAGATCTTGAGCGAAAGCACCGGCAGGACGCACGGCATGGCGTTCAGGATCAAGCCGCCGACCAGGCCCAGGAGCAGGACGACGATCAGGCTCGGGCCCTGTCGCGCCGAGCCGGTGCGCCGACTCGGCGGAGCGCCGGCGGTCGATTCGGCCAGGCCGGTCGCTTCGCCGTCCGGTCCGAGCGTCAGCTCGAGGCTCGCTTCGGCCACTGTCGGCGGCAGGCAGCTCTTGTCATCGCACGCCTGATAGGTGAGACGGGCGGTGACCGGCGCGCCGCCGAGCTCGGCGTCGGCCGGGATCGACAGGGTCGCGTGGATCGCCACGGTTCCTTCGTAGACCGAGAGCGGCTGCTCCTCGAAGGCAAAGGTCTTCAGCTCGCCCTCGGGGTACTCGATGGATTGTGCCGCCCAGCCCTCGGGCAGTTCGAGCTCGAGCTCGGTCGGGATCAGCCACTCGAAGGTCGGTTCGTGACTGTTGGTGTGCCAGCCCGAATCGATCGTCACGAGCGTCGCGACGATTGCGTCGCTGCCTGGATCGTAGGCCGTCCGGTCGGCTTCGAGCGCGATCGTTGCCTTGCTCGGGGCCTTCAACTGCGCGGCGGCAGGCGCTCCTAGAAGGAGCGCCAGGAGCAGACAGTGGAGGGAGGCGCGTGCGGCGGACATGCGGAAATTCTAGCACCGGGAGCGGCGCCCGACGCTGAGTGATGCGCGGGTGCATTCGACCCGGATCGCCTGCCGGCGCATAGCGATCCTGGTATAAGGTGTCGGCTCCCATGAAGCTGGCGTCACGAATGGCTCGGATCGGCGAGTCGGCGACCCTGAGGGTCTCCCGCAAGGCGGGGGAGCTGCGTCGCCAAGGCATCGAGGTGGCCGACTTCAGCGCCGGCGAGCCCGACTTCGACACGCCGCTGGTCGGCATCGACGCGGCGATCGAGGGGTTGCGCACCGGGTTCACCCGCTACACGAACTCCTCCGGGATTCCCGAGCTGCGCGAGGCGCTGGCCGAGCGCTACGGCGCTCTCGGCGCTCCCTGGACCGCGGCGTCGGTTGTCGTGACGGTCGGCGCCAAGGCGGCGCTGATGGAGCTGGCGTTGGCGCTATTCGAAGAGGACCAGGAGGTCATCATTCCGGCGCCCTACTGGGTGACCTTCCCGGAGCAGATCCGGATGGTCGGCGCCGAGCCGGTCGAGATCGCCTCATCGGTCGAGGACGGCTTCAGGATCCACGCCGAGCCGATTCTCGAGGCGCTGACCCCGCGCACCCGGGCCGTACTCCTGAACTCGCCCTGCAACCCGACCGGCGGCATTCTCGAGGGCGCCGATCTCGAGCGGATCGTCGAGGCGTGCGCGGAGCGTGACGTGCTGGTGATCGCGGACGAGACCTACGAGCGCTTCATCTACGACGGCCGCGAGCATGCGAGCGCCGCGGCGCTGGCGGCGCGCTTCCCGGACACAATCATCCTGGTGGGCTCGTTTTCGAAGACCTACGCCATGACCGGCTGGCGGGTCGGCTACCTGCTCGGCCCGGCGCCGGTGATCTCGGCGGTGTCGAACATCCAGAGCCACGCGACATCCAACACGACATCGTTCGCGATGCTTGGCGCGCTGGCGGCGATGCGCGGCGCCGAGTCGGATGTCGCTGAGATGCTGACGGAGTACGCGGTGCGGCGCGAGCTGGTGGGTGAGCGCCTGGCGGCTATGCCGGGCGTCTCCTGCCCGCCGCCGTCGGGCTCGTTCTACGCTTTCCCGCGGGTCGCCGAGTGCTATCGGGAGGGACGGCAGGGCTCGATCGAGATGGCGGAGTTTCTGCTCGACGAGGCGCGGGTTGCGGTGGTGCCGGGGGTTGCGTTCGGCAACGACGATCACATCCGGATCTCGTTTGCGTGCTCGAGGAGTGAGCTCGAGCTGGGGCTCGATCGGATGGCTGCGGCGCTCGCGGGTTGAGCCCTTCTTCGTGATGGGTCGAGGCGCGCGTGCGGCCGGTACCTACCGCTCGTGGATACGGGGTGCTGGCTGAGCTTTCGGCCTAGCGCGCTAAGATCGGGACAGTGGGTTCTTCAATCAAGGTCGAGGGGGCGTGGATGAGGTGTCGTTTGGTCTGTTTGATCCTGGTTCTGGTGGTGTCGGGCCTTGTCGCGGAGGTTCCTGCGCGGGCGGACGATCATGAACCGACTGCCGAGGAGGCCGCGGCGTTTGTCGAGGAGGCCGAAGCGCGGCTGCTGAAGCTCTGGGTCGACTCCGAGCGGGCGAGCTGGGTGCAGTCGACCTTCATCACGGTGGACACCGAGGTCCTCGCCGCCGAGGCCTACGAGAAGGTGATTGAGGCGAATGTCGAGCTGGCCAAGGCGGCGACGCGGTTTTCCGCGCTCGAGCTGCCGGTCGACGTGCGGCGCAAGCTCGACCTTTTGCGCACCGCCCTGGTGCTGCCGGCTCCCTCCGATGACGGCCTGCGTCGCGAGCTGACCCAGATCGGCGCCGCGATGGAGAGTACCTACGGCAAGGGCGAGTACTGTCCGGTCGAGGGGGAGTGCCGGGATCTGGGCGAGCTCAGCCGCACGATCGGCTCGAGCCGTGATCCGGACGAATTGCTCGAGGCCTGGGTCGGCTGGCGCACGGTGTCGCCGGTGATGCGCGACAGCTACCGGCGCTTCGCCGAGCTTGGCAATCAGGGCGCCCGGGAGCTCGGTTTCGACGACCTGGGCGCGCTCTGGCGGTCGTCGTACGACATGTCGCCCGACGAGTTTCGGGCCGAGCTCGACCGTCTCTGGGGGCAGGTCAAGCCGCTCTACGATTCGCTCCACTGCTACGTACGGGCCGGTCTCAACGCGCACTACGGTGACGACGTGGTGCCGCTCGACGGCCCGATCCCGGCGCACCTGCTGGGCAACATGTGGGCTCAGACCTGGGCCAACATCTATCCGCTGGTGGCCCCCGCCGACGCCGATCCCGGATTCGATCTCACCGAGCGCCTGGTCGAGGCCGGCGTCGACGAGCGCGAGATGGTGCGCTACGGCGAGCGCTTTTTCACCTCGCTCGGCTTCGATCCGCTCCCGGAGACCTTCTGGGGGCGCTCGCAGTTCACCCAGCCGCTGGACCACGATGCCGTCTGTCACGCGAGCGCCTGGAACATCGACCAGGTCGAGGATCTGCGGATCAAGATGTGCATCGAGATCACCGGTGAGGACTTCTCGACCATTCACCACGAGCTCGGCCACAATTTCTACCAGCGGGCCTACAACCAGCAGCCGCCGCTGTTCCGCGACAGCGCCAACGACGGCTTCCACGAGGGGGTCGGCGACACCCTGGCGCTGTCCGTCACCCCCGGTTATCTGGTCGATCTCGGCCTGCTCGAGAAGGTGCCGCCCGAGTCCGGAGACCTCGGCGTCCTCTTGAAGATGGCGCTCGACAAGATCGCCTTCCTGCCGTTCGGCCTGCTGGTCGATCAGTGGCGCTGGCAGGTGTTTTCGGGTGAGATCGCCCCCGACGAGTACAACCGGGGTTGGTGGGAGCTGCGTAACCGCTATCAGGGCGTCGCCGCCCCGGTCGCTCGCTCCGAGGAGCACTTCGACGCCGGCGCCAAGTACCATGTGCCGGCCAACACGCCGTACACCCGCTACTTTCTGGCACACATTCTGCAATTCCAGTTTCACCGTGCGTTATGCGAAGCCGCGGGCGTCGAGGGGTCGCTTCATCGGTGCTCGATCTACGGCAGCCAGGAGGCGGGATCGCGCCTGATCGACATGCTCGAGATGGGGGTCAGCCGGCCGTGGCCGGACGCCCTCGAGAAGATCGCCGGCG
>JAJCXP010000268.1 GCA_029263375.1 Acidobacteriota bacterium | reverse complement strand
CTACGCAGGTCCAGCAGCCGACCGCTCAAGCCGCGCCGCTCCGCCGCCAGCAGCAACCCGTTGATCGGTATGGCCCCGCAGGCGTGCTCGGTCGACAGGTCCGCCCGTCGCTCGAGAATCCGGTCGGCGGTCTGGCGATCGGCTTCGGCCGCGCGGTCGTAGCCCAGGTAGTGGGAGAGGTCGGAGCTGATGACGACCAGCACCTCGGGTCCGGACCAGAGCCGGTCCAGGACCCCCGCGACCGACTCGGGCAAGGCCGATCCGACGACCAGCGGCACGAGATCGAACTCTCCCAGCGCCTCCTGAAGAAACGGCAGCTCGACTTCGAGCGAGTGCTCACGAGCGTGCGCTGCCTCGTTGACCGAGACCTGAGGGAGCTCGAGTAGCCCGTCGCACAGCTCCGTCGCGACTCGCACCCTGCCGAGCGGTGTTTCGAAGGCGTCGGCGTCGGGCAGCGCCAGACCGTCGAGGACCATGCGATGCGAAGGCCCGAGTAGGATGACGGTCTCGACCGGCGCCGCGCCGGCGCCGAGCTGCCGGAACGAGCTGCCGGCGATCGGGCCGGAGTAGGCGTAGCCCGCGTGCGGCGCGATCAGGGCTCGAAGCCCGCTACCACCCGGGCTCGGCGACGGCTCGCCCTCCTCGAGGCAGCGCCGCACCACGGAGCGCAGCTCGGGCGCGGAGCTCGGATAGAAGAGACCACTGACTGCGGCTGGCCGGAGGCCGGACATTTCCCCTTGCCGCGACAGGAACGCTTGCGGGTTACCGACCGATCGGCACCGCACCACCCCGTCACGAAGACAGTCTACTCCGACCTCGGCGGCGCCGGCCCTACTCCGCCCAGAACGGTCGCCACTTCTCTTCGGGCGACGGCGCCGTCAGGAGACTGCCGACGACCAGCCCGAGAATCGAAGCGGTGGCGGCCGGATAGATCGCGTACTCGTAGTCGAGCGGCATGGTCACGAGGCCGAGGTTCAGGCTCTCCACGCCGGCCTGGTTCAGGATCGCGAACAGCAGGCTGGTCACCACGCCCAAGGCGATCGAGAGAGTGCCGCCGAACTGCGTGACGCGGCGCCAGAGGAACGCCGCCAACAAAGCCGGCGTCACCGCAGCGCCGACCATGGTGTAGGCGTAGAGCGCCATGTCGAGGATGCTCTCGAAGAAGGTCGAGGCGACGAAGGCGATGATCGCCAGCACCACGATCATCACGCGCTGGACCAGGACCACCTTCTGCTGGCTCGCGTCCGGGTTGATGAAGCGCTGGTAGATGTCGCGCGCGCAGTTCGTCGACGGGATCATCAGGAACGAGTTGGCGGTCGAGAACACGATCGCCACGCCGCCGATCAGCAGCAGGATGCCGAAGATCATCGGCAGGTTGTGACGCGCCAGCTGCAGCAGGATCGTCTCGGTGGCCGCGCTGTTGAAGGTGCCGTCGGCGGCCTGGAAGGCGGGGTCGTTGAAATAGATGCCGGCGCCAAAGATCGCCGTGGTGTCGAGAATGGTCTCGACCACGATCACGCCGACGATCATGCCGATGACCGCCCGGCGCGCGGTGACCGCGTCCTTGGCGGCCATGAACTTCTGGTACATCCCGCTCTCGCCGAGCAGCAGGAAGAAGGTCGGAAAGAAGAGGCCGAGCGCCTGTGCGATGCCGGTGCGGCCGACGACCGTGAAGTGGGACTCGGGCAGAGTCGTGGTCAGCTCACCCCAGCCGCCTGCAGCGCCGAGCACGAGCGGCGCCGCGATGATGATGCCGACCGTGATCATGATGCCGTTGACCAGATCGAGAGCGACGATCGACATCATGCCGCCGGCCACGGTGTAGAGCACGACCAGGGCGCAGGTGATCGCCGCGCCGACGGTCGGGTCGAAACCCGGGATCAGAATCGCCAGGATCCGACCGCCGCCTTTGAACTGATAGCTGGCGATGGTCAGGTAGGCGATGATGATCGCCAGCGAGCCGAGCATTCGGGCCAGGGGCGTGTAGCGCGTCTCGAGAATGTCGGGAACGGTGTACTTGGCGATCGTCCGCACCTTGCTGGCGAGGAAGAAGACGATCGCGATGCCGACCCAGGCTCCGGCGCTCATCCAGAGCGCCGAGAAGCCCTCGCGAAACGCGCGCCCGGCGCCGCCGAACAGGCTGCCGGAGCCAATCCAGGTGCAGACCAGAGTTGCTACCAGGAAGCTCGCCGTGACGTTGCGCCCGGCGACCATGAAATCGTCCTGGTTCTTGATCTGGCGGCTCTTGTAGAGACTGACCCCGATCAGGATGGCCAGGTAGATGGCGACGGACCAGACGTAGATCACAGCTCTCTCCTTCCTGGAAAAGAATCGGCCAAGACTAAGCGATCGGTCGACCAACGGGCAAGCTGCCGGCCATCTCGCGGAGATCGCCAGGCTGCTAAACTGAATCGCGTGAGCTGGAAGTACGGATCTGTCTGACTCGGGGCGCCGCCCGAGAAGGGTGAGCACGTCGCCACAGCACCGCCTCCTGCTGACTCTGGGAATCCTTGCCGCCGGCATCGCTTGCAGTGAGCCGGCCGAGCGCCGCCCCATCCACGATCTGGTGCAACGGCTGCCGATCGCTACCACCACCGAGGAGACGTCCTACATCGACGTCGGCACACGCGAGGCGAGCGGACACCTGGTGTCCGGCTGGGCATACAACGAGGCGACGTCCGGAGGTGACACGTTCGCCTGGTCCACCGGCGACGAGTCGGTCGTCGAGTTCGAGCTGCTCCGGCCGCGCGATCTGACTCTCTCCTTCCGCGCGAGGCCCCTTGCGAAGGCCGGCCTCGCCCCCCCGACGCTGATTGTGTCGGTCAACGGCCACGACCCACAGGAGATCGAGCTTCAGCCCGGAACCCTCGACTACCAGGTCGGGCTCGAGGGCGACTGGCTCCAGACCGGCGACAACCGGTTGACGATTCGCTACCGGTTCGAGCCGGGGACGACGGCGCTCCGTAGGGTGCGCAACGGCCCGCCCCTCGCTGCCGCTTGGTTCCATATCCGGCTCGACGACGGCGAAGGCGAGCACCCGGGCGTCGTCCGGACGGCGAAGGGCGGACGGGCGATCGCAATCCCCTGGTCGGCGCAGGTCGACTACTTCCTGCGCCTGCCTGCGCACAGTGAGTTGTCGGTCACGTCGCTGCAGCCGCTCGACGAAGGCCTCGGGCGACTCGTCGTGACGCTCCAGGGCGAGGGCGGGAGCGAGCTCGAGGTGGGCGACCTGGCTCCGAACGATCAGCCGGCTCGGTTCGAGCTGGTTGGCGATCGACCGCAGACCGTTCGCCTCTCCCTGCGCGCGCTATTGGACGAGGGCGCCTACGGGGCAGAGGGGGCCGAGGCGACCGCGCGACGAGGATCCGGCCTCCTGGTGCTCGACCCGATCATCGACGCACCGACCGCAGGCATCGAGGCTCCTCCGGTCGAAGTCGAGCGGGCGGCACAGGCCCCGCGTCCGAACATCATCATCTACCTGGTGGACACGCTTCGTGCCGACCGCCTGGGCTGCTACGGCTATCCCAAGCCGGTCTCGCCGAATATCGATCGGTTCGCATCGGAGGCAGCGCTCTTCGAGCGAGCCGTCGCCAACGCCCCGTGGACGCGCCCGGCGGTAGCGTCCCTGTTTACCGGACTCTGGCCGGTCAACCATGGCACTCAGCGCGGGCAAGACAAACTGTCCCTGGATGCGCTCACCCTAGCCGAGCTTCTCGCCGACGCCGGCTATCGCACCTCCAGCATCGTCGCCAACCCAAACGCCGGTCAACCGTTCGGGCTCGATCAGGGCTTCGAGCACTACCGCTTCGGCTCGAGGCTCTCGGATTGGATCAACGAGGAGGCGACTGACTGGCTCGACAACCGCTCCCCGGACGAGCCGTTCTTCCTCTACCTCCACACCAAGGACCCGCACGATCCCTACGATCCGCCGCAAGAGTTCCGGGAGCGTTTCGCAAGCGAGGTACCGCTCGACTTTCCCACCATCCCCGTTCAGGACGACGAGGTCACACAGGAGCTCATTGACGGCTTCCAGAAGCTCTACGACGGCGACATCGCTTTCAACGACGACCAGTTCGGCCGACTGCTGGGCATCCTCGAGCAGCAAGGCCTCTACGACGACTCGCTGATCCTTTTCCTTTCCGATCACGGAGAGGAGTTTCAGGAGCACGGCAGCTGGCTGCACGGTACGGCGCTCTTTGGCGAGCAGCTGGACGTGCCGATGATCCTCAAGCTGCCGCGCCAAGGCGCGGGCAGCCGAATTCCGCACCTGGTTCAGCAGGTCGACGTTCTACCGACGATCCTCGACTACCTCGGGCTGGAGCGAACCCCCGGAGACGGCCGGAGTCTTCTGCCGCTTCTCCGCGGCGAGATGCCGACCACCCCCGGTCGCGTCTTCTCCCACCTCCGTCGCGACCGCTTGCAGCTGAGCGTGATCGACGGCGGTTGGAAGCTCATCCAGAAACGGAGGGGGGAGAGCGTCGTCACGGCGAAACTGTTCGACACGCTCTCCGACCCCGACGAGCGGGTCGACCTGCAGGGCGATCACCCGGTCATTGCGGGCTATCTCGCGACGCTCCTCGAGGAGAAGCTACTCGAGACTCGGCGTCTGTCCGCCGAGGTGGCCGACGTGAGCCCGGAGATCGAGGCGGACCTGCGGGCCCTTGGCTACGTGCAGTAGCGCAGCGCCCGGCAGGCGTCACGCATGCGTTGGCTAGAGTTTCCGCGCGGTCAGCTTGGCGACGCTGAAGCCAGCGACGAACCCGACCAGCATCGCTCCCGAGAGCAGGATGATGCGCGACATCGAGAGCTGCCAGACGAGGAAGCGCACGTCGACGACATCGGTGTTCTGGATCACCAGAATGAAGCCCACCAGCACCACCACTGCCAACAGAGCCATACGAAGGTTGCGCATCCTTATCTCCTCCCCGCCTTGAGTGGAATCCGGATCAGACAGTAGCCGACCACCGCGAACACCGCCAGCCCGAGCCAGCCGCCCAGCGCACCCTCGACGAAGTGGAAGCCGTCGACGCCGAAGAATACCTGCGCGAGCGACGGGACGCCGACCAGCACCATCGCCGCGATCATGACGCCGGTCAACGCCTCGCCGGCGATGAAGCCGCTCGCGAGCAGGATGCCGACGTTCTCGAAGATCGTCTTGCCGCCGCTGTCGAGCCGCTTGGCGGCGATGTTGTCGGCCAGGCCGCGAATCAGGCCGCCGACGAAGATCGCGCCGGTGGTCTCGATCGGCAGGTACATGCCGACCGCGATCAGCATCGGCGCCGGCGCCTTGATCAGGATCAGCCCGACGGCCATGCCCATGCCGATGATGATCAGTCCCCACGGCATCTCGCCGCCGACGATGCCGGTGGCGAGTTGAGCCATCAGACCGGCCTGCGGCGCCGGCAGGGCGGTGTCGCCGATGCCGATGCCGCCGGCGGCGATATTGCCTTCGTGCAGGATCATGATCGGGAAGACCAGCACGAACGCGACCACCACGGTCGAGATCAGCTCGGCGATCTCCATCTTTCGAGGACTTCCGCCGACCAGCTGGCCGACCTTGAGGTCCTGGATCATGTCGCCGGCCATCGCCGACGCGCAGCAGACCACCGCGGAGACACCGAGCACCGCACCGATACCCGGCAACCCGGTGACCCCGATCCCGACCATCGTCAGCGCGGCGATGATCAGGGTCGAGAGCGTCAACCCCGAGATCGGCTGGTTGGAGCCGCCGACCAGGCCGACCAACCAACCGCCGACGGCCGAGAACAGGAACCCGGTCAGGGTCATGATCAGCGCCGCGGCCAGCGCGCCGAGCAGATTCTGGGTGAAGTGGTAGTAGATGAGGGTCATCGGCACGACCAGCAGCAGTGCGCCGATGAACACGTTGCGCAGGTTCAGATCCAGCTCGAGCCGCGTCGGCGCCGGCGCGTCGTCGTGCGCCTTGGGCGGCCGGAGCGCACCCCCGATCGCCTTCGACAGCGAGCCGCGTAGACCCCAGAGCGTGTAGAGCGCGCCGATCAGCATCGCGCCGACCGCGATCGGGCGGACGTTGTTGTACCAGACGGTGTAGCTGAGATCGGCCCCGCCCGGCAGCCCGTTGCCGCCCAGCTTCTCCGCCAGATTCGGGTCGGCGAACAGGATCAGGGGGATCAACACGAACCAGGCGAGCACGCCACCGGCGAAGTTGATCGAGGCCAGGCGCGGGCCGATGATGTAGCCGACACCCATCAGCGCCGGGCTCGCCGCCGGACTCGCCAAGGCGATGCCGCCGCTGTGGGTCAGATCGCCCATCGACTCACGCGACGGAAAGAAGTGATGGACCACCGAGCGCGGAAAGGTCAGAAACCCCTCGACCGACTCGCGCAGGACCTGGAGGCCGCTCGAGTTCTTGAAGATCTCGATCACCATCCCGAGCCCGAGCGCGCCGAACACGTACTTGGCGCCCGACTCGCCCTTCTGCCCCGCCTTGACGATCTCGTAGCAGGCGTACGACTCCGGGAACGGCAGCTCGGCGTCGACTACCAGGGTCTTCCTGAGGAGAATCACGAACAGGATGCCCATCAGCCCGCCGATCAGCAGGATCAGCGACGTCTCCCAGTAGTTGAAGCTGGTCCAGAGCCGCTCGCCGCCGACGTTGACCATCACAAACGCCGGAATCGTGAAGATCGCTCCCGCGACCAGCGCCTCGCCGACGCTCGCCGTGGTCCGCGCGATGTTCTGCTCCAGGATGCTGCCCTTCATGAACGGCAGACGGAACGCGGCGATGGCGATCACCGCCGCCGGGAAGGTCGCCGAGATCGTCATCCCGGCGCGCAGCCCGAGGTAGGCGTTCGCCGCCCCGAGCACCACCGCCATCAGGATCCCGAGGGCCAGGGCTCGAAAGGTGAGCTCCGGCAGATCAGTCTGCGCGGGGACGTAGGGGGTCTCTGGGGTTCGCGGCTCCTGTGAGGGCATCGCGGCTCCTTTCGGACTGTGGACGATCGCTGCGGGCGGGGCGAGCCAATGCTAGCAGCGCTTCCATCCGGCGCCCGGATCACGCGCCTCGTTTGCGAACCGCCGAATGCCATCGGTAGAATGCGGGCTCTTTTGAAGCGTCGTTGGAGAGCGCGCTCGGGTCAGGTCCGGGTGCGACAACGAGGAGGTGCCGAGTTGGGAGCGACCCCGAGCCGCTGCGTTCTGCTATCGCTACTGCTGCTCCTGCCGCAGCCGTTGGTGCCGGCCACGTTGACCGTCAACGGTCAGACGGGCGACGACGCACCCGGCATCTGCGATCTGGTCGAAGCGATCGAGAACGCGAACGACGACGACGACACGAACCCCCACTGCCCAGGCGTCGGCGCGTACGGCGACGACACGATCGAACTGACCGTCGACGTGGCACTCGACACGGTCGCGGTGACATCGAACGGCGCGAACGGCTTGCCGGTGATTGCGGACACGCTCGAGATCCAGGGCAACGGCTTCGCGATCGAGCGAGCCTCCGGGGCGCCGAAGTTCCGGATCATCAAGACCGACGCAGACCTGACGATACGGAATACGACGATCGCCGGTGGCGATACCGCAGAGTCCGGTGGAGCTGTTCTCGTCGCCGACGGTGGTGAACTCGTGGTGATCGATTCGACCCTGTCTGGGAACAGGGCCAGGGACGGAGGCGCGGTCGCCGTGGACCTCGGTTTCATCGAGCTGATCGACTCGATCGTCTCCGACAACGTCGCCGACGGTGCACTTGGGGGCGGCGGCCTCCTACTGAGGGAGGGGACTCTCTTCGCGACCGTCGATCGCTCGACCGTGTCCGGGAACGTTGCAAGCGGATGGTCCGGAGGAGGCATCACCAACTTCGGGTTGGTGGGGCTCGCAATCTCTCATTCCACGCTCTCGGGGAACTCCTCGGTCGACCGCGGTGGTGCTCTCTTCTCGCTCTCCTTCTCCGAGCCCGAGATTCGGCACTCCACCGTTGCAGACAACTATGCCGCCAACGGCGGCGCCGGCATCTATTCAGACTCGGCCGAAGCGCAGCTCTCCGACTCCCTCCTCGCAAACGGCTCGGGAGGCACGAACTGCGCCGGCGCCATCGACGACCAGGGCGGCAACCTGGCCGACGACGCCACCTGCGACACAGTTCCCGGTACGCTGGTCGGACTCGATCCGGTGCTGACCGACAATGGCGGTCCGACCCCGACGCATGCGCTCCTGTCCGGCAGCAACGCCATCGACCTCGCCGGCGCCTGTGCAGAGCCCGACCAGCGGGGAGCCGAGCGCGAAGGGAGCTGCGACAGCGGCGCCTTCGAGTTCCTGACCTGCCCGGACCTGGTGCTGGCAGCCGAGTCCGTGACCGGGACCAGGATGCGCACGAACTGTCAGAACATCCTCGTGGGCCCCGACTTCGAGGTGGCGGACAACGGCGATCTGACCCTTCGCGCCGGTAGGAGCATCCATCTCGGCGACGGCACCAGCGTCGACGCCGGAGGAGCGCTTGCTCTCGAGCTCGATCCCGACCTGCTACTCCTGGGACCGGAGCGCACCGTCTTCGTCACCAGCTCGACGTACCAGGGTGACCTCGGCGGACTCTCGGGCGCGGACGACAAGTGCGAAGCGCGAGCCCAGACCGCCGGCCTGTCGGGCACCTACAAGGCGTGGCTGTCCGGCGCAGCCTGCGGGCCGGCGCAAGCGTGTCGATCCTTCGACCAGTCGCGAGGGATCTTCGTGCTGGTCGACGGCACGGTCGTTGCCGACGACTGGAACGATCTCGTCGATGGCACCTTGCAGACCGCCATCAGCCTCGACGAGTTCGGCATGACCGCGACCAACCCGGTGTGGACTGGCACGGGAGGCGACGGCAAGCCCACGGCGACGGCCGACGACGAGTGCAACGACTGGGCGACCGACAACTCCCTGAGCAACGGTCGAGTCGGCAACCCCTTCGCGACCGACTCGACCTGGACCGACGCACTCTCCGAAGGGTGCAGCACCTTCCGCGCCCTGTACTGTTTCGAGCAGTAGGGCGGGGCATCCGGATGTCGGTCTCAGCGTGCGCCACCGGCCGGGCGCTCCCCCGAGTGCCAGCGCCGCTGGTGATCGCGGTGCTCGGCGCCAAGAGCCTCCTGCCGATAGAACCGGTCGTAGAATTCCTCGTCGAGGTGCCCCACCTGAAACCGGAGCACGGTTCGGAAGGGCGCCATGTTCACCGGGAAGCGACCGTAGCGATTCCAGATGTACTCGCAGTAGGCGGTGGTCGCAGCGACCGCTCGGTCCGAGACCGGCGGTAGCGACTCCGCGACCTCGGCCCCGTCGCGCCAGGCCGTGTCGCCGGCCTGCCCCCGGAAGTAACCTCGCGGCCCGGTCTTCTGATCGGCAACGTAGCGGACCGCCTCCGCCATCGATGGAAAGTAGGGTGGGTGCATCGCCCGCAGCAGCACGTCGCCGTCGCGCTCGAGACCGACCGGGTACGGCACCGGAGCATCCTTACCGATCAGCTTCGCGAGCCAGGCCATCAACCGGCTTCCGCCCAGATAGCGGGTCGCCGACATCGAGCCCATCGTGAAGTCGAGCGCCTCGAACCAGCCGTACTCGTGCTCGGCGAAGCTCGGGAAGCCGCCGAGGCCCATCGCCTCGCACACGAGCGCCAGATTCTGATGCATCATCCCCTGCTCGACCGCGATCACGTCGGTGATGATCAGCTCGACGCGCTGGACGGTGGCGACGCGCTCGTGGGCCGGGTCGTCGTCGAGATGCCCGCCCTTCGAGCGCGCGAAGCGCTTCAGCCCGGCTGGCCGGAAACCGGCGCGGTCGTCGAGCACGAAGCAGGCGGTCTCCTCGTTGAACAGCTCGAGCAGGCCGTTGATGTAGAGATAGGTCAGATCGTTGATCGGCAGGAAGGTAGTGGTGCCGGGAGCGCCGGCCACCCACTCGTTGACTCCTATGTTGAACAGCGGCCGGCGCGGCGGCTCGCGGCGCTCGTCGGCGATCCGAACGCGACTGCGCCGGTAGAGCTCCAGATAGTCATGGCTCTCGGCGAGGCGGACGAGCTCCGGGAAGTCCTCGACCGGCAGCTCGCGCGGTCGGCGGATCAGTTGGACTCCGTCGTCGTTGATGACCGCCATCGCCACCGACTGGGCGGCATCGCCGCTCGCCACCGTGCGACCGAGAAGGGTCAGCATGATGTTGCCCCCTTCGCCCTCGCCGAGCGGCAGGTCTGCCAGTGCGTAGCCGGTGACGCCGCACGCGGCGAACGCCAGGACCGCCTCCTCTTCTTCGGTCAACGGTTGCGGGTCGAGCCGGCTCTGGTACGAGAGCGCACCGCGCGGCGGCATGGTGAGCCCGCGAGCAAAACGGCGTGAGCGGCGCGAGCGCAGCGCCGAGACGAGCGGCAGACTCTCCAGGTGACTCGGGATCATCATCCCTCCCTGCTTGCGGACCGCGTGGCGGCCCACTCGTTTCTCGAGCGGTTCGCCGCAGTATCTCGCCAGAGCCGAAAAAAGTGTAGGCCGGTCGGCTCTGACTCAGGGAGGAAATGGTCGGGGCGAGAGGACTTGAACCTCCGGCCTCACGGTCCCGAACCGTGCGCTCTACCAGGCTGAGCTACGCCCCGTGTCAAATGGCTCCTACCAAACGGCTCCCGCCGAATGGCTGGGGAACCTTATCTGTGGGCCGGGTGGGGGTCAAGGACTCAACTTCGGTGAGGAATCCCTATGGTAATATGCGTTCATAGCCATAGCAGATAACTGACGAGCTCTCCGAGAGCGCAGCCAGTTGCTGAGACAAGGGAGCCGGGAGGGGCGGCGAATAGTTGGTTGGCGCACTGTCCGGCGGAGGGATGCTATGCCACCTCGAGACCTGACACTTTCGGTCGTTCGGCCGGAGGATCTGCTCTACCTCGTCCTGGAGTTCGAGGGAGTCGAGGTCACTGAGCCTCTGACCGGCCAAGCCGGTGAGATCGCCGGCGCCGCTTCGGCGCGGCTGACCGTCCACTTCCAGGCGCAGCACATCGGTGAGCAGTCGTTCTGGCTGGCGGCCGAGGATCATCAGGAACCGGTCCCCAGCGACGAGCCGCCACTCAGCCCCGGCTCGGTGCGCGCCCGTCTCGCCGGTCCGAGCCGGCTGGTGTTCGATGTGCCGAGCTCGGAGGTCATTCCTCTCACGCTGGCCGGGATCCTGGAAGCGCTCACCCGACTACCCCTGCGAGTCTCCGCGGTCAACCGCTGGGAGCCGCCGGGCTGCCTCAACCCGGCGCGCTGGGGGCAGCAGCCGCCGCGGGTGACGCCGCCGGGCGCTGACGAGACGGCGCTCGAGCTCCCCTACCGCCTGATCGTGTCGCCCGACGACACCGCCACCTGGGCCCACACCGCCGAACCGGTCGAGCGCGCCGGCTGGACCGAGCTCTGGCACACGCGCCTAGGATCCTCGAGACGGAACGCCGATCCCCGCGTGCGAGCGATCTGGTCCCCGGATTTCCGAGCCGCTTCGATCCAGCCGCTCGCCGACGTCGAGACCGACCCGTTCCGGATGTCGCTCAACGCCCGCGATCGCAATCAGATCGTCCACCTGACGTCGAACTACCACATCGCCGGCTTCACCCCGGTCCCGGTAGAGACCGAGCTCTTCATGCTCTCGACACTCGGTGGTTGGCTCAAGGTGGAGCGGGACTGGGGCGAGCCGCCGACGCTCGGTGAGGGCCAGAGCCTCTCCATGACCGAGTGGCGTCACGAGGCGATCATGGCTCGCGACCAGTACGTGAAGGTCGTGGACTGGGGCTACCTCTGCCCCTGCCGCCATCTCGCCTTCAGGGTCACGGTCACCGAACGCAAGCTGCTCTACAAGCAGGACCCGCCCCACAATGTCGCCTACCTGTACACCCGCACCTTCATCGTGGTGAAGGAACCGGTCAAGACGTACAGCCCGCGCGACATGGCGTTCCGCAAGATCCGCATCAAGACCGAGAAAACGCCGAATCTGGTGCACCCGGGAGCGGGGATAGCCGGCTGGGGTCTGCAGGCCTTCTGGCCGCAGATCGACACCGGGGCCGGCGCTCAGGACTTCCAGTTCCACCTGGTCGGCACAGACTGGGCGGGCAACGAGATCGAGTGGACGGCACCGCTCATCTGGCTCGACAAGCAGGTGCACGACGGCCCCGGCATCGACGACGTGCTGACCGATTACAACACCACCCACCCGGTCGAACACGCGCGCCGCAACCGGCCGTTCGCTGGGCAGGGCATCGCGTTCGCACCGTCCAAGAAGGCGTCCGACACGACCTTCGAGACGCTGAAGCTCAGTCACGAAGCGATCAAGCTGGGGAGCGGCT
Organism: Acidobacteriota bacterium; assembly: GCA_029263375.1. Classification (GTDB taxonomy): domain Bacteria; phylum Acidobacteriota; class Thermoanaerobaculia; order Multivoradales; family JAHEKO01; genus JAHEKO01. The sequence continues at coordinate 2,149 of JAJCXP010000268.1, read as the reverse complement.
CGGCGCCGCTCTTCCGCCCCGCGATGAAGCAGGCGGACGTCGAGGTGCCTGCGGTCAAGCAGCTCCTGGGGACCGGCGCCGGCTCCAAGATCGAGTGGGAGAGCAGCTACCTGTCCGGCAGTGGCACCAGCATCGGCAACAAGGGCGACATCTTCGTCAAGCTGATCGGCGAGACGCCGCTCGCGTTCGCGACCGACAAAGCCGGCGGCATGGTCGGACCCGACATCGGCATCAGCGGGCTCTCGCGCTCGCTCGGTCCGGTGGGCAAAGCGGACCAGATGGTCGGCGGAGCGTTCAACCCACAGGAGATCTTCGGCGACGCGGTCAAGCTGCTCGGGGGCATCAGCCTCTGGGAGATCGTGATGGACCTGGTCTTCAATGCCGCGTCGACAACGGCCGACAAGATCCCCGGCCTGACCACCGAGCGGGTCGGCGATGCGATTCACACGAAGTACACCTGGAAGCTCGCCTCGAGCGAACTGGTCCAGGACCACACCCTGTTCCATCCGAAGGGCAGCTCAGCGTTCTCGCTCGAGGCGCTGGTGGTGGCGCCGCTCGACGGCACCGCCCCGACCTCGAGCATCACCGGCTCGCTGACCGACTTCTCGGTCACCCTCCTACCGACGCCGGACGCCCTGAGACTGGTGGAGATCACCTTCGACTCGGTCACCTTCAAGTCCGAGCAGGACAAGAAGGCGGACGTTCAGGTACAGCTGGGCGGCATCGACTTCACCGGCATCCTCGAGTTCGTGATGGAGCTCCGGGATCACATCCCGATGGACGGATTCGGAGACGGACCCACGCTCGAGATCGCGCCGTCCGGAGTCAACGTCGGCTTCACCTTCGGGATACCGACCATCGGCGTCGGCATCTTGACGATCCAGAACATCAGCCTGTCGGCCGGATTCTTCCTCCCCTTCGGCGACGACGACCTCAATTTCCACTTCGCCTTCTGCGAGCGCCAACAGCCGTTCATCCTGACCGTCTCGCTGTTCGGCGGCGGCGGCTTCTTCTCCATCGACATCGGCATGAAGGGGGTGAAGATGATCGAGGCGGCGCTCGAGTTCGGCGCCGCAGCCTCGATCAACCTCGGCGTGGCCAGCGGCGAGGCCAGTATGATGGCGGGCTTCTACTTTCAGCTGGCCGGCAGTTCGTTCGAACTCACCGGCTATTTCCGCGCCTACGGCTCGCTGTCGGTGCTCGGCATCATCACGGTGTCGCTCGAGTTCTACCTGGCTCTGACCTTCGAGAACAAGGCAACCCCGGCCGACCGTAGCCGGCTCTGGGGCCAGGCGAGCCTCAAGGTCAAGATCGAGATTCTCTTCTTCAGCGTCAGTGTCAGCGTCTCGATGCAGAAGGAGTTCGCCGGCTCCGATCCGAAGTTTAGAGAGATCGTCGCGCACAGCGACTGGCAGGAGTATGTAGACGCGTTCGCGGCCTATCCGGCCTAGAGACGGCGGCTACCTGGGAGTCGATCGACCATGATCAAACAGACCATCACCTGGACGGCGCTACCCAAGAGCTCCAACGGTCCCAAGCAGTCCGGCACCGAACTGCGGCTGTCGGTGTTCGTCGCACCGAGGCTCTGGAACGACGACTCCACTGTGACCACCATGCCGCTGTCCGACTTCCCGGACTGGCTCGACTGGCCCGCCCTGATCGGCCAGGCGTCGTGGCAGGTGCAGTTCGAGGGCGGACCGTCTCTCCAGGCTACTCCCGAGAGCGTCACCCTGCGCTCCGACCTGTGGCAGGCGCTCTTCAAGTCGACCACCACCGTGCGTCCGTTCGTCTTCGAGGACCCGAGCGGCCGCGACATTCACTCCTTCTCCGCCGCGACGATCCACGACTCCATCAAGGCGATCTACCAGCAAGCCGGTACCGACCCGACCTGGGGCGGCGGCACCGATCTACCGGGACGCGGCATCCTGGCCGAGGATCCGAATCTGATCGACATCGCGAGACCGGTCGAGCCGCTGCCCCCGTGGGAGCCGCCCGTGACCGATCGAGGTCCGGTTTTCGTCGGCGAAGAAGAGGAGCCTTCGGACCCGGGCGACGACGGCGATCCCGACGGTGACGACGATGATCAGCCCGGCGACGACGATGCGTTGGCCGGCTGCCGCCAGGGTTGCTTTGGCTGTCTTCTGCTGCC
>JAJCXP010000267.1 GCA_029263375.1 Acidobacteriota bacterium | reverse complement strand
CGGAACCGGCACGACGTCCTCGCGCTGTGGCTAGCCGGGGGCGTCGGAAGCGTCGATCGGACCTTCGCGGAAGATCACTTCGTCGCGCGGGTCGGGGATGCCGGTGACCGAGTCGGTCACCCAGCTCAGGAAGTGCTTCTCGCCCAGGGCGACGTTGAACGCCAGGATCTCCGGCAGCTCATAGTCGTGGAGCTCCTTGATGGTCGCTTCGACATGCGCGTATTGGCGCTTCGCGGTCTTGATGACGAGCAGGAGCTCCTGGTCGTCACAGACCTTCCCTTGCCAAAGATAGACCGACCGGTGGACCGGAACGATGTTGACGCAGCTCGCCAGGCGCCCGATGACGAGCTCCTCGGCGATCAGGTTCGCCTGCTCCTGATTCCCGACGGTAGTGACGACGACGATAGCCTTCAAAGTCTGTGGAATCTAGCCCAGGACCCCATGGGCGTCAATGGTGGTCGGTTTGCCGTTAGTGCCATTCCTCCATTAGACGATCGTAGTTCAGTGATTTTACTTTCCCGGTGATTCCGTAGAGGCGCACGACGGTCAGGTGATTGCGGCTGTCGGTCAGATAGACCGAACCAGGGGTCGACCCGCCCAGAGGGTTGAACGAGGCGAGGTCTGAGCGGTTGAAGCGGATCGGGTCCTCGAGCCGGTCGAGGAAGCGCCGAGGGTTGGCAGGATCTCTGGGTGCGGGCCCGGGTGGAAACCCGAACCGGACGCCCTGACCCAGGTAGCGGATCTTGCGGGCGAGACCCTCGGGCGGATCGACCCCGGCCGCGATGTCGGTATTGAGAACGCCGTCGCCGTCACCGTCCCGATAGACGAGGAACGAGACCGCGCCTCCCTCTGCGACGCGAAACTTGACGGCCGCGTGACTGCCCGAGCGGATCGCCAGGGCGCGCGCAAAGCGCAACGCTCCGGCCACCTCGGCGGCCGCGGTTCTCACGCGCAGCGCCGAGGACAGCCGCAGCGCGTCGGGCGTGAGCGCGGCCGCTGTCACGACGGTGATCGCCATGACCACGATCAGCTCGAGCAGGTTGAAGCCGTCGTTTCGCATCGCTCGTTCGGACGGCTAGCTCGCGCCGCCGCTCGACGACACCTTGTCGCGCAGCGTGGTCTCTCCGTCGAGACTGACGTAGGGGCGGATCAGGTCGAAGGTCCGGTCACCGATACCGCTCACCAGGAGCAGGTCCTCCGCCTTCTTGAAGCGGCCGTTCTGATCCCGGAACTGGATGATTCGCTCGGCGACGGTGGCGCCCACCCGCGGCAACAGGCTGAGCTGTTCGGCGGTGGCGGTGTTGATGTTGACCTTGCCCTCGGCCGCGCCCGCGGCGACGGACCAACCAGCGATCAGAAGCGCGACCAGGGTGACCGCGGCGCGAATTGACTTGTGCATGAATTTCTCCTCCTGGGAGCTGTGAATGGTTGAAGCGTCTTCTCGAGTACATCTCTGCCTGTTTCGTTGTCCCGCTTCCGCTCTCTCGATGGCACCTCCTCTCCGCAAGGTTGAGCGCTATCGATGACTCAAGGTCGCTGCCAACCGCGGCAGGTTGAGCCAACCGCTTGATCTTGCGTAGGTTGTGAGCGCTGGGACCGGCGGTCTCGGAGCCCGCACGTGTCCCGTCTTTGTCCGCGCTACGGCTCGTGATCGCGCGTAGGACCGACCACGAAAGAGAAAGCGCCGCTGTCAAGCAATCAGGACGCGAGCGTGATCTTTTGACGTTGCCAGCGCGCGGCCGGCGGAATACCGGGAGTGTGACGCCCGTTGTAGAAGCGTCTACCCATTTCGGCTAGGGTAGGGAGCCCATGCCGCGCCGGCAATCAACACTTCGCGAGTATTTCGAGGCCCTGCTCATCGCGGGGATCTTCCTCGGATTCACCAACACGTTCGTCGTCAAGACGTTCTACATCCCCAGTGGGTCGATGGAGAACACCCTGTTGATCGGCGATCACCTGTTCGTCAACCGCTTCATCTACGGCGCCGCGCCTTCGGGAGCAGAGCAGAGCCTGCTGCCGCTGCGCCCGGTTCAGCGGGGCGACATCGTGATCTTTCGCTCGCCGGAGCGGCCGATGGTCGACATGGTCAAGCGCTGTGTCGGCTTGCCGGGAGACACGATCGAGGTCGTGAACAAGAAGCTCCACGTCAACGGCAAGGCGGTCGAAGACTCGGACTACGTGATTCACAAGTATCGCCAGGTGATCCCGGCGGCGGCCGGCAGGCGAGACAACTTCGGCCCGGTCACGGTGCCCGAGGACAGGTACTTCTGCATGGGAGACAACCGCGATCAGTCGCACGACTCGCGGTTCTGGAACGGCGTGCCCCGGCACTATGTGAAGGGCCGGGCGTCGCTGGTCTACTGGTCGTTCGGTGGCGAGACTTCCGATGGCGTCTGGCGAGGTTGGGCTCACAAGGCGGGGCAGCTCGTTCGCACGGTGACCGGCTTCGTGACCAAGACACGCTGGCGGCGAACCTTCCATATGGTTCGCTGAGTCGGCGGGTCTCGACCGACTCTTGAGACGATGTCACGCTCCATCAGCAGGGAGTACCTCGAAGCGCTGCTCATCGCGGTGATCTTCGCGACGTTTGCTCGCACCTATGTGGTGCAGGCGTTCAAGATCCCAACCGGCTCGATGGAGCAGAACCTGTTGATCGGCGATCACATCCTGGTGAACAAGTTTCTCTACGGCGGACGCGTCGGCGCGGTAGAGCGCCTCCTGTTGCCTGGGCGTGACGTCGAGCGCGGCGATGTCGTGGTGTTCAAGTTCCCCGAGGACCCGACGCGCGACTTCATCAAGCGCTGCGTCGCCTTGTCTGGCGACGAGATCGAGATTCGCGACAAGGTGCTGTTCGTCAACGGTGAGGAAGTCGGAGAGAGCGGCTACGCCTATCACGCGGACGAGAGGATCTATCCCAACTCGGTGTTCCTGCCCGACGACTACAGCGAGCGCGACAACTACGGCCCGACCGTGGTTCCGGAGGGGCAACTGTTCTTCCTCGGCGACAACCGCGACAATTCCAACGACTCGCGGTTCTGGGGGGCCGTACCCGCCTCGTTCGTCAAGGGGCGCGCCTTTCTCGTCTACTGGTCGTTCGCCGCCGAGTCCGAGCCCACGGAATGGCCCGGATACCTGAGCCGGCTGAAACAGATCTCGAGCGTAACGATGAGCTTCTTCTCGAAGACTCGCTGGGATCGTAGTTTCAGGATCGTGCGCTAAACTCGATTACCATCGGAGGCTGAAGACATGAGAAGACTCGGATCCTGCGGCGAAGGCCGGCTCGGTTGCATCCTTTGGATGGCCGTACTCGGAGTCGGAATCCTCATCGCGATGAAGGCGGTGCCGGTCAAGCTCACCGATGTCGAGTTCGGCGACTTCCTCGAAGAGCAGGCGCAGTTCTCGGGTCGCACTGGCGGCGACGAGTTGAGGCGCCGAATCCTCAAGAAGGCCAAGGAGATGGAGATCCCTCTCGATCCGAAGAAGCTCAAGGTCGAGAAGAGCATGCGTCGAGTCAAGATCACGTGCAGCTACACCGTGACCATCGACTTTGGCGTCAAGACGTACGACTGGCTCTTCGAGCACGAGATAGATCGGCCGATATTCATCGTCTAGCAAGATTTTCCACCCGGGCGAGACGCGCACCGCGTCGCATGCTCGACATTTTCCACCTCGTAACGAAGAACGCGACCGGGGAAGGCTTTTTTGTCCACCGAAGAAGAACTAAGTCCTGACCTCGATCAGGTTCGCTCCCGGATCGTCGACTGGCTGCTGGCGGAAGGCTGGCAGACCGCCAAGGGCACCGGAGAGGGTGCGGCCTGGGCTCTACGCGGCCAGGATCCGGGGGGCAAGGTGGTCATCTTCGCACAGGAAAGCGCGGCGCCGCACCGGCTCCTCTTGCACGCCAGCGTCCGCCTCGACCAGGGGCACAGCGAGAAGCTCGCCGCGCTCGAGGCTCGGCAGCAGGACGACTTCTGCTGGCAGATCCGCATGAAGCTCCTCGACATGCGGGTCGACTTCCAGGGCGTCGCCATGCCGCTGGAGCAGGTCGACCTGCGGATGCGGCTCTATGCCGAGGATCTGACGCGATCGCGATTCTTCGACACCCTCGGCTGTCTTCAGAACGCCATGCTCTACGTCATCTGGACAGTGCGACGCGCCTTGGATCAGCCCGCTGTCGAGGCCGAGGGCGAAGACCTCCGGGTGAACTAGCCTGCTCGGTTAGGACCCGGCCGCAGTTTCGATCTCGCGCGCGAGCGACTCGAGCGCGGCCAGCGGATCCGCTGCCCGGGTCAGCGGTCGGCCGATCACCAGCAGATCGGCGCCGTCCGCAAGCGCCTGGCGGGGGGTCGCGGTCCGTCGCTGATCATCGGCGGGACTGTCGCCGGGCCTGATTCCGGGCGTAACCAGCTCGAACGGAGCCGGCAGCCGCTCTCGGAGCAGCGCGACCTCTCGCGGCGAACAAACCGCGCCCGAGCAGCCGTGGCGCGCAGCGATCGACGCCCATCGCCCGACCCGCTCCCGGGCCGGTCCGGGCAGTTCGAGCACTTCGAGAGCGTCGGCATCCAGGTGCGTCAAGAGGGTGACGCCAAGGAGCTTGATCTCACCTCGTGCGGCCTCGGCCGCCGCTTCGAGCATGTCGGGTCCGCCCCCGATGTGGACGGTCAGATAGTCGACGCCGAGAGCGCGCACAGCGTCGACAGCTCCGGCGACCGTATTGGGAATGTCATGGAGCTTGAGATCGAGAAAGACCCCTCGAGCGTGCTGCCGTGCGAGCTCGACCGCCTTCGGACCCCAGCGGGAAAACGCCTCGAGGCCGACCTTGAGGACGCCGACGCGCGGACCGAAGGTCTCGCACCAGACGCTGAACGTCTTCCAGTCCGGTGTGTCCAGCGCGACGGCGATCTGGTGCGCGATTCCGATCCGAGAGGCCGTCACCGTCATCGTCCGGCATCGTATCCGATTACCTGATCGATCGTGTCGAGGCCATCGCGCTCCATGAGCTCGGCGAGGCGAGCGAGCACCCGCCTCACCAGCGCCGGCCCTTGATAGACAAAGGCGGTGTAGATCTGCACCAGGGACGCTCCCGCCCGCAGGCGTCGGTAGACCTCGTCGCCCGACCCGACACCACCGACGCTGACGAGAACGGTGCGTCCGAAGAGCGCCCCGGCGAGCGCCTCGAGCATCTCGAAGCTCCGCCGCTGGAGAACCCGACCGCTGAGACCGCCGGAGTCTCTGGCCCCGGGGATCAGACGGTAGTCGGTGGTCGTGTTAGCAACGATCACGCCCGCGGCGCCGGCCTCGACGGCGGCACCGGCTAGCTCGACCGCCGCGTCGAGATCGAGGTCCGGAGACAGCTTGACCAGCACCGGCCGCGCGGTCAGGTCCCGTCCCAAGCCGACCAGGCCTGCGACGCGTTCGGGCGACTGAAGGTCGCGAAGGCCGGGCGTGTTCGGCGAGGAGATGTTGACCACGTAGTAGTCGGCGCCGCCGGCGAACCCTCTGAAGAGAGTCTCGTAATCGTCCTCCGCCCGGTCGAGCGGGGTGGTCGCGTTCTTGCCGACGTTCACACCGACCGGAAACGGATACGGGTAACCGCCTGTGACTCTCCGGTGGATCGCTTCCATCCCATCGTTGTTGAACCCGAGCGCGTTCTGAAGACTCTCTTCTCGAGGATGCCGGAAGATTCGAGGTCGCGGGTTTCCGGCTTGCGGCCTCGGCGTTACGGTGCCGACCTCGACGAAGCCGAAACCGAGCGCGCCAAGACCCCGGATGGCGACCGCGTTCTTGTCGAAGCCGGCCGCCAACCCGACGGGATTCGGGAAGACCCGCCCGAGGATCTCCTGCTCGAGTCGGAGCGCCTCCCGGCCGGCGAACTTCCACCGCAAGAGCCCGCGCCCGAACCCCGACCAACCTGCACACCGCAGCGCGGCGATCGCAATCTCGTGAGCCCGCTCGGGGTCGAGACGCATCAACCAGCGATGCAGAAGGGTGGGGCGGATCGAGGTCGTCGGTTCCAAATGCACGCTCTGCTACGATTCGTTCGGCTTCATTATTCCCCACCCGACTCGGAGGCGCTCGGTTTTCATGGCCGCTGAAACGACCCGCGATCCGGCCCTCTCTGTACACCAGCGCGACCAGCTGCTCAACGTCGTGCCCGGCTTTCTGCTCGGGGCGCACCTCGGGGGATTGATCTTCTTCCTGAACCCCACCCTGTCGTTCGGCGGCGGCCCGTTTCTGCGCGGTGCGCTGATCTTTGGCGGCGCTCTCGGGCTGCTGTCGGGAGCCATCCTGACCGCGTTCACGCGTTCCCGCGAGGGCTTGGCCCGACGCGTCTTTCCCTGGTCTCTGAGCGCGGTGCTCGTGATCGCCGCGATCATCTATTGGTTCCACGCCTCCTACTACTCCTTCTTCGTGCCCCCGGGCATGAACGCCCGGCTGATCAAGGCGGCCGGCTGGCTGACACTTTGCGGGCTGATCGCCTTCTACACGGCGCTAGTTCACTCTCTGCAATCGCGCCCCTACAGCAACCGCTCCGCCGGCTTGCTTGCCTTCCTGGCGGTACTTTCGGTCGTCGTTCTCGTCGAGCGCCGCGAAGCGTTCGATCCCGAGGTGGAAGCCGCGCTGCCCTCCGCGGTCGAGCAGGAGCCGCGACCGACGCTGATCGTCGTCGGTCTCGAAGGAGCGACCCTCGACGCGATTCTTCCCCTGGCGGGTCAGGGCCAGTTGCCGTTCTTCGCCCAGCTCATCTCCACCGGTAGCCACGGTCGCCTTTCCACGCTTTCGCCGACGTACGAAGATGCGCTCTGGACGTCGGTTGCGAGCGGCAAGTTTCCCTACAAGCACGGAGTTCTGGGCAGGAAGGTCTTCTCTGCCGGCCTGCTGAGCCCGGGATCCCTGCTGCGCCTGGTCCCGGCGGGCTTCGGTAGCGCGGTTCTACAGGCCGCCGGGTACGAGTCCCGTCGCCCGGACGCTCGGTCCAAGGAGTCGCTTGTCGCCTGGGAGATTCTGGGTCGCCTCGGCATGAGCACCGGCGTCATCGGCTGGCCGGTCTGTCACCCGAGTGGCGGTGAGCTGGACTTCGCGTTCTCCGAGCGCTACTTCGATGGCAACTATCTGGCCGCAAGCGCGCGACCGACCGAGCTCGTCGAACGCGGAATCCTGTTCCGGGTCTCGACCGACGACATCGACTCGGGAGTGGTCGAGCAGCTCGGCATGGAGGTGCCGCACGACCTGCTGCGCGTGCTCGCCGGCGACCTGTGGCGCGAATCTCTGACGGCTTTCCTGATGGACCAGAAGAGCGGTGTTCGTGCCTGGTTCCTGATGCTCCCGGGCTTGCGCGAAGTCTCAGCGCGTTACTTCGGGAGCTACTCGGCGGTTCAGTTCGAGGGTGATCAGGCGCCGCTCCACAACCAGTCGGCTCAGTTCGTTACCGCCTACTACCGCCACCTCGACGCCTACCTGGCGCAGATCTGGAATCGCACCTCGGGCCCGAGAGTGCTGGCGATCGTCTCGTCCTTCGGGGTCAAGGCGCCCACCGGTCTCAGAAGGTTCATCGACAACGTCTCGGGCAAGCCGATCCGCGGACGCTTCGACGACGCGCCCGACGGGGTGATCTTCCTCGCTGGCGAAGGGATTCAGGGGGGCGTCTTCCTCGAGGAGGCTCGCCTGATCGACGTGATGCCGACCCTGCTCTACGGCCTGCGCCTGCCGATCGCGCGTGACCTGGACGGCCGCGTCCTGATCTCCGCGTTCGAGCCGTCGTTCCTGGCCCGCAACGCGCTCACCTTCGTTCCGTCCTACGAGACGCTGGCCGCGAAGGCGCTGCCGAACGAGGACCCCTAGTCCGCCCTCTAGCCCTCTCGCTTGACCGCCAGGGGTGTCACGACTCCGGCGACCGGGCGACTCGTTTCCGAGCGGGCACCCGGCTGGTCCATCGAGCAGCGACCCTGGTAGAAGCCGCCCTCCTCGATCACCAGGGTGGGAGTCTGGATGTCGCCGAGCAGGCGACCGCCGGCGGTGATCTCGATTCTTCCCGAGGCCTTCACGGTGCCCTTCAGCGTCCCGGATACGTAGACCCGACCGACCTGCAGGTCGCCGTCGACCTCGCCGCGCTCACCCACCACCAGGTCGCCCTTCGAGGTCACCTTGCCCATCAGCTTGCCGTCCACGCGGAAGGTGTCCTCGAAGCTCAACTCGCCCTGCATGCTGCTGCCGGCGTCGAGAAAACCGTTGAGGTCGCCCTTGGTCGCTCCGTTCTTGAACATTGCTATTTCCTCGCCTTGACCAGGAGTTCGAAGAGGCGCATCAACTCTTCCTCATTATGAAACGCGATCTGAACCGTTCCGCCGGCTCCGCGCCTGCGGATTGTAACTCGCGTCTGTAGACTGCGGGTCAGACGCTCCGCGGCCGCTGCCGTGTCGGGATCGACCTCCGCCGATTTCGGTTTCGACGGGTGGGCCGACACGAGCTTCTCGAGCGCGCGCGCCGTGAGACCGCCATCGGCCGCCTTCGTCGCCAGGCGGACCTGTTCGTCTTCGCTCCCAAGAGCCAGCAGCGGCCTCGCCTGGCCGGCAGAGAGACGGCCGGCCCGCAGAAGGTCGAGCACGTCTTCGGGCAGCCGCCGCAGGCGCAGGGCGTTCGAGACCGTCGTCCGCGCCTTCCCCACTCGCAGCGCGATCTCCTCGTGCGACAGCCCGAAGTCGGCGTTGAGCCGATGGTAGGCGTCACCCTCCTCGACCGGGTTCAGATCTGTCCGCTGGAGGTTCTCGACCAGGGCCATCTCGAGCAGTTGCCGGTCGTCCCGGATCTCCCGAATTGCGACCGGGACCTCCTTGAGGCCGGCCCTGGCGGCCGCTCGCCAACGACGCTCGCCGGCGACGATGGTGTAGTCGCCATCGGTGCGCGGCGTCACAACCAGCGGCTGCACCACACCCTGACTCTTGATCGATTCCGCCAGCTCCGCGAGCTCGGCGTCATCGAACCGTGCCCGCGGCTGGACCTTGTTCGGTTTCAACCGCTCGATCGGCAGCGACTGAATGCTCGGCGTCTCGATCTTGAGCAGGGCATCCAATCCCCTGCCCAGGCCTCGCTTTCTCGCGCTCATGCTGCTCGCCCCAGAAGTTCTTGCGCGGCCGCCAGGTACGCTTCGGCGCCGCGGCTCTTGATGTCGTACTCCAAGATCGGCACGCCATGACTCGGGGCCTCCGCGAGCCGGACGTTCCTCGGAATCACGGTCTGGAAGACTTTGCCGGCGAAGTGGCTGCGAACCTCCTCCTCCACGTCCTTCGAGAGATTGGTCCGCTCGTCATACATGGTCAGCAGGATTCCGGTGATGCCCAGCCGGTGATTGGTCCCCGACTGAATTCTGCGGATCGTGGTGAGCAGCTCACTGACGCCCTCGAGGGCGAAGTACTCACACTGCAGCGGCACGATGACCCCGTCAGCGGCGGTCAGGGCATTCACGGTCAGGTGCCCCAGCGAAGGCGGACAGTCGAGGAGCATGACGTCGAAGGACTGATTGCACTCCCGAATCGCGCGCGACAGTCGAGTCTCCCACCCCTCGAGATGAACAAACTCGATCTCGACGCCAACCAACTCCCGGTCCGAGCAGACGACGCTGAGATTCGGGAAGGTGGTGCGTTGGATCGCCTGCTCGAGCCCCGCTTCGCCCGTCAGCACGTGGTAGAGCGTCGGATGCGTCGCTTCGGCGCCGAGACCGCGGGTCGCGTTCCCCTGCGGGTCGCAGTCGACCAGGAGGACGCGTTTCTCGAGCGCGGCGAGGGCCGCGCCGAGATTGATTGCGGTCGTCGTCTTGCCGACGCCGCCCTTCTGGTTGACCACCGCGAGAACATTATTCATGGGTTCATTTCGTCGGGTTTCGGGGCCAGAACTTCTTGAATCCGCCCCCTCCCCTCGCCCAGGCTCACCGACCTTGCCTCGCGAAAGCCCTTCGGCAACTCCAGCTCACCACTCGCCCAGATCAGGAACGAACCGTCCGGACTCAGCCGGCTCGCCAGGGACCTCAACTCCTCGGGCCCCAGGCGTAGTGCCCGGACCGTCACCCGATCGATCGAGTCTGGAATACCAGACGGTAAAGCGGCGGCGACTCTAGCATTCAAGCAAACGCACGACAAAGCGGAGCGGTCGGCCGCCGAGCGCAGGAACGCCCACTTCTTCTGCCGAGGCTCGACCAGAACCACCTCGTCCGCGGGTCGCGCCGCAGCGAGAACCAGCCCCGGAAAACCCGCACCCGAGCCGACGTCGACAATCGAGCCGCCGGCCCGACCGAGCATCGGCAGGGCCGCCAAGCTCTCGGTGAACAGGCGCTCCACGACGCGATCGGCTAGCCCCGCCCCAACAAGTGCCATACGCTTGTTCCAGCGACGCAACTCCAGGTAGTGCGCGTACATCTTCTCGACCGCTCCCGAAGGAAGGTCGACACTCTCACCCTCCAGCAGGCGATGCCGGAACGTTTCTTCGCTAAGATCCGGAAGGTCTATGCCCATAACGACGCGCTCTGCCCGAAGACTACCCTCCCCGAGGGCGATGTTTCACGCGGCACATGACGGTGAAACAACCGGAGTTTCACGTGACACCTGACGGTGAAACAGCCTTTCGCGAGCTCTCGGGCTTCGAAGAAGGTTTCCTGGTCGGCCTACTTGTCGGCGAGGGACACTTCGGCGGCGACGGCAAACAACCCCAGGTGACCCTTCGGATGCACACCGACCACGAGGCGCTCTTTCACTGGTTGGTGGCCCACCTTCCGGGCTCGAAGCTGTACGGTCCGTACCATCACGGCGGCAGAAGCTACTACCAGTGGATGGCCCGGGGCGCCTTCCTGCGCGAGCGGCTGATGCCCCTGCTCGAGCGGCGACTGTCCGAAGATCTCGACCGCAAGGCGTTCGAGCGCTTCCGGGCCATGAAGGAGCGCTACCGCCTGTAGTTCTCGGACCGCTGCGGGCGACCGCCGCCCGCGCCGCGAACCATTACCCGCTTGAACAGTCCGCTGCCGTGGCTCTCGGTTTCGACGCCCGGATAGTCGGCCAGGGTCAGATGCACGATCCTGCGCTCATCCGGTGACATCGGCTCGAGAGTCTTCGGGCGGCCGCCATCGCGGACCTCGTCGGCGGCGCGCTGCGCCATGTCGCGAAGACGCTCTTCGCGGATGTCATGGTAGTTGTCGCTGTCCACCTTGCACACGACCGAGCGGCCGATCAGGCCGCGGATCGCCCGCGGCAGGAGATGCTGGATCGCCAACAGGAGGCGTCCGCGATCTCTCAGCAGCAGATCCTGGTCGGCGCCCCTGAGTTCGATCTGCAGGTGCTCGTCAGCCTGCAGGATCTCGCTCTCGACGACGAGACCAGCCAGCTTCAAGATTCGATCGAGCGCTTCCTTGGCCGCTTCCGCCTCTTCGCCCTGCGCCTCCCTGTAGCGCGCCTTGGCCGGCGGCGGCGCTTCCGCCAGTTCGACCCGGCGCGAGCCGTCACGCCGGCCTCTGCGCCCGCGGCCCCGGCCGCGACGGGAGCGGCGCGAACGCTCGGGCTGCTCTTCGGAGTCGCCGCTCGGTGCGGAGTCGTCCTCGACGTCACCCTCGGCCTCGGGCGATGACGCCCGGACTGGGTCCGGCTCGGTCGCGGCCGACTCGAAATCGGACTCGGACTCGGCCGGCTCGGACTTGAGGTCGAGGGATGCGCGGCTCTCGTCGTCGTCTTCGTCGACCATCGGTTCGTGGTCGAACCACGAGGTGGCTCGCGACTCCGGGCCCTCATGCGACACGTCGTCGGCCGATGGTCCCGCCAGCTCGCGCGCGGGAGCGGCAGTGGGTGTGGGCGCGACCTCTTCTGAGACGGCTCGCGCCTCCCGGCGGCGCTGCGACGCGCCTCCGGCCGACGGTCTCGTCGACCGGCTCTCGCGCGCGGGCGCGGCTGCGCTTGCAGTCTCGTCAACGGACGGCGCCCGGACGACCTCGCTCCAGGTCTCGTTGTCTCGGGATTCTCCGGTCGTCTCGGTTGCGGCTGCTCCAGCCGTCGCCGCCCGCTCCGGATCCAGGCACGGCTGGCCCTCGTCGACCTCGATCACCACCTTGCGGCGGACCTTCAGAAAGCCGTGGCGCTTCTCGATCAACTTGTAGTCGATCTCCGCAGCCGGCACCTGAAAGTGCGTCGCAGCCTGACTTAGGGCCTGGGCAAGGGTGTCTCCTGAGAAAAAGCGTCTTTGCATGGTCATCTTTGCTTCCTCTTCAACCGCGATAGTGACGCGCCGAGTCAAGCCTCGGCCTCGTTGTCTTTTTTGAACCGCTGATAGGCAACCTGCTGGGCGATGCCGAGGACGTTGTTCGTCAGCCAGTAGAGAACCAGGCCACTCGGGAACCCGAGAAACAGGATCGTGAAGAAAACAGGCATCAACATGAAGATGCGGCGCTGCGTCGGGTCCGCGGCGCTCGGCGTGAGCTTCTGCTGAAGGAATTGGGTGGCGCCCATCACGAGCGGCAGGACGAGAAATGGATCGGGCGCCGACAGGTCATGGATCCAGCCGACCCACGGCGCGCCCCGGAGCTCGATCGCCGTGCTCAGCAGGCTATAGAAGGCGAACAGGACCGGGATCTGGAGAAGCATCGGCAGGCAGCCGCCGGCCGGGTTGACGCCCTCCTTCTTGTACAGCGCCATGATCTCTTCGTTCTGCTTGCGCTGCATCTCGGGGTTCGGCCGCCCCTGCTTATCCTTGAGCTTGCTGCGGTACTTCTGGCGGATCGCCTGGATCTTGGGGTTGACCTTCTGCATCCGCTGCATCGAAACCACGCTCTTGTGGTTGAGCGGAAAGAGGACGATCCGGATGGCGAGCGTCATCAAGATGATCGCCCAGCCGTAGTTGGAGACGATGCGGTCGTGGATCCACCGCACGCCGGCTAGCAGGGGCCTCGCAAGAAGCTTGAACGGGCCGAGAGCCACCGACTCCTCGAGGCCGAGACCCTGAGCGGCGAGATCGTCGTAGATCTTGGGGCCCCAGAACGCCATGGCCTCGAGCCGGCCCGCCTGCGGGCGCACCTGGATTTCGATCTCGCGAATCAGATCTTCCTCTTCCCCGCTCAGCTCCGCCGGGCGCCGCCGGAAGAGCATCGGCTCTCCGGCACCATTCGACTTGCCGAGGACGGGCTCGAGCACGACCTGGTCGACCGGCGCTCGGAACACCAGCGCGGTCAGGAAGTAGGTGTCCTGCAGGCCGACCCAGCGCAGATTGTCGCCGCCCAGGAATTGCACCTCGGAATGGCCCTTGGGGTCGACGATCTCCGTGTCGTCGAGGGTCTTGTAGATCGCCGACTTCCGCGCGAAACGGTTATCCAGCTCCTTGGCCGTCGGATTGCGGATCCCCGGACCGAGCACGACGCTGCGCACAACGCCGTCGTCGAGCGTGATCTCGACTTCGAAC
>JAJCXP010000266.1 GCA_029263375.1 Acidobacteriota bacterium | reverse complement strand
CGGTGGTCGTGACCGACATCGCCATCGAAGGTGGCGCTTTCGAGATCTCGCGAGATCCGAGCGCGCCCGAGTTCCGGTTCTTCCAGATCGACTCCGGAGCAACGCTGCGCCTCAACGAGATCACCCTCACTGGTGGAGTCGGGACCTACGGCGGCTTCTACGGCCCGTCGGGGGGTGCCGTCTTCGCCGACTTCGGGATCCTCGAGCTCACCAACAGTACGCTCTCGAACAACAGCGCTCACACCGGCGGCGCGGTCTACTCCGCGTTCAACAGCGTCGTCGTCTACAACAGCACCATCAGCGGCAATTCTGTAACCGGCTTCGGCGGCGGCATCAGTACCTATCTCTCCGACCTCGAAGTCACCAACAGCACCTTCTCGGGCAACTACTCCGGCTACCTGGGTGGCGCGATCTTCGGCGGCTACGGATCGACCGTCTCCCTGACGAACAGCACCGTAGCCGCGAACGAGGCGCGCACCGGCGGCGGCGTCTCGGACTACACCACCTTCGGGATCCGGATCGACTTCTACGGCTCGGTGCTGAGCGACAACATCGGCGGCGACTGCGCCACCTACACCGTCCACGACAACGGCGGCAACTTCGACAGCGATGGCACCTGTGGGGTCTCCGCCTCGATCTCGGGCCTCGATCCGATCCTCGCCGACAACGGCGGCCCCACGCGCACCCACGCCTTGCTCGCCGGCTCCTCGGCGATCGATGGTGCGGGCACCTGCGGTCTGGCCGACGACCAGCGCGGCTTCGCCCGCGACGCCGTGTGCGACAGCGGCTCCTTCGAGTTCGGCGCCGCTCCGGTGGGCGGGTCGTCGTTCGGCACCCGCGTGCAACGAGTGACCTGCCGCAACGTCACCACCGCCCAGATGGTGACCATCCAGCAGCCCACCGGAGCCTGGGACTGCGAGGCCGCGGGCCTGGGCCTGAGCCCGGGCGATCGGATCCGCCAGGACGTCCTCGCCAGACCGGACGCCGCCGACATCGGCGGCACGGCGATCGGCGTCAGCGAGTCCCGGGTGCAGTGCCTGAACCAGACCAGCGGCCAGGCCGTTCAATTCGTCCCTGCCGGAACGCTGACCTGGAGCTGCCGCGACGAGGGCCTCGTCTACCAGCACGCCGATCGGGTGAGGCAGACTTTCACCGGAATCGCCGACTGAGCTCCTCGCGCCGCCGGGACCGGCCTGACAGAGCCCAGCGACAACAAGCCCCGGGACGGAGCCCCCGGAGAACCGCTCTCGACTACACTCGAACCCGCGGGTCACTCTCGAACAAGTCTTCCGACGAAGGCAACGAGGAGGGCGATTGGCTGACACCGCTGATGTACCCGGGGTCTATCGACACGACCCGAGCGTTTATCGCCAACTTTCAGTACCGGATGATCCAGGACGCGTTTGACGGGGGGTACGGGCAGTAGGGGGGATAGGCCCCACTGACGTGACCCTTCGGGTACCTCGACACCAGCCCGCGGCCGACCCGGCGACCTGCCCTGGTCATTGGCCGGCAGGCGGTTGCCAGAGTTCTACCTTGTTTCCCTCTGGATCGATGACCCAGGCAAACTTCCCGTACTCGGAATCGTCGATCCTCTCGAGGACGTCGCAACCCTCTTCGCGTAGGACTTTGACCAGGGCGTGGAGATCGTCCACCCGATAATTGACCATGAACGTCGCAGTGCTGGGCGCAAACTGGTCACCTTGCGCCGAACCAATGGACCAGATGGTTGTTCCGGCAGCCGGCTCACCTTCACTGTCGGTCCATGTGAAAGCCGTACCACCCCATTCTTGGACGTCGATTCCGAGGTGCCGCTTGTACCAAGCCTGTAGCGCCGGAGCGTCTTTGGCTTTGAAAAAGATGCCGCCAATGCCGGTGACTCGCTTCATTGGAACCTCTGAGCCGGATCCTACCCTTCGACCGTCTCGGAGCGTTCGCTGGAGATCCTCCACCGGCCGTCCTCGCGGACCAGCTCCAGCGCCTTCCGGCTGACGTCACTGAAGGTATCCGACTCATAGAGCTGGACGAACGTCGCTGTCGCCCGGTCGGGATCCTCCAGCCGCACCTCCACCCCCTCGAGCGAAATCTCGATATAGCCGGGACGCAGGATGCGCTCCCGCCGGCTGGCGCTCCAGCTGGCCCGGGTCTTGTTCGATGGCGGCTCGAAGACGCTCGCGTATGAGGCGAGGTAGTCGTCGACCCGTTGCTCCGACCAACTTCGCGCCCATGCACTGAGCGCCTCGAGGAGCTCTTCGCGGCGGGCGGCCGACTCGGAGGTCGCGTCGCCCAGCGACTCGACGGCGAGGGCCGGACCCGCGCTGGCGGCGACCGGGTCCCGCATCGGCGCGCTTCCCACTTCGAGCGCTTGGGGCTCGGTGGTGGGACGCACTCGGACCGTAGGTGTCGGCGCGAGCTCCGGTCCGTCGGGCGCCGGGCGCGTCGGATCTTGCGACCACGACAGAGACACGGCGGCGGCGGCGACGGCCGCAACGACAAGTCCGAGCGAGGCGACCCATCGCCAGCGCCCCTTCGCGGACCGCGGCCCTTTCGTCGGGGGGCGCCCAACGAGTGGCTGCCGAGCCGTCGCGTGGGCCGAACCGTCCGTTGCATCGGCGGCGGGAGACTCCGGCCCGGCGGGTCTCAGCCTCGCGGCGGCCACCTGCAGCGAGCCCTCCAAGCGGCGGAGCTCGACCTCGCGACGCTCCGCGGTCTCGAGAGACCGGCCGAGCTCGCTACGCGTCGAGTCGAGCTGGGCCTCGAGTTCGCCTCGAGCGGCGTGGAGGGCGGCCTGATCCTGTTCAAGGGTCGCCCGACGTGCCGCCTCTTTCTCGGCCAGCTGATTGGCCGCGTCGAGGCGACCCTCGGCGGTGGCGAGCTCCGCCTCGAGTTCGGTAATCCGCCGGCCCTGCGTCTCGGCTGTGCCCAGGCTCTTCTCACGCAGACGGTCGGATTCCTCCCGAGCCCTCTCGAGCTGCTCCTCGAGTCGGCGCCGCTCGCCGGCGCCCTGCTCGAGCCCTCGGCGGGCGACCGAGCGCGCCGCGGACGCATCCTCGAGAGAGCGCGAGAGCTTCGCACCGGTCTTCCGCTCCTCCTCGAGGGCGGCCTGGACGGCGGTCAAGCGTCGGTCGAAATCGGTCGCCTGATCCTGGGATAGCTGCTCGAGTCGTGACGATTCGGCACGTGCCTGTTCGAGCTCGTCCTTGAGCTCCTGCCGCGTCGAGGTCAGGGCGGCCCGCTCCCCCTCGAGCTCGCCGCGGCGGGCGACGGCCTCCTCGAGACGAGCGGCGACCTCGTCGCGCGCGCTCTCGGCGCCCTCGAGCTTCCCGAGGGCCTGATCGTGGGCGCCGGCCAGACTGCGGAGCTCCTGCTCGAGCTCGTCGCGTCGTGCCGCCGCTTGGCGATGGCGGGTCGTGAGGTCGTCACGCCCGCTCTTGGCCTCGGCCAGCGACGAGGTGAGTGTCGCCAGGCGCGCGGCCTGTTCGTTCCCGGTCGCCCGCGCCTCGGCCAGCTCACTCTCGAGCCGTGAAGCGTCTCCACGAATGTGGGTCAGATCCGACGCCAGGCGATCGCGCTCGGCGCTCAGCTCGCCGAGCTCGGTCTCGGCTTTGCGCTGCGATCGGGCGCTGAGGTCGAGCTGGCTCTCGAGCTCCTCACGCTGGGTCTCCGCGGCCTTCAGCTCCGCCTCTACGGAGCCGAGCCGGCGCTCGAGCGCGGTGGCCGCCGCCTCGGCCCGCTGCCGAATCTGGGACGTCTCTTCGCGTGCCTGCTCGAGCTCCCGCTCGAGCTCCTGTCGCGCCGCTGCCCAAGCGGCCCGCTCCTGGTTGAGCGCGTCACGGCTGGCGACGGTCTCCTCGAGCCGAGCGGAGAGCTCGTCGCGCTCGGTCTCGGCCCCAGCCAGCGCTGCGGCGACGGTCGCATGCCGCTCGGCCCGTTCGTCCCCGACTCTTCGTGCCTCGATCAGATCCCGCTCGAACCGCGAGGTCTCGCCCCGACTGTGGGTCAGATCCGACGCCAGGCGATCGCGCTCGGCGCTGAGCTCGCTGAGCTCGCGCTCGGCTTCACGCTGCGATCGGGCGCTGTCGGCCAGCTCACTCTCGAGGGCCTCACGCTTGGTCTCCCCGGCCTTCAGCTCCGACTGAGCGGATCCGAGCTGGCGCTCAATCGCGGCTGCCGCTTCCTCGGCCCGTTGCCGGATCCGGGACGACTCGGTGCGAGCCTGCTCTAGCTCCCGCTCGAGCTCCTGGCGCGCCGCTGCCCACGCGGTTCGTTCCTCCTCGAGCGCGTCGCGACTCGCGACAGTCTCCTCCAAACGGCCCTTGAGCTCCTCGTGCCTCTGGTTAGCGGCTTGCAAGTCCGACTGTACGGCTCCGAGTCGCCGATTGAGCTCGGTCTCCGCAGAACGAGCCCTCTCCCCGAGCCGCGACGACTCGCTTCTCGCTTGCTCGAGCTCGCTCTTGACCTCGTCGCGGCCCGCCACCAGGGCGGCGCGCTCCTCTTTGAGCTCGTCGCGGCTCGCGATGGCCTCGTCCAGTCTGGTGGCGAGGTCGGCACGCTCTCGCCGTACCGCATCGAGCTCTCTGCCGGTTGTCTTGCGCGCGTCGGTGACGGTCTCGAGCTCTCGCGTCAGCTCCTCGCGCCGCTCCTCGAGCGCGCGCAACTCGTCCCGCGTGGTCTCGAGCTCGGCGCCCAGCTCGGTTCGGCTCCGGTGGGCGTCTTCGACCACCTCGGCGAGCTCGCCGCGCACCGTTTCTAGCTCCTTTTCGAGATCGTCCCGTCGTGTCGACAGCAGGTCGCGCTCCTGATCGAGGTCGTCGCGCCGCTCTGCCGCCAGGCGATGGCGTTCGGTCAGCTCGGCGCGAGCGAACTCCGCCTCGGCCAGGAAGGCCGAGAGGGTCTCGATGCGGTCAGCTTGTTCACGGCCGGCCTCCCGCGCCTCGGT
>JAJCXP010000265.1 GCA_029263375.1 Acidobacteriota bacterium | reverse complement strand
AACGGTGGCGATCGCGGGCATTCCACCGCTGGCCGGGTTCTTCTCCAAAGACGCGATCCTTGCGGCGGCCTGGGGATCGAACAAGATCTTGTGGGGCGTGGGTCTGCTGACAGCGGGCTTGACGGCCTGCTACATGTTCCGAGCGGTCTACATGACCTTCGAGGGCGAGTTCCGCGGCACAGAGGAACAGAAGTCGCACCTCCACGAATCGCCCAAGGTGATGACCGTGCCGCTGATGATCCTGGCGGTGGGCTCGGTGTTCGCCGGGTTCCTCGGCATTCCCAAGCTCGGAAGCTTCGACTGGAACGTCTTCGGACACTTCCTCGAGCCGGTGATCGTGGATGTCGGGCACGACTCACACGGCCACCACGCGAGCGTCACGGTCGAACTGCTGCTGATGGCGGTCTCGGTGATCGGCGCGGTAGCGGGCATCCTGATCGCCAAGAACCTCTACAAGACCCGCGGTCTCGAAGGCGGCGAGAGCTGGGCCAAGAGGTCGCCCGAAGTCCACAAGCTCCTGCTCGAGAAGTACCGCGTCGATGAGCTCTACGACGCGATCGTGGTCAAGCCGCTCGCCGCCCTGTCGGGGTTCTGCCATAAGGTTATCGACTCGATCTTCGTCGAAGGCGTGGTCCGTACCGGACCGTTCGTGGCCCGATTGACCGGCGACATCCTGCGCTTCACGACCACCGGCAACGTGCGGCACTACCTGCTCTACTTCTTCGCCGGCCTGCTGGCGCTCTTCTGGTGGGTGATGCGCTAATGAGCGACTTCCTCGGCCTCCTCACCAGCAACTCGTTGACTCGGGTCGTCTTCTTCCCGGCGCTCGCCTGTCTGCCGCTGCTGTTCTTCAAGAATGAGGCGGAGCGGCAGATCAAGCTGTTCGCGCTGTCGGCCTCTTTCATCCAGCTGGCCATCACCCTGGTGCTGGTCGTCGGCGGGCTCTCGGGCGGCGGCTTCGAGACCCTGCGCGACGTCGGCGCCGACGGCAAGCCGCTGAGCTGGATCGCCCGCTACGGCGTCACCTTCGACCTGCGCATGGACGGCATCTCGATGCCGCTGGTCCTGCTGACCTCGTTCCTCCTGCCGATCATCCTGCTCGGCTCGTGGCGCGGCATCGAACGGAACTGGAAGGGCTACGCCATCTCCATGTTCCTGCTGACGACCGGCATCCTCGGCGCCCTGCTGGCCTTCGACCTCTTCCTGTTCTACATCTTCTGGGAAGTGATGCTGGTGCCGATGTATCTCCTGATCGGAATCTGGGGCGGGGAGCGCCGAGTCTACGCGGCGGTCAAGTTCTTCCTCTACACCATGGCCGGCAGCCTTCTGATGCTGCTCGGCATCGTGTGGATGGCCTGGACCTACCAGAGTCTCAGCGGCGAATGGTCGTTCAGCTACTTCGCACTGATGGAGCTCCAGCTCCCGGCGAGCCAGCAGGCGTGGCTGTTCGGCGCCTTCGCGCTCGCGTTCGCGATCAAGGTTCCGCTCTTCCCGTTCCACACCTGGCTGCCCGACGCCCACGTCGAGGCGCCCACCGGCGGCTCGGTCGTTCTGGCCGGCGTGCTGCTCAAGCTCGGCACCTACGGGCTGCTGCGCTTCGCGCTGCCGTTCTTCCCGCACGCGGCTGACCGCTTTGCGCCGATCCTGATCACCCTCAGCCTGATCGGCATCATCTACGGCGCCCTGGTCGCCTGGGTTCAGGAGGACTTCAAGAAGCTGGTGGCCTACTCGTCGGTAGCTCACCTCGGCTTCGTGGTTCTCGGCCTGGTCGCGTTCGATCTCTTGGCCTGGCAGGGCTCGTTGATCCAGATGGTCAACCATGGGCTCTCGACGGGCGCGCTCTTCCTGCTCGTCGGGATGCTCTACGACCGACGGCACACCAAGAAGTTCGCCGATTTCGGCGGCCTGGCCAAAGTGATGCCCTGGTTCGCGTTCTTTCTGGCTTTCTCGGCCCTGGCATCGGTCGGACTGCCCGGGCTCAACGGCTTCGTCGGCGAGTTCCTGATCCTGGTCGGCGCCTACAAGGCCGGCCTCGTCTTCCCCACCATGGTGGCCGCCTTCGGTGTGGTGCTGGCCGCGATCTACCTGCTCAAGGCGCTCCACGAGAGCCTGTGGGGGCCGATCACCAAGGACGAGAACCGGGAGCTCGAGGATCTGTCGCTGCGCGAGATCCTGACCCTCACGCCGCTCTGCATCCTGATGCTGGCGATCGGCGTCGCCCCCCAGGCGTTCCTCGAGCCCAGTGAAGCGGACCTCGATCGAGTCCTCTCGACCTACGAAGCGCGACTGGCCGGACCAGCGGTCACGAAGCCGTCGCTCGACCGCGTGATGATGGCCGACGAAGCGCCGGCGATTCCCGATCTGGTCCCAGCGGTTCCTGATCTGGTCGAACTGGAGCCCGGACTCTGATGAGCGATCTCTACATCATCCCGGGCGGCGACCTGGCGGCGCTCCTGCCGGAGCTCATTCTGTGCGGCACCGGCGTTCTCGTCCTGCTGCTCGACGCGTTCATGCCGAACAGCAAGCGTCTGCTGCCACCGCTCGCCGCGATCGGGACATTGATCGCCGGCTGGTTCCTGGCCGCGACCGCTCCGAGCGGAGCGAGCTTCGGCGGCCTGCTCGAAAGCTCTCTGCTGACCGTGGCCATCGGCTGCGTCGTCCTGGTCAGCACGCTGCTCGCGATCCTCGCCTCGGCCAGCTACCTGCGACGCGAGAATCTGGGCGGCGGTGAGTACTTCGCTCTCTTGCTCTGGTGTGCGACCGGTGTGCTCCTGATGAGCCGCGCGACCGAGTTGATCACGCTCTTCGTCGCTCTCGAGCTGCTCTCGATCTGCCTCTACTCGTTGGCCGGCTACCACCGGCGACTCTCGGTCGCGACCGAAGCCGCGATCAAGTACTTCCTGCTCGGCGCTTTCGTCAGCTCCTTCGTTCTTTACGGGATCGCGCTCCTCTACGGCGAGGCGGGCACGACCCGGATCTCGGAGATCGGGCCGTACCTGACCTCGGGCGACGTCTCACCGTTGGCGGCCCTCGGGCTGCTTCTGCTGATCTGCGGGTTCGCCTTCAAGATGAGCCTCGCCCCGTTCCACGCCTGGGCGCCCGACGCGTATCAGGGCGCGCCGTCGCCGTTCGTGGTGTTTCTGTCGGTCGCTCCCAAAGCCGCGAGCGCGGTCGTCCTGGTGCGGCTGCTGGCCCTGGTGATGCCGGGCGGCGACGCCGGCTGGGCCGACCTGATCGCTCTGCTCGCCGTTCTGTCGATGGCGGTCGGCAACCTCGTCGCTCTCGCCCAGCGCGACATCAAGCGCATGCTGGCCTACTCCGGCATCGCCCACATGGGCTACCTGCTGGTGCCCATGGTGACGCTGTCGCCGGGCTCGTACGAGCCGCTGGTGGTCTACCTCCTGGCCTACGCACTCATGAACGCCGGAGCATTCACCGTTGTCAGCCTGCTCTACTCCGAGCCCGGCGAGCAGCATCTGATCTCCGAGCTGTCCGGCTGGGGCTACCGCTTCCCGCTGCTCGGCGTCTGCCTGACCATCTGCATGCTGTCGCTCGGCGGCATCCCGCCGACCCTGGGCTTCATCGGCAAGTACATGATCTTCGTCCAGGCGATCGACACCGGGCACCTGGCGCTGGCGCTGGTCATCGTCGCCACCAGCCTGCTCGGCGTGTTCTATTACCTGCGGGTGGTCTACACGCTCTACATGCGGCCCGAAGTGCGGGAACCATCGGGGCTGGTGATCGATCTGTCAGGCCGGATCGCGGTGGTTCTGGCAGCGTTCGGTACGCTGATCCTGGGGACGGTGCCGGGGCCGTTGTTGGACTGGGTCAAGGGTCTGGGCAGCGGGTACTAGCCCCTCTGCGCTCGACTCAGACCAGCTCTTCGCGCAGCGCTTTTGCCACTGCACCGGTTCGGCTGCGCACGTGGAGCTTGTGGTAGATGTTGCGCAGGTGGTTGCCGACGGTGTGATAGCTCAATTTGAGCTCGACGGCGATCTGCTTCATCGTCAAACCATCCACCAAGAGTTGCAGGATCTGACGCTCCCGAGCGGTGATGCCGTACTCGTCCTCGGGTGGCTTCGGCTTTACCAGACGCGGGAACATCGCCAACACCTTGTTGGCGATGAACGCGTTGATGGGAGCCGCCCCCAGGCGAACCTGACGAATGGCGTCGACAATCCTCTCAGGGGGCGAAGGCTTCAGGAGGTAACCTGACGCGCCGGCGCAGATCGCCTCGACGACCTTTTCGTCCTCCTCATGGATCGTCAGCACGATCGCCTTGGTTGCCGGTGAGATCGTGTGGAGACGCACCAGCCCTTCGGTGCCGCTCGCTCCCGGCAGCCCCAGATCCATGAGCACGACGTCGGGCACTTCACCCTGGTCGAGCGCGGCCAGGAACTCCTCGCACGACTCCACCGCCAGCGGGCACTCGAGATCCGGCTGCTCGTTGACCAGCTCCGCCAGGTTCTCTCTCAGCAGGCGATTGTCCTCGACGATCCAGACGGTCAGGCGGTCGGAAACTTCTGACGCGGCGGCGGCCATGATCATTCAGGCATCCTAAGCCGGCGAACCGAGTCCCGACTCTGACGAGTTCCCGTCATCTTGACCGACAGACGGACGCGGCATCCAGAACCGGGGCGGCTCGTCAGATCGAGACTCGCCTTCATGTGGGCCGCTCGCCGGCGAACGCTCGCGAGACCGCTGCCATCGGTCGCATCTGCCGGATTGAAGCCGACGCCGTCGTCCGCCACCTCCAGGAGCACCTCGCCATTGCGGGCGACCAGCCGGGTCTCGACCCGGCTCGCACCGGCGTGACGCGCCGCGTTCGTCAGCAGCTCCTTGAATATCAGGTAGATCCCGCGCCTCGTTCCCATGTCGATGCCCACCCCGTCGCCGGGCAGATCGACCTCGAAGTGATGTTCCAGTCCACCGAGCAGAACCGAGGCCGCAGATCTCATTCGGGCCTCCAGCGACCGCATGCTGTCGTGGTCTGGATTGACGTACCAGACGATGTCACGCAGCCCCTGCATGACCTGAACCGACGAGGCGCTCACATCCGCGAGTCGACGACGGTCGGCTTCGGCCAGGTACTTTTTGCCCGCCAGACGTGACGTCGCCAGGGCGATCCCAGACAGCTCACTGCCGAGCTCATCGTGCAGATCGCCAGCGATCCGAAGCCGCATGCGTTCGAGCTCGATCAGTCTTCTCACCCGCAGCCGGTACACCTGATACGCCGCCGCGACGATCGCAGCCAAGGCGAGCACCCGGAACCACCACGTCTGCCAGAACGCCGGCCTCACGACGACCGGAAGACTCATCCCGGTCTCGTTCCACAGACCATCGTTGTTCGCGGCCCGGACCCGGAACCGGTAGGCGCCGGGAGGAACGTTGGTGTAGCGCGCGGCGCGCGAGTTGCCGCCGTGGATCCACTCGGCGTCGAAGCCCTCCAACATGTACTCGTACCGATTGCGCTCCGCGCGTGTGAAGTTGAGCGCGGTGAACGAGAAGGTCACCTCTGCGGTTCCGGGCGGGAGCCGGAGCTCGGCGAGCCCGTCGACGTTGACCTGCGCTTCGCCCTTCCTGCCGAGCGTCTGCACCCGGGTCAACAGAACCGGGGGCACCACGGGGTTGTCGTAGATCTGGTCGGGGCGAAAAAAGGTCACCCCGTTCATGCCTCCCATGTAGATCATTCCGTCTGGACTTCGGTAGCGTGAGTGGCGATTGAACTCCACGTTCCCGATGCCGTCCGCGAGCTCGTAGCTTCGCACTCGTCCGCCGGCCTGGGCCTCCGGAGAGAATCGGACCAACCCCTGATTGGTTCCCAGCCAGAGCCGACCCCGGTCGTCCGATTGGATACTGAAGACGACGGTGCCGGGCAAACGGCCGGACTCGACCGGCAGTTCCCAAGACTCGGTGGCGAGCTCGAGCCGCGCCAGACCCGCCGTCGTCGCCACCCAGAGCGTCCTGCCATCGTCGTGCAGGTCAAGGACTTCGACATCCGGTAGCAGCGCACCCACAGTCGACGAGAGGGGAAAACGTTCGCTCTCGCCGGTCGCTGGATTCAGGCGAGCCACCGAGCCCCGCGATCCGATCCAGAGCAGGCCGGCCTCCGAGATCACTATCTGCTGGGCATCGAGGTCGGGAAAGCTCACCCAACTCCCGGTGTCGACCTCGTAGGCGAAGAGCCCCTGCCGCTGCGTACCGAGCCAGACACGCCCCCGGCCGTCGGCTCTGAGCGAGACCACGGTGGCTTCAGGCTGGCTAGAAGCTCCAGACTGTGGCGCCGGGATCCGCTCGAATCGGTGGCCTACGGGGTCGAAGATCCTCAGATCCTTGACGCCCACCCACAGACGGTCATCGCCTTCCCAGGCCAGTGACCAGATGACGTCCCCCGGAAGTGAGTCGTCAACTTGGTTATCGTGGCGAAAACGCTCCGCCCGGCCGCTCTCTGGGTCGACTCGATTGAGTCCCCCGCCGAACGTTCCGATCCACAGGTCGCCGCTCGGTCCCCGGACGATATCGGAGATCGGGTCGGCGCTCAGCGAATCAGGATCTCCGGGATCATGCCGCCAGTGGCGGAACCTCGGCAGGTGCGGATCATGGTGGAACAGGCCGCCGAGGGTGCCGACCCAGAGGCCTCCAGCGTGATCGACGAGCACCGAGCGCACCTGCTCGCTCTGCCAGGTCGGCGCTCCCCGGTGAAGCCGGTGACGAACGGCGCGTCCTGACTCCGGGTCCCACAAGAAGAGACCCTCCGCCGACGCCAGCCAGAACCTGCCGTCGTCGAGCTCCACCAGATCGTTCAGGTAGCTCGAAAGTTCCGGGACCTCGACTCGGCGTGGCGCCGCGGACGCGTCTTTCGAGGCAATCGGCCCAGTCCAGAGCCGATCCTGGGAGTCGATGAATACGGACACATGAAAACGCTCGGTGATGCTCACCCCCACCGCCTGGCCGCCCGCGACACCTGGGATCCGGCGCAGCTCCGGATGGAGTCCCCCCGCGTCACCCACGATCGCCCAGAGACCGTCATCGGAATCGCTCGCCAGACTCCAGACCCGTTCGAACGGAGGACCGGGGACGCTGGCACGCGCGAACACGGAGTCCTCGGCCCGCTTCGCGTACAGGGCCGGCCCGACTCCGGCCCAGAGGCGCCCCGAGCGGTCCTCGAGCAGCGCCTGGGTGAAGCCGGTCGGCGCCTCCGGCGCACCCTCGAGCGGCGCCGCCCTGAACTCCTCCGCAGCTCGATCGAACCGCCACAGTCCGGTCTCCGAGCCGACCCAGAGCTCGCCGCTCCGGTCCTCGAGCAGCGCCATCAACACGTTGCTGGCACCCGACGTCGGATCGATCCGATGGCTGGCGAAACCGTAGCCGTCGTAGCGGCTGAGTCCGCCGTCGGTCGCGAGCCAGAGGAAACCCTGCCGGTCCTGGAGCAGGTCGTTGACCGTGTTGTGAGGCAGCCCGTTCTCGGGACCGAGGCGCTCGAAGACCAACAGCTGATCCGGAGACGCGAGCGCCGCCGCCGCGCAGAAGAGGCCGGCCAGCCCTACGATCGCAGAACGCCTTGGCACCATCCGGAAGGATTATCGCAGTCAAGAGCCCCACTTCGGAGGTGCCCGAGGAAGATAGCGAGTTCTCGTCATCGTCGAGCCGACGCTCCGGTCGCTAGCCTGACGCTGATGACTCGGAGCATCATCCATGGTCGGCGATCCACCGATGGCGAAGCACGCACACTGGCCTCGCTGCTCCTGGCCCTCGTGATGACCAGCATCGCCTGCTCCCCCTCGGGGACAGCGCCCGGGAGTCGCCGATCAGAATGTAGTCGGCTGATCGCACCGACCGAAGACACTGAACCCTCGGAGCCGCGAATCGTGATCTTCGGGCACCCCGAGAGCCAGGTGGTCGAGTTCTTCCAGAGCCACCGTCTGGCCGTGGCCATGGTGTCCGATCCGCGGCCGGACGCCGAAGGAGGCGTGAGCATCACGCTCCACTACCCCTCGTTCAACTCCGATGGCGGAAGCACCGGCTCCACGGTCATGTACTCCCACGTCGGATCTCTCGTCGAGATCGGCCCGACGACGGAGTTGGTCGACCTGGAGCGCCTCGCGCTCGTTCTGGAGGCGAAGGGCGCCGGCGAGCTCCACTATGAATGGGTCGGCTGCGTCACGCCCGACGCAGGTCCGCACCTCGACTGGTTCGCCGGTAAACCGGAGCTGCTGTTCCGGAATACAGGAGGGAGCTGAGTGCCTCACCGCTCCTTCTGCGGGTTCCTCGTGATCGGCGGCCTGATCGCCGCCGCCACACCCGCGCTGTCGCAGACCGATCTCAGGGGCGTGGTCGTGGGCAGGCGAGGCGACCAGGTCTTGGTGCGCTACGAGACGAGTCTCTTGGGCAGCCCCCAGGCGGGTGATTCGGTTCGCTTCGTCCTGACCGCTCGCGGCGTGGACCTCGACGCCGGCACCGCCACGGTCGTCGAGGTGGCAGGCGACATTCTCTGGGCGCGCATCATTTCCGGTCGCCCGCAGCTGGAGGCAGCGGCGAGCATCCGAGCCTCCGGTAACGCAGCGTACGCGGCCACCGAAACACGCGCTAGATCAGAGGTCTTCGACAGGATGCTCGTCTCCTCGCTGCGAGAACGGGCTCGCACCGGGGACCCTGACGCCCAGTTCCTGCTCGGAGTCCGTTATCGCGACGGAAACGGTGTCGAGCAGGACTACGCGGAAGCGCGCCACTGGTTCGAGCGGGCGGTCGAGCAGGGGCATGCGGGTGGACAGTTCAGTCTCGGCCGCCTCTACCATTTCGGTGACGGCGTTCCGGAAGATCTGGAGGTTGCGGCAAGTTGGTACCAACGAGCCGCAGATCAGGAGTTCCCGCCAGCCAGGAACAACCTCGCTCAGCTCTACCTGAGGAAGATCGTGCTTGAACCGGCGCCAGGGGAAGCGCGTCGCCTACTCGAGCTCGCCGCCGACCAAGGCCTGCCCCACGCCCTTCTCGGACAGGCCGTGCTTTACGAGAACGGCGCGGAGGGCTATCCCAGGGACACCGACCAGGCGCTCCGCCTCGCCACGAAAGCAGCCGACTCCGGCTTTCCCGACCTTCAAGTCGGGCTCGCCGAAATGCATCGATTCAGAGCTGATGCAAACCCTGATCTGGAAGTGGCCTTTGCCTGGTACCGCCGCGCTGCTGAGCAGGGGCTCGCCCACGCCCAGTTCAGAACCGGCTGGGCTCTGCAATTCGGCGAGGGAGTGCCCGCAGACCTCGGGGAGGCGTGTGACTGGTACGAGCACGCCGCCGAAGCCGGGCACGCGGACGCGATGAACCAACTGGCGAGCTGCTACTGGACCGGCAAGACTCGAGCTCGAGACCTCGAGACCGCCATGGAGTGGCACCGCCGGGCCGCTGACGCCGGCAGCACGACAGCCATGCACACCCTGGGGCTGCTACTGGTCTCTGGCGACGCTGTCCCTCGCGATCCCGTCCAGGCGCAGCGCTACTTCAAGCAGGCCTGCGAGGCGGGACACGAGACATCCTGCGAACAACTTGTCAACGGAGGGAATCGATGAAGAGATGTCCGCAACCGATACCGGAAACGCCGTCGGGGGGTCGGCG
>JAJCXP010000264.1 GCA_029263375.1 Acidobacteriota bacterium | reverse complement strand
CCCGGTACCCCAGACTGACGGTCTGCCCGTCCTTCGACTCGACCACCACCGTGTCCGCCGCCCGGTCGCGCGTGGTCACGGTGAGCTCGCTCCCCGGCGTCAGCCCCTCACGCTCGGCGAGCTGCAAGAACTCGGGGCTCTGGTCGGCCACTCGGACCACCCGGACGGCCTGAGCCAGCGGGCAGCCAAGCAGCGAGGCGGCGTCGAGCTCCTCGATCTGGCCGGTGGCGTCGGGGATCGGGTCGCCATGCGGATCGGCCGACGGGCGGCCGAGCATCTCGTCCATGCGGTCGATCAACCGATCGGAGACCGCGTGCTCTAGCAGCTCGGCCTCGGCGTGGACCTCGCTCCAGTCGATGCCCACGACGCGCACCAGAAAAAGCTCGATCAGCCGGTGGCGCCGCAGGACGTGGGTAGCGAGCTGGCGTCCGGCCTCGGTCAGCTCGACACCGCTGTAGGGCTCATAGGCCACCAGGCCGCTCTTGGCGAGCGTCTTGACCATGGAGGTGACGGTCCCCGGGGCGACCGCGAGCGCCGCGCCGATCTGTCCCATGGTGACGAGCGGGCCCCGCGCCTTCTGCCCCTCGAGCAGGATGCACTTCAGATAGTCCTCAACGGTGCTGGTCGCCATATCTCGACTCAGAGGATAGCTGTTCCCTTGACTTTTGTCCCACAAGAGGATAATTTTGGTAAGTCAAAAAATCAAATGAAGAAACCCGTATCTCGCCGTACCCTCCTGCAGGCCGCCAGCCTGGGACCACTCGCCGCCGGCGTGAGTGGCCTGGCACATGCCGAGCAGAAGCTAAAGGGCACGCCGGACCGGATGGCCCACGGCCACGCGATGGGCGTCGTCGGGACGGTGGACACCGAACTTTTTCATCCGGGTCGGTTCCTCGAGAGCTGGAACTTCTCCGATCTCGACGGCGCCGAGCGCGATGCTTACTACCGTGAGACGCCGCAGGCGGATGGCACGACCCTGCGCGAGTACGAGCTGTTCGCGGTCGATCGCGAGATCGAGATCGCGCCCGGGGTCTACTTCCCAGCCTGGACCTACAACGGTCAGGTGCCGGGGCCGACCCTGCGCGCCACCGAGGGCGACCGGATCCGAGTGCGCCTGGTGAACCAGGGCGCGCACCCGCACACGATCCACTTCCACGGCTGGCACTCCCCCGAGATGGACGGCTCGCTACCTGAGCACCAGGTCCCGCCGGGCGGCGAGTTCCTGTACGAGTTCGAGGCCGAGCCGTTCGGCCTGCACCTCTACCACTGCCACGCCGCGCCGCTCAAGCGCCACATCCACAAGGGCCTTTACGGCGCCTTCATCATCGATCCGAAGGAGCCGCGGCCACCGGCGCACGAGATGGTCATGGTCATGAACGCCTTCGACACGAACTTCGACGGCGACAACGAGGTGTACGCGGTCAACACCGTGGCGCACTTCCACATGAACGAGACCATCCGGGTCAAGGTCGGTGAGCTGGTGCGGATCTACCTGGTCAATCTGACCGAGTTCGATCCGATCAACAGCTTCCACCTGCACGCGATGTTCTTCGAGGTGAACCGCACCGGGACGCGACTCAAGGGCGACGAGGTGACCGACACCCTGATGATGTGCCAGGGCGAGCGGGCGATCCTCGAGACGCGCTTCCGCTACCCCGGTAAGTTCATGTTCCACGCCCATCAGAGTGAGTTCGCCGAGCTCGGCTGGATGGGCTTCTTCGAGGCGGTCGCATGAGCTCCCGCTGGCTGCTGGCGATCGTGCCGCTGATCCTTCTGGCCGGCCTGCTCTGGCTGATCGTGGGCTCGGACGTGACCGACGCGATCCGGGGCGATGCGCCGCCGGTCGAAGAGCTGGTTTTCGAGCGGGTGAAGCTCGGCGATGACGGCATCGAGCTGACGGTCATGAACGACGGTCCCGATCCGGTGACGATCGCCCAGGTCATGGTCGACGAGGCCTATTGGAACTTCACCATGCGCCCGACCGAGCCGCTCGGACATCTCGGCCGCGCGGTGATCGACCTCCCCTATCCCTGGGTCGACGGCGAGGTGCACGAGATTGTGCTGATCACGGCGACCGGCGTGACCTTCGCTCACGAGATCGAGGTGGCGATTGCCACTCCCGAGCCGAGCCTCCGCTTCTTCGGCCTGTTCGCCCTGATCGGCCTCTACGTCGGCGTGCTGCCGGTGGCGATCGGCCTGCTCTGGTACCCCCTGATGCGCAAGCTCGGCCAGGTCGGCTACGACTTCGTGCTCGCGCTGACGGTCGGCCTGCTGGCGTTTCTGCTGATCGACACCACGCACGAAGGGCTCGAGGCTGCCGGATCGGTCGCCGAATCCTTCCAGGGCGTCAGCCTGTTCGTGATCGTCGGCCTGCTGGCCTACCTCGGTATCGAAGGCCTCGGGGCTTGGCTCAAGGGCGCGGGCGGCGATGATCGGCCGCGCGGCGCCTGGGTGTCGGCCCTCCTGGTGGCGATCGGCATCGGGCTCCACAACTTCGGTGAGGGACTGGCAATCGGTGCCGCGTTCGCGCTCGGGGAGGTCGCGCTCGGCGGCCTGCTGATTCTCGGCTTCACGCTCCACAACACCACCGAAGGGTTGGCGATCGTCGCACCGCTCGCCAAGACGCCGACCGGCATCGGCCGGCTGCTCTGGCTCGGCCTGATCGCCGGCGCGCCCACCATCCTGGGCGCCTGGATCGGTGGCTTCGTCTACTCGCCCTTCTGGTCGGTCGTGTTCCTGGCGATCGGCGCCGGAGCGATCGCTCAGGTGGTAGTTCAGATCACGCGCTCGGTCGCCGGCGAGCGGCCGATCTCGACGTTCTTGCGCAGCCGCGCGGTGGTTGGCGGGCTGCTGACGGGGTTCAGTGTGATGTACCTGACCGGCATGTGGGTCGGTTGACAGGCAAAGTTATGAGCGAACGAACCAAGAGACGCTTCTTCATCCTGCTGATCCTTACCCTGGTGGCGGGCGCGCTGACCTTTGCGGTTGCGGCGGCCTCCAAGCAGAGTGCGCGCGAGATCGTCCTGGTCAGCAGGGACATGGCGTTCTACCTGCCCGGCGATGAAACGCGCAATCCAACGCTCCAGGTTGCGCCGGGCGAGGCGATCCGGCTGACGCTCGTCAACGAAGACCGCGGTTTTCTCCACGACTGGGGTGTGGCCGCCCTACGACACGCCACCAAACTGATTCCGGGCAACGGCAGTCGCGACTCGGTGGTGTTCACCGCGCCGGCCGAGCGCGGCGAACACGAGTACGTCTGCTCGACCCACGCCATGATGATGCGTGGCCGGCTCGTAGTCCGCTGAGTCCCCCGCGCAACCTGGCGCAACGTAGGAGGTACCCCGCATGTCGCAGCTCACGCGCTTCGCCCTGGTGGCCTTGGTCTCGGCCCTCTTGATCGCACCCACGGCCGTCGCCCAGGAGGAAGACCCGCTGGTCGGCGATCGACCGGACTTCACCGAAAGCGCCATCACGATCGCGCCCGGACGGGTGCAGATCGAGGCCGGCGTGACCTTCACGGACGACGACTCCACCGAGAGCTACGAGATCGGTGAGGTGCTCGCCCGGATCGGACTGACCGAGCGGCTCGAGTTGCGGGTCGGCCTCAACTCCTACGCGCGCGTCGAGCCCCGCAGAGGGCGCGACCAGAGCGGTTTCGTCGACAGCTCGCTGGGCATCAAACTGACGCTCGGCGAGTACGCGGGCTGGACCACCGCGGTCCTCGCCTCGACCAGCCTCCCCACCGGCTCGAGCGAGTTCCGGGAATCGCGTCTCCAGCCCGATGCCGTGCTGGCGGCCGAGCGCGACCTGACCGACAACGTCTCGATCGGCACCAACCTCGGCTACGCCTACGCGAGCGACGGCGGCAGGAGGTTCGGTGAAGCCTTCGCCAGCGTCGCGGTGGGTATCGGCATCACCGAGACGACCGGCGCCTTCTTCGAGATCTACGGCTTCGCCCGTGCCTCAGCCGGCGGGCCGGAGACCTACTTCTTCGACACCGGGGTAACGCACGCCCTCGGGCCGAACCTGCAGGTCGACGTCAGGATCGGGACCGGGTTGAACTCGGCGGCGGAGGATCTGTTCGTGGGCGCCGGCGTGATCTGGCGGCGATAGGAAGTCGTCCAAGCCAACCCCGACGCCGCCGCGCAGGTTGAGGCCCTCGCTCTACCTCCGTTTACCGCCGTGCGCGTAGATGTGCGGATCGAACGTCTGCATGGTCCCGTTGCTCGCCCTGACTGTCCAGGTCACAGAGTAGAACTGGCTCGAGCTGAAGCTCGCAAACTCGGACGGTACTCCAGCGGTCGTGATCGAGGCCCCTTTGTTCACGAACGAGGTCGGAAAGGTCCAGGCGCCGAAGGGCGAGCTGGGCACACTTCCCAGACTGGGCCGCGGCGGCAGCTCGCTCACCAGATCCTGAGCTGCCTGAGTTCCTGGGATACTACCGAGCTCGGCCAGGATCTTCGCCTTGAACAGCTCGACCTTGTCGATCCTGAACTGTGAGCCGTTCGGGCAGTTCGGACAGGTGAACTCGACCCAATCGCCGTGCCAGACGTCGACCGGCTCGTGGCCGGCCATGGTCGGATCCAGGACGTTCGACATCTCCTTCGCCGGCCGCTCAGCGAAGAGAAAAACCGCCAGGATGCTGACCCCGGCGCCGGACACGAAGGCCGGTCCATACCGTTTCAAGAAGCTCATCACTCTCCCTCCTAACTCGAGGTTCCAGGGTTCCGGCCAGGTCGCATCACCTTCGGCTAGCCTGCCTCGAGCAACGCCCTGAACCGCGGCTCGTCCCGTAAGCCGTCGAGCTCGATCGTGTTTCGTATCTCCGCCAACGAGTAATCTTCGTCCCGCGCTCTTTCCAGCCAGTCGAGGGCTCGATCGGTGTCCCCGAGCTGACTGTGGATGAGGCCCGCCAGGTAGGCGTAGTGTGAGTCTTCTGGTCGCAGCCGCATCGCCTCTGCGAGCAGCTCGAGGCTCGCTTCCCGGTCGTCCAGCATCGCCAGGTAGTGGGCCGAGAGAATCATGGCATCGGCATCCCCTGGCTGGGCCGTCAGTCTCGACTCGGCCATCCGGACCGCGCGCTCGAAGGTCTCGGTGGCCTCCGTCCTCCGCCCCGACCAGTAGTACGCCTTCGCCAGGTTGCCGTAAGTCGGAAGGTCCGCCTTCTCGAAGTCCGCGGCCCGCTCGAAGGCGTCGACCGCCTCGTCGAAGCGGCGCAGAATGAAGTAGGTGCTGCCGAGATTCGAGTAGCCCCCGAAGGTGGGTCGGACCTGGATCGATCTCTGTAGAGCCTGGACCGCCTCCTCCCACCGGCCGAGAAAGTAGAGCGAACCTCCGAGGCTGACCTGAGTACTGGCGTTGTCTGGGGCGAGCTCCAAAGCCCTCTCATAGCTTCTAAAGGCGGCCTCGTATTCGCCTTCGCGGAAGTAGAAGCCGCCGAGATAGAGATGCCCGGCCCAGAAGTCGGGGTGGAGGTCGACCACTTGCTGCCAGTTCCGGTGCGCCTGCTCCGAATGACGCAGCAGACGATGCGCCGACCGGATGCCTTCGTAGGCCTCGATCAGCGTCGGCTTCAGCCGGATGGCGCGCAGGTAGTCTGCAACCGCGTCGAGCGGCCGATCGAGCCTCATCAGGCTCTCCGCGGAACAGCTGTACGCTTCCGCCAAGCGCGAATCGACCCGCGCGGCCTCTCGACACTCCGTCAACGCGCGCTCCAGAATCGAGCCCTCGGGCAGGAACCGGTGGACGTGCAGCTGCGCCAGCCCGACGAAAGCGCGAGCCAGGGCGAAGCCGGGCGCACTGCCGAGCGCACGCTCGAACTGACCGCGGACTTCCTCGGCCTGCGCGAGCGAGCGCACGCCGTGCACCTTGGCGAGGCCTTGGAGAAAGACCGCGAGCGCTTGTGGGTCGCGGGTGGGCACGGCCCGAGGGTGGAACTCGACGCGGCGCCCGAGCTCCTCGCTCAGGACCTCGGCCACATCGGCGCCGATCTGGTCGATCAGGTCGATGAGCTCGCCGCGATCGCCTTCGACGACGGCACCGCCCAGTTCCCGGCTCTCGTCGCGGCGCCGCAACCGATAGCTGAGCCGTACCCGCTCGCCGACCGCGCGACCGTCGATCTGAAGCAACAGGTCGGACCGAGGGTCGGCTCCCTCGGCGATGACGTATGCACCCCGTGTGTCGGCAAGGCGCCAAAGCACGAGCTCGGGTAGTGCAACGGCCAAGGCTTCCGCGGGGGGCGTCGTCGTGGAAGACATGCGGGCGATCGAAAGAAAGGCCGGGGCGCCCGGAGGGGCCGCCTCGGGCCACCAGCGCCAGGCGACCCAAGCGGTCGCGACCACCAGCAACGCGGTGGCGATCACGAGCCCGAGACGGGAATGTCGCGCGGGAGGCGGAGCGACAGCCGTCGACGAGGACAGCTCCGCTCGCAGTGCCTCGAGCTCGTTGCGCAGGTCCTTGGCGGACTGGTAGCGGCGCTCGGGGTCCTTCTCCATCGCCAGGCTGATGATCCGTCCCAGCTGACGCGGCAGGTCGCGTCTGAGATCGCTGACCGAGCTCGGCGTGTCTCTGAGGATCTTCGACGTGACCTCGGCGGTCGCGGCCGCTGCGAACGGGTGTCGCCCGGTCACCATGAGATAGAGCAGCACTCCGAGCGAGAAAATGTCCGACCGAGCGTCTGCCGGAACGCCGCGCAACTGCTCCGGGGACATGTAGGTCACCGTGCCTACCGCCTGGCCGTCCTGGGTCAGGATCTCGGTCGGAGACTCGGTCGTGGGCTGCCCGGCGCCCGAGGGCTCGAGCAGCTTCGCCAGACCGAAGTCCAGCACCTTGATCTCGCCCCTTGCGCCGACCATCACATTGCCGGGCTTGAGATCCCGGTGGATGATGCCTTTCTCGTGCGCGGCGCTCACCGCATCCGCCAGCGCGATGCCGAGATCGAAGAACCGATCGAGATCGAGACCTCCCCGCGGCGTGACCCGGTCGACGGTCTGGCCCTCCACCAGCTCCATGGTCATGAAGCGCCGGCCGTCGGCGCCTTCGATCGAGTAGATCGTGACGATGTTTGGATGGGTCAGTGCCGCGACGGCACGCGCCTCACGCTCGAACCGCTGCAGACGCTCCGCGTCGCCGGCGACCCTGGGCGGCAGAAGCTTCAGCGCCACGTCGCGGCGCAGCTCTTCGTCGCGAGCGCGATAGACGACACCCATGCCACCGCTGCCCAGCTCCTCGAGAATCTTGTAGTGCGCGACAGTGCTTCCGACAATCATGGCTCGCGCGATGCGACGCCTTGCACGACCGTCCTCGGGCCGGCAAGCCCCTGTGCGTCTTAAGCGTTACCGTAACACGGTCCCGGCTCGAGCAGATCCGGTCTCAGCGTCGCTAGTCGACCACGGCGCCGCCCCGCTGCCAGGCGGCCGCCGATCCGACGACTCTGTTACTTCCTGCCGGTTCCTACTGCGGAATCTGCAGCAAGTTGCTAGTCACGCAGTTCCGGTCCAGCCCCTGAAGGAACTTGCCGCACCAGCGGTCGGCCAGGGTCGCGCCGAGGTTGCGCACCCCGGCACCGTTAGTGGTGACGGTCATGAAGATCCGGGCGCCGTCCAGACCGAGCTCGGTGCCGGCGCAGCCGCCGCCGGTGACGGTGCTCGAGCCCGCGCTCCGGCCGGCGAAGAGGACGACGTCCTCGAACGGGTCGGTCGTGGTGACGGTCAGCGTGACCGGCCCCGGGCAGCTGCCCGAGATCGCCAGAGTCACGATCGGACCGCCGGCGCCACCGAACTCGAAGGCGCCGCTGTCGCAGGCGGCATCGCGGGCCACGCCGCGCTGATCGGTCGCCAGGCCGCAGGCGCCGGCGCCGTCGATCGCCGACGAGCCGTCGAGCAGCGCGTGGGTCTGGGTCGGACCACCGTTGTCGAGGAGGTTGGGGTCGAGACCGGTCAGGACGCCGACGCCGGCGCCGCAGGTGCCGTCGTCGTCGAAGTTGTTGCCGTTGTCGACGATGGTTCCGCCACCCGGGAACTCGTCGCAATTCGTCCCGTGCCCGGCGACGATGCTGTTGGTCAGGATCACGTCCTGGATCGCGAAGACCCCCTCGCCCGAGTTGTGGGCCACGGTGCTGTTGACCAGCGTCGTGGCGGTATCGGAGTCGCCGAAAATACCGCCGCCGCCGGCCTTGCCGCCCAACACGATGTTGTTGGAGATCGTCGAGTTGACGACCAGCGCCTCGCCCTCGTCGGAAAGGCCGCCGCCACCGCCGTAGTAGGTGTCGGCCGTGTTGCCCGACAGCGTGCTGCTGTCGATGGTCAGTGCCCCCCGATTGAGAACGCCGCCGCCGTCTCGCCCGAGATTCCCGGACACCGTCGAGTTGTGCAGCAGCAGGGTCCCATCGTTGAAGATTCCGCCACCGTTCCAGCTCTGATGAAAGCCACCGGAGACGGTGACGTTCTCGAGCGTCAGATCACCGGTGGTGTCGATAAAGAACGGACGAAAGTCAGGCGCGCCCGCCATGCGAGCGACCGTGAAGCCGTTGCCCTCGACGACGATCTCGCTGGTCACGGCCGGCAGGCCGTTGTCGCCTTCATCGAAGTGATCGACCGTGGTCAGCGTCACGTCGCCGGTCAGCTGGATCACGTCGGCTCCGGAGCCGGCCGTGCAGCCGCCTGCGGCGGAATCGGTGTTGGCCGCGGTGATCGCATCGGCCAGCGTGCAACCACCGCCGACCACGATCGTCGCCGCCATCGCCGGCGCCGGCACCACCAATAAAACCACTAGAGCGGCCGCTACCGCTCCACTCGAAGACCAGCCACCGACCCTACTGACGAGACCTCTCGACATCGCACACCTCCTTGATCGATTGAACTTCAGCTTAGACAGGCTAGGTTACACGACGCGCAAGACGGGCTCGAACTGCGCCACCGCCCGAATGCGGCGCTCGCCTCTGTAAGAGGTCGCCAGCACCGAAAATCAATCGCGCGGCGGCGCTCACTCTCCAGTCAGACCAGCGTCAGGGAGAGATTCGGAGTCACAGCTGTGACACTCCCCGAACTCTCCCGACTCGACCTGGATCGTCGCGTGCTCGATCCCAAAGCGCCGTCGCAGGCGGCGCTGGATGTCCCCGAGGACCACGACGTCGGACGCCCCGTCGACCACCACGTGCACCGACAGGGACTCCACGCCGCTGGTGATCGACCGGACATGGAGATCATCGACCGACTGCACGCCCGGTGCGTCGGTGTCTCGCGAGTCGCTCTAGAAGGCGACCTCACCGGCGCGCATGCCGCCGCAGCCGTCCTTCGCGAACGGCAGCGGGCAGCGACCGCTGTAGCAGGCCCGGCCCTCGGCGCCGTTCGGATGGGTAAACGCGAACCACTCCTGGACCTTGGCGCGGGTCTGCTCGACATCGTAGCCGTGGTCGGCGATCAGATGCTTGGTCAACCCCCACCAGGTGCGTGCCTGGTTGCACGGACAGCAGCAGGTGAGCGCGCTGCGGTCGGAGCAGCAGGGCGCCGGGATCGGCGTC
Organism: Acidobacteriota bacterium; assembly: GCA_029263375.1. Lineage (GTDB taxonomy): Bacteria > Acidobacteriota > Thermoanaerobaculia > Multivoradales > JAHEKO01 > JAHEKO01. The sequence continues at coordinate 1,398 of JAJCXP010000264.1, read as the reverse complement.
AGCGCCTCCTTGAACACCGCCTCCTGCGCGTCCGTAAGCTGGATGTCGTCGTTGTAGCGCAGAAACTCCTCGGTCTGCGCCTTGACGTCGGTGAACTGGAGATGGTCGTCGCCAGCACAGGCGGGCAGCGCCAGTCCCTGCGCGAGCAGGAAGAGCGGGATCAGGATCATTTTGAGGGTTCGGGACATGCGGGGACTCCTGTCGGATCGATGCTGAAGCAGAGACTGCAAGTCTCCCGAGGCCATTGTAAACAAACGCGTAGAAGACCGCTCTGCCCAGCAAAAAGAAAAAGCGCTCCCCAGCCATCGACCGGGGAGCGCAAAGAGAGCAGATGCGACTAAGTCTCGAGTGACAGACGATTCGAGGTCCTACCAGTTGTACGACAGACCGGCCGCGGCGGTACCGCCCGCGAAGTTGACGCCGATGTTGTCGAAGGCCGCCAGGCCATCGCCCTGGACGTTGGCCTTGTTCTGACGGTAGATGCCTTCCACGAAGTAGCCGATCCGGCCCGTGAGCGGGCCCTTGAATCCGACCAGTGCGTACCAACCCGGCTCGTCCTTGACCCGACTCTGCTCACCCATGCCGCTGCCGGTGTTGATCGCCGTCGACTTGAACAGGGTGTAGTTGAGGCCCGCGCCGACATAGGCACTCGGCTTGCCGGTCGGGTGGAAGTCGTAGGAAATGCCGACGTCGATCGGCGTCGCCTCGATCCCCAGCGTGCGCTGAGGATGGACGAACCCGTGCCCGTCGAAGAACGACGCGCGCACATCGATGTTCCAGCGGTCGCCGACATCCAGGATGAACTTCGTGGTGATACCTACGTCGTTGTCCGCCTCGTCGGCATCCATGAACGCAGCACCGATTGCGATCTCGCTGGCGCCCGCCGGCACGACGACCAGAAGCACAAGACCAATCCCTACCCAAAATCTCTTCATCGTTATCTCCGGTTGGCTCGCCGCGTTCCATGAGCGAGCAGTTGCAGAGATTGTGAAGTCAGAGACTTATGGCGACAATTGAATGCGTCACAGGGGCCGCTTTCTGTCGGCTACCCCCGGGCTACCGGTGCTGGGAGGCGAAGCTGCCGGCCAACCAGCTCTGCAACACCGGATAACGGCCGATCAGGTCGCCCGCGGTGAGCCCGCCAGAGCTGTTCTTCGCCAGCTTGACGATCGACTTGCCGGCACCCCGCTTCTCCGCCGCCAGGATCGATCGTGCCGCCTCGAAGAATCGGGACTGGAACCAGAGCCATTCGTCCAGCTGTAAGCCGGCGCGGTAGTCGGCGAGCGCCAGCGGCGCCTGGGCACGGCTGGCGCCCAGGGTCCGGTAGACGCGCTGCGCTTCGGCGATGCCGCCGGCGAAGCCGCGCGCGATCACCGTCGCGGCGACGGTGTGGGCGAT
>JAJCXP010000263.1 GCA_029263375.1 Acidobacteriota bacterium | reverse complement strand
GCCGCCCTCGATCACCAGGCCGTTGGACGGGCCCTGGCAGGTGAACGGCAGGGAGCCGGATTGAACCGCCTCGCTGAAGCGGAGATAGCAGGGATCTCCCGCCTCGTTCGGTCGACGCTCGCACCGCTGTAGCTCCGCACCACCGGCGGCGAGCCGGTCGAGGACCGCGCCGGCGTCCGGCGGGACGTAGACGTCGATCGGCCAGTCGACACTCGCGGCGAGAAGTGTCGCCGCCCAGGCCGCGTTGCCGCAGCTCGAGATCGCTAGCCGCGGGCGGTCGTCCGGAGTGGCGCGGCGAAGAAACTCCTCGACCAGCAGCCAGATCATCACCCCTGCCAGGTGCCGCCCCTTGTGGGTGCCGCCGACGTTGCCGGTCTCGTCCTTGATCCAGATCTCCTCGCACCCCACCTCCCTGGACAGCGTCGGATGTCGTCCGAATGGCGTCTCGCGGAAGCCGATGTCGGCCACCTCGGCCACCCGGCGATCCATCTCGGAAACCAGACTCAGGAACTCACCGTCGGTCACGCCCCGCTCGAGAGCTGCGTAGTGGCTGTGGAAGAGCTTTCGATAGCGGACGAACGGGTTCGGATCGTCGCTCGAGAACTGGCCCCCGAGGCGCTCCCTGTCGTCCTCCGGAACTCGGAGCCGCCGCCTGAGGACGTGCTCGACGTCGTCACCGGGCCGGGCGTTCGAGCACCGGAACGGCCGCGGTTCGTCGACCGAGACCGGGGCGCCGCAGCCGGTGCAAACCAGCGAAGACCTGAGGCTAGCCGTGAGCGACCCCTGTCCGCCGGTTGAACTCCGCGATCCCGTGATCCCAGGCCGGCACCAGCTCGCGCAGGCCTTCCCAGAAGTGCTGGCTCTTGCGCGCCGTGAAGTCCTCGATCGAGATGCCCTGCTGCTCCACCCAGGTGAAGTAGCCAAGGTTGAAGATTCGCTCGCGGTCGACGTGCGAGAGCTCCTGGAGGTGATCGACGCCGGCGCCCAGGAGATGCTGGCCGACGATCTCGGCGGCGCTCACGGCGTCGAACGCGCCACCCCGAGCGGTGAGCTGCTTGTCGCGCTCGCTGACGTAGAGCTCGGCGCCGTCGGTGGCGACGGTCATGACGACGTCGTTCTCATCCAGGTCGAGGTAGCGCGCCGTCTTGATCGCCGCCTGCACGTTGCAGATCGACGAGAAACCGAAGCGGCCGAGTTCGGCGATCGCAGCCTGCGGCACGCCCCGGCGCGATGCCAGGTACTCCCGTCCGGCGTCGCTGTTGAACACCAGATCGAGACCGTCGGTGGCCTGGTCCGAGACACCGACCACGAAATCGGTGTTCATCACGTTGTGGATCAGCGGCACGTGCTTGTCACCGATCCCCTGGATGTTGTGCTCGCCGAAGCCGTTGTAGAGCAGGGTCGGGCATTCGAGAGCCTCGACCGCGACCAACTGCGTTCCGAAGCGCTCCTTGAGATAGTCGCCAGCGGCGAGCGTACCCGCCGAACCGGTCGCCGAGACGTAGGCGCGCAGTCGCGCGCCCGGTCGCTCCGAATGCAGCGCCTCGAACACCCGGCGCATGGCGCGCCCGGTGCACAGGTAGTGCACCAGATAGTTCCCGAACTCGCTGAACTGGTTGAAGATGATGTTCTCGGGGTCGCGGTCGAGCTCGGCGCACTTGTCGTAGATCTCTTTGACGTTGCTCTCGGTGCCGGGCGTGCGGACGATGTCGTCGGGGTGGGTCACCCATCGGTCGAGCCACTCGAAGCGCTCACGGCTCATCCCTTCAGGTAGCACCGCGACGCCGCGGCACTCCATGATGCGCGAGATCGCGACCCCGCCCCGACAGTAGTTGCCGGTCGATGGCCAGATCGCCTTGTGGCGCGTCGGGTCGAACTGCCCGGTGATGATCCGCGGCGCCAGGCAGCCGTAGGCCGCCAGCACCTTGTGGGCGTGGATCATCGGGAAGCGGTCGCCGGGCAGCACGACGATCCGCGCCGCAACTCCGGTGAGCTCACTCGGCAGCTCGATCCACTCCGGGACTTCGAGCGGCGCGACGTCATCGCCGTTGTGCCAGTGCACCCGGAAGAGATTCAGCGGGTCGGGTGCGTCCCGGTCGACCTCTGCGAGCCGCCCGAGCGCTCCCTCCGGCAGCCGGCGTGGTTCGGCCAGTTCGGCGAGGGTCGGCAGAGCGATCCGGGCCGCTCGGAACCTCTCGACGCTATTGCGGTAGGTTTCGTCGTCGACGATCTCGGTCTCGAGTCCCAGGGTCGGCATTCTCAGGAGTCTCCATTCGCTGTCAAAGGGATGCCATCCGCTCCCAGAGCCGCGGCGCCTGCTCGCGCGCCTCGGCGTGAATCTCGTCGAGATCGGCGCTCACGAGCCGGGCGTCTTCGACCACCCGGCGCCCACCGACGACGACCTGGCGGACCCGCCGGTGGTCGCGCACGACCACGTCGCCGACGCTGCCTGGAGCGAGCGGCGCGAACTCGCCACCGAAGAGCTCGCCGGCGAGCGTATGGCCGCCCGCGATGCGAGCTTCGACCGCCGCCGCGGGCTCACCGTGCTCGGCCGCCTGCTGGTGCAGATAGGCGGCTTCGACCTCGAGCTCCGACGGGTAACCGTCAGTACCCATCGCGACCCGCTCGCTCGCTGCCAGCGCCGGCGGGTAGCCAACGCCGTTACCGTGGTTGGAGCGCGGGTTCTGCATCAGCCAGCAGCCCGCGTCCGCGACCCGTCGGACCTGCTCGGCATTCAGGTGCACGCCGTGCGCGAGGAGCGAGCCACGCGGCAGGCCGCCGAGCTCGAACAACCGCTCGAGCGGCCCGTCAAAGCCGCGACGGCGCGCGTCCTCGACGTCACAGCCGTCTTCCGCGACGTGCACGTGCATCTTCGCGCCGAGCCGCCGGCACAGATCGCCGGCCGCCCGGATCGTGTCGTCGGAGACCGTGAACGAGGCGTGGAGGCCCACCAGACCGACCACACCCTCGCTCTGGTTGTCACGGATGAAACGCTCGCACTCCGCGAGTCCGCGCCGCGCCTCCTCTCGGCCGTCGTTGCGCTCGGTCGCGCCGAAGCAGAGCGCCGCGCGCATGCCGAGCTCTTCGCACGCGTCGGCCAGGACGTCGAGCGAGCCTTCGATGAAGCGTGGTGACTCGTGATGATCGATCAAGGTCGTCGTCCCGGCGAGGAGCGACTCGGCGACGTAGTAGCGCGCCGAGGCTCGCAGCGCCTCGCGGTCGAGTGCCAGATCGAGCCGCCACCAGACGCGCTCGAGGATCTGAAGGAAGTTCTCGGGTGGTGGCTGCGGCGGCGGCATGCCGAGCGGCGCCAGTCCGCTGTAGATATGGGTATGGGCGTTGACACCGCCGGGCTCGATCCGGCAATCAGCGGCGTCGATCCGCTCGGCGCCGTCAGGCTCGGCTGGCCGGTCGCCGAAGCTAACGACATTCCCGCCGTCGATCACCAGAGATCGCCCGGAGCTGTCCGGGCCCAGAACGAGCACAGCTGGCGACGGGGGCGCCATCACGCCCCGCCCTACTGACCGAGGCTCCGGATCCGACCGACGCCCAGCGCTCGGGCAGCGGCGGAATCCTTCATCGGTAGCGTGTAACGACGTTGGCCGTCGTAGGCCTCGAGTGCGCTCGCCACCGCGGCCGCCGTGGGCACGAGGCCGATCTCCCCGACCCCTTTGGCCCCGAACGGGCCCTCGGGCTCGTGATCCTCGACCAGGATCACCTCGATCTCAGGCATCTCGCGCGCCCGGATCACGCCCAGCTCGCGTAGCTTGAAGGTCGCCGGCATGCCGTCCGGACAGGGCAGCTCCTCGGTCAGCGCGTAGCCGAGACCCATGTGCACCGATCCCTCGATCTGTCCTTCGCACAGCGCCGGGTTGATCGCCCGCCCGACGTCGTGGGCGGCGATGAAGCGGTCGAGCTTGCCCTCCTCGTCGAGGATGCAGACCTGGGTCGCGAAGCCGAACGCGGTGTGGGTCTTGATCTTGTCGGTCTCCTGGCCGGGCGCGGTGGTGTCGTCGATCACCACTTCGCCAGCGTAGATCTTGCCGGCCAGATCCGCGAGTGTCGAGCCGCCGTCGAGATCCGCTTTGAGCTTCTCGGCCGCGGCGATCACCGCGCGCCCACCGAGCAGCGTGCCCCGCGAACCGGTGGTCTGGCCGGTGCCCAGCGGATGCTCGGAGCTCACCTTGGCGCGGAAGCCTTCGGCCGGCAGGCCGGTGATCTCGACCGCGCACTGGATCAGCACCGTCAGCAGGCCCTGCCCCATCTCGGTGAAGCCGTTGTAGATCGAGACCGTCCCGTCCTCTTCGACCACCAGCCGCGCCTTGCCCCACTCCTCGGCGCCGTTGCCGATGCCGCTGTTCTTGATGCCGCAGGCCACTCCGACCGGCCGGCCCGCCGCGCGCGCCGCGTAGTAGCCCTCCTTGACCGCCTCGAGGGTCTGCTTCAGCCCGACCGACTTCTCGAGCACCTGGCCGGTCGAGAAGGTGTCGCCGACCGCCAGCGCGTTGCGCCAACGAATCTCCCATCCGTCGAGCCCCGCCTTCTCCGCCAGCAGGTCGAGCGCCCCCTCGATCGCGAAGTGTGCCTGATTCGCGCCGAAGCCGCGCATCGCGCCGCACGGCGGATTGTTGGTGTAGGCGCCCCGCGAGATCACGTCGACGTTGGCGACCTTGTAAGGGCCGCAGGCGTGGCCCGCGGCGCGCTCGAGAACCTTCGAGCCGACCGAGGCGTAAGCGCCCGAGTCACCGATCATCCTCGCCTTGACCGCCGTCAGCCGACCCTCGGCGTCGCACCCGACGGTGTAATCCATAGCGATCGGGTGGCGCTTCGGATGCATCCGGATCGATTCCTCACGCGACAGGGTCACCCTGACCGGCCGCCCGGTCATGCGCGCCAGCAGCGCCGCGTGCGGCTGCACCGACATGTCCTCCTTGCCGCCGAAGGCGCCGCCGTTGGGAACCAGCTCGACCTGCACCTGGTCCTCGGGTACCCCCAGGAACGCGGCCACCTGCTGCTGATCGTCGAAGATCCCCTGGCCCTGCGTGTAGATCCGGATCACGCCGTCGGCCAGCGGCTCGGCAAGCGCCGCCTCGGGCTCGAGGTAGAGGTGCTCGATCCGTTGCGTGGTCCATGAGCCGCTCACGACGTGTGCGCTCTCGGCGAGCGCGGCCTCGGCATCCCCACGCACGACCACGGTCTCGGACAGCAGATTGGGGTGCTGGGGGTTGACCTGCGGCGCATTCGGCTCGAGCGCTCGCGCCGGGTCGAGCACCGGCTCCCGCTCCAGATAATCGACTTCGATCAATGCCACGGCCGCGCGCGCCTGAGCGCGAGTCGTCGCGGCCACCGCCGCGATCACGTCGCCCACGCAGCGCGCCTCCTCGCCGAGCGCCACGAAGCCTGGCCAATCGTTGTAGACCAGCCCGTACCAGCGGTTGCCCGGCACGTCCTCGGCTGTGGCCACCGCCACCACGCCGGGCAGGTTCTCGGCCTTCGACAGATCGATGTGTCGCACCTGCGCCCGCGCGTGAGGCGACAGCAGGACCGCGCCGTGCAGCATGCCGGGCAGCACCATGTCGTCGACGTACGGTTGGTCGCCGAGCGTCAGCTGCTCGCCGGTGTAGCGCGCCAGCGAGCTGCCGATGCGGCCGTCCCGGCAGGGCTCCGGAATCTCCTCGCCGCGACGCGCCCTGGCCAGGAGCTCGATAGCGTCCAGGATCTTGGTGTAGCCGGTACACCGGCAGAGGTGGCCCGCCAGCCGCGCGGCGATCTGATCGCGCGTCAGGTTCAGGTCCTTGTCGAGCATGCTCTTCGCGCGCACGGCGATGCCGGGGATGCAGAAGCCGCACTGCAGGCCGGCGACGCCGACGAAGCACTTGGCGATCAGCTGACGCTCCTCCTCGTCGAATCCCTCGAGCGTCACGATCTCCTTGCCGTCGGCCTTGACCGCGGCCACGGCGCAGGTCGTCTTGGGCACGCCATCGACCAGCGCCAGACAGCAACCGCACTGCCCCTGGGGCTGGCACCCGTCCTTCGTGGAAATGATGCCGCAGTCGAACCTGAGCGTGTCTAGGAGGCTCTCACCCGGGGAGATCGAGACCTGACGAGGCTCGCCGTTAAGCGTGAACGTGATCTCTGTCATGGCGCGGTTCTACCGCCTCATCCTAGCGTACCCGCGCGACCGGAGGGTGACAGACGGTCGACGATGTGAGTAGGATCGACAGCCGTTCAACTCGGGCGAGGAGTGGAATCGATGACGGACAGCACAGATCTGTTCATGCGGGAGCTCGTCGCGCGCGACCCTGGGGAGGGCGACTTCCACCAGGCTGTGCACGAGGTGCTCGAATCGGTGCTGCCGGTCCGAGATCGCTATCCGGAGCTCCGCGACGCCCGTATCCTGGAGCGGCTCGTGGAGCCGGAGCGCGTCATCATCTTCCGCGTGCCCTGGGTGGACGACGCTGGCCGGGTGCAGGTGAATCGGGGTTTCCGGGTCGAGATGAACAGCGCCATCGGTCCCTACAAGGGTGGCCTGCGGTTCCACCCGTCGGTGAATCTCGGGATCCTGAAGTTCCTCGCCTTCGAACAGACGTTCAAGAACGCCTTGACGACCCTGCCGATCGGCGCCGGCAAGGGCGGCTCGGACTTCGACCCGAAGGGCAAAACCGACATGGAGGTGATGCGCTTCTGTCAGGCGTTCATGTCGGAGCTCTTCCGCCACCTGGGCGACCGCACCGACGTACCCGCGGGCGACATCGGCGTCGGCGCACGCGAGATCGGCTATCTGTTCGGACAGTACAAGAAGCTCGCCAACGAGTTCTCGGGCGTCTTGACCGGCAAGGGGCTCGGCTGGGGTGGCAGCCTGATCCGTCCCGAGGCGACCGGCTACGGCTGCGTCTACTTCGCCGAGGAGATGCTCAAGACTCGCGGCGACAGCATCCGCGGCAAGACATGTCTGGTCTCCGGCTCCGGCAACGTCGCCCAGTACACGGTCGAGAACATCCACCGCCTGGGCGGTCAGGCGATCACGCTCTCAGACTCCGGGGGGTTCGTGCTCGATCGCAAGGGGATCGACGCCGAGAAGCTGACGTGGGTGCGCGAGCTCAAGGACGTGCGACGCGGCCGGATCGCGGAGTACGCGGAAGAGTTCGGCTGCGAGTACTTCGTCGGCGCGCAACCCTGGGGAGTTCCTGACGCCGACTGCGCGTTCCCGTCGGCGACCCAGAACGAGCTCGAGCTCGGCGACGCGCGGGCCCTGGTCGACAATGGCATCTCGCTGGTGGCCGAAGGCGCCAACATGCCGACCACCCCCGCAGCGGTCCAGCACCTGCTCGATCACGATGTGCTGTTCGGTCCCGGCAAGGCGGCCAACGCCGGCGGCGTGGCGACCAGCGCCCTCGAGATGGCTCAGAACGCCGGTCACACGTCATGGACCCGCCAAGAGGTCGACCAGCGCCTACGCGACATCATGATCGAGATCCACCGCACC
>JAJCXP010000262.1 GCA_029263375.1 Acidobacteriota bacterium | reverse complement strand
GCGGACTCCCAGGCCGCATACGAGGACCACGATGACCACGTTCTCGACGAGGGAAAGGCCGGTCAGCGTAGCGGTCTTCGAGGCCAGGTATTCGCCGGATCGCAGCGGTGAGACCACCTGCGCCTCCAGCGTGCCCTCGTCCTTCTCGAGCAGTACCAGCCCGGCCATGAACATGAACGTCGCCAGGCTCAGGTTGCCGAGAATCAGCGGCGCGACGATCGGCTTCCAATCGAAATCGGGGAGTTGCCCGATGACGATGGCGAAGACCGCGAGCAGGAATCCGACCGCCAGGTAGAAGCCGTTGCGGAGCTGCAGCCGGACGTCGCAGCGCATGGTGGCAAGCAGCCGGCTCACTGGAGGCTCCTGCCGGTGACCTTGATGAACACGTCCTCGAGAGTCGCCTCGAGCGTGTGCATGGTCTGGACGTCGCGGCTCCGGATCAGCTCGAGAAACTCGGCGTTGCGACCGAGCTCCGCCAGCGGGAACTCGCGCACCTCGACGCCGTCGTCGGATCCGAGCTCGAGGCGCAGGCGTTCCTCGCCGTGCCGCAGCTTGAGCTCGCGCGGCGCTTCGATCAGTGCGATCTCGCTATCGACGATCAGCGCCACGCGATCGCACAGCTGATCCGCGACGACCATGTCGTGGGTGGTCAGGAACACGGTCTTGCCGCGATCGCGCTCCTCGCGCACCAGCTCCTTGATGTTGCGGGCGCTCACCGGGTCGAGCCCAGAGGTCGGCTCGTCGAGAAAGAGCAGCTGGGGCTCGTTGAGGAGCGCCCGGGCGACGCTCAGGCGGTGCTTCATGCCTTTCGAGTACTGACCGACGGCGGTGTCGGCGTCGTCGGCCAGATCGACCCGTTCGAGCAGCTCGAGCGGTGACCGGGTGGTGCCGCTGTAAAGCGCACGGAAGTAGTCGAGGTTCTCGCGTCCGGTCAGCTTGAGGTAGTGGTTGGGGAACTCGAAGGCCACGCCGACGTGCTCGTAGAAGTCGGATCCCCATTCCGTCAGCTCCCTGCCGAGCAGCGATGCGTGACCTTCGAATCCGCGCAGCAGCCCGATCAGGATCTTCTGGGTCGTCGACTTGCCGGCGCCGTTCGGACCCAGGAATCCGAAGATCTCGCCGGCGCCGACCTCGAAAGTCAGGCCGTCGACAGCGCGCCGTTCCGCACCGGGGTAGCTGAAGCTCAGTCCGGCGACGTCGATCAGGGGTGGGCTGGTGGCCATCATCATCCTCCGTAGCCAGAGTCGGCGCGGGCGACGAAACGGTTCACAGGGACCGCGTTCATCTGTGGCCTAGCCCGACCTTCTCACGCCGTCGTGTGGCGAGAGGCCGTAGGTTGCTGAAGATGCAAGGCATCCGGCTGCGGAACGACGCAAGCGTACTGGACGTACGGTGAGGAGTGGAGCAACGGGATGACGCAGCAGATTCAGTGACCTACGGCCTCGCAGTAGCGACGGGGTGAGAAGGGCGGGCTAGCCTTCGGGCGCGACTTCGATGACCACGGCCGGTCCAGCGCCCTCGGGCTCGTGGATCGAGTCGATCATGCGGCGAACGCTCTCCGAGGGCGCGCTCGTCATTGGCGTGAGCGACAGCGTGACGGCGAAGTTGATCAACATGCCGATCGTACCAATCCCCTGCGGCCCGATGCCGAAGCACCAGTCGGGCATCCCGAGATAGACGCTGCCGATGATGTAGGACGCGGTGAAGCCGATACCGCAGATCATGCCTGAGACGGCCGGCACCGTGCCGATTCGTTTCGAGAAGATGCCCAAGACGATGGCGGGGAAGAAGCTGGCGGCCGCGAGGCCGAACGCGAACGCCACCACCTGACTGACGAAGCCGGGCGGAAAGATTCCCAGCAGTCCCGCGACGACTACCGCGAAACCGATGACGACCCGGCCGACCAGGAGCCGCCGTCCCTCCGAGGCTCGTGGGTTGATGATCCGATAGTAGAGATCGTGCGCGACGCTCGAGGAGATCACCAGCAGCAGTCCGCTCGCGGTCGAGAGCGCCGCCGCCAGCCCACCGGCGGCGACCAGCGCGATGATCCAGTCGGCGAGCTCGGCCATCTCCGGTGTCGCCAGAACGATGATGTCGCGATCGGGGCCAGAGAGACCGAGCTCGGTCATCGTTTCGCGGCCGTCGCTACCGGCGCTACCGCCGCTGTCCAGCCATTCCTGATGCTGGACCCGGATGGCTCCGAGCTCGCTCGAAGAGAGCTTGCCGCTGCGGAAGATCTCGTTTCGGGCCTCGGCGCCTGCCGCGGCGCCGTGATACGCGACCCGGTCGTCGCCGTCGTCGAGCCACAGGATCAGTCCGGTGCGCTCCCAGCTTTCGAACCAGGTCGGGAGATCCGCCCGCGCCTGTCCGTGCAGGCTCTGGATCATGTAGTAGCGCGCGAAGGCGGCGGTGGCGGGAGCGGTGAGGTAGAGCAGGGCGATGAAGAAGAGCGCCCAGAACGCGCTCCAGCGCGCGGCGCGAACCGACTTCACCGTATAGAAGCGGACGATCACGTGCGGCAGGCCGGCGGTGCCCGCCATCAGCGCCAGGGTCACGCAGAACACGTTGAGCTTGTTCCAACCGCCGGTGAACGGCTCGGTGTAGCTGGCGAAGCCGAGCTCGGCGTGAAGCTGGTCAAGCTTACCGAGTAGCGAGGCGCCGTCCTCGAGCAGCCGGCCGCCCATGCCGATCTGCGGCACCGGGTTGCCGGTGAGCTTGAAGCTGATCGCGATCGCGGGAATCAGGAACGCGGTAATGAGCACCCAGTACTGGACCACCTGCGTCCAGGTGATCCCCTTCATGCCGCCTAGGGTGGCGTAGGTGAAGACGATCGCCATGCCGATCGCCACGCCGACGTTGACGTCTACCTCCAGGAAGCGCGAGAACACGATGCCGACACCGCGCATCTGGCCGGCGACGTAGGTGAAGCTCACGAAGATCGCGCACACGACGGCCACCAGCCGTGCAAAGTTCGATTCGTAGCGATCGCCGACGAAGTCGGGCACCGTGTAGTGGCCGAACTTTCGCAGGTATGGCGCCAGCAGCAGCGCCAGGAGCACGTAGCCGCCGGTCCAGCCCATCAGGTACATGCCGCCGGCGTAGCCCATAGTCGAGACCAGCCCTGCCATCGAGATGAACGAAGCGGCGCTCATCCAGTCGGCGGCGGTTGCCCTGCCGTTGGCGGCCGCCGGTACGCCGCGGCCGGCGACGTAGAAGCCGGTCGTGTCGCGCACCCGGCTCATCCAGGCGATCACGAGATAGCCCGCAAACGTCACGCCGACGAACAGGAAGGTCCAGAGCTTGAGGGTCACTCGCGATCTCGATCGGTCAGCAGGCGGTCGAGCTCACGGTGATGCTGGGCGTCGAGCCGGTTGAGGGCGAGTCCGTAGATCAGGATCAGCAGCACGAAGATCAGGATGCTGCCCTGCTGCGCGAACCAGAAGCCGAGCGGGAAGCCGCCGAGCTGGAACCGGTTGAGCCAGTCCGCGAACAGCACGCCGCAGCCGAGGCCGGCGAACGCCCAGACCACGAGTAGCGCCGTCATGATGCGGACGTTGCGGCGCCAGTAGCGCTGGATCGCGGCGGCAACTCCCGGGTCACGAACGTCGAGCTGGCTGCCGGTGCCTGCGGGCGTTGTCGGCATGGCGAGGCAGCTTAGCAGGCAGCAGCGGCGGGCCGCCGCCGCGCCTCGCGATCAGGCGTCGCCGACGAAGACCTCGAGCAGCCGTCGCCTGAGGATCTCCGGGTCGAACTGTTGGTCGTAGCTGCGGCGGGCGGCCGTTGCCCGCTCGCGCCACTCTTCGGGGTCGGCCAGCCTTCGTAGCGCCTCGGCGATCTGCTCGGGCGATTGCTTGTCGACCAGGTAGCCGTTGTCGCCGTCGAACACGTACTCGGGGATCGAGGCGTGCCGGGTGGCGACCACCGGGACGGCGGCGTTGAGCGCTTCGATAATCGAGCGCGGCTGCGCTTCGACCGGGAAATAGGTCGGCAGTACGAAGGCGTCGGCCTCGACCAGCAGCTCGCGGATCCGAGCCCGGTCCGAGACGCCGCCGTGAATCCGGACCGAGCTCTCGAGACCGTGATCGCGCACAAAGCGCTCGAACTCGTCGCGCGCGCTCGCGGACGGCCAGTGGCCGACGAAGTCGGCAACCAGAGGCGGACCGTCGGCGAGCAGGGTGAGCGCGCGGGCGAGGTCCAGGTAGCCCTTGGACGGGATCATGTTGGAGATGTAGACGATCCGCAGTCGGTCGCGGCCGCGCCGGCGCTCGATCTTGGCCCGCGCCTCCTCAGCGGTCAGCTGCACCGCCGAGTCGATGGTGTTGAAGACCACACGCCGTTTGGCGTCGGGCACGAAGCGTGCCGCCCGATCGGCCAGATGACCGCTCAGGAATATCAACCCGTCGAGTCGGCGCACCACGAAGCTTGAGAGCGCACCGAGGCCGACTCGTCCGAAGTTCTCGTGGTAGTTGCCGCTCCTCACATGGGCGACGATGCGGCGCGAGCGCCGCCGCGAGAGGCCGACGGTGAGTGCGTCGCGGAGCTGCCCGAGGTGCGAGCTCGAGACCACGAAGTAGAGCACGTCGGTGGGACGGCGCCGGAGCTCTCGCCGCAGCGCCCGGCCGTGGCTGAGCATCGAGACCGCACGCCGCAGTAGCGCCATCGGGCCGCGACCGATGCTCATCCGGTCGTCCGAAGTGTTCAGGCAGACGATCTCGAGGTCGCCCGACAGCATGTCGACGACCACCTGGGTGCCAACCGTCTGTCCAGTGACCGGCGGCGGCAGATTGCAGTAGAAGATCGCGCGGGTCATGACGGGTGTGGACGGGGCCTGGTCTGAGGGCGGCACGGCCACTCCACGGCGGACGGTCGGCGACTGTACCAGCAGCCCGATGCTGCCGAATGCGCTGGGAGGCGTGTTCGGAGCCCGATCAGCTCGGCCAGAGCCAGCCGAAGACGCCGGCTGTCAACAGACCGTAGATCAGGCCGTCGAGCATGTGCTTGAAGCTCGTAGACCACTTGCGTCCCATCCAGATCGACTCGGTGCCGGTGGAGCCGGCGTAGGCGAGGAACGCGACCGTGCCGACGAGTCGGAAGACCGACATGTAGTCGGCGCCGGCCTCGAGGGTGAAGGTCGCGACGTAGGCCACGAAGACGCCCAGCACGATGCAGTGGACGAACCACGAGCCCAGCTGCTTGCCCATCGCCAGGCTCGGAATCACGGTGACGAACGCCAACGGCCCGCGCTCCAGCTTGGCCAGCTTCTCGGGGTCCTTGCGGTCGGCGGGCGTCACGCAGTGCGGCGCCACGTAGTTTCCGGCGCCCGCCTTTTGAGCTCGGAGCGCGTCCAGAACGGCATCCTCGTCAGCGAGCTTGTCGTAGTCGCTGCGGTGGTAGGGCAGCACCATGTGGACGACGGAGCTGGCCATGAATACCAGTACCGCCGAGACGAGAATCGGGATCAACAGCGCGGTCAACTCGACCATGGGGAGCCTCCTCGTGTTACCCGACCACGGCGTCGCCACCGTGCCGGCGTTCGCGTATTGTCGTCTACCTCCAGCGCATTCTATCTCGACCCTCAGTCGGCCGGGCGCGGGTTTGCAATCGAGTGACCGGTGACACTAGGCTCGGGACTTGTCGGACAGCCCGCTGCGCCTCGTCAGCCACCTCAGCCTCTGGTTCAAGGGCTCGCCCGAGTTCGCGAACTATCTGCTGAACGGACGTCGCATGGTGCCGTTCGACCCGCTGCTCGGCTTCACCGACAGCTCGGACCGGGCGGTGATGCGCCAACAGATGCAGTGGGTGAACCGCTACACGGGGAACTCCGGAGCGGACTTCATCTACTCGCTGGAGTGGATCAAGCCCGAGTTCGAGGACAACGAGGTGTTCGACTCGGTCATCGACGGCAACATCCGCCGGGCGTTCCTGCCCGAACTGGAGGAGACCCGATCGCGCTGGAACATCTTCTACGACCCGATCCTGGCGCCGCTGCAGCGCCTGCTGGCGACCCAGCCGCCGATCGACTACTCGCGGTCGGACGTCTTCCGAATGTGGGTGTCCGACCTCGACTATCTCCAGCAGTACTTCGATCATCCCACCTATTGGCGCATTGACGGCAAGCCGGTGCTCAACATCTGGGCGGTGCCCGACGGCATGGTCAACGCCCAACCCGCCATCGACGAAGCGCGCCGTCGAGGGCTCTACGTCATGGGCGATACCTTCGGCCGGCCCGGCGCCGTACCGCAGATGGACGGCCGGACCGGATTCGTGGCGACCACTCCGGAGATCACCGACATCCGGCGCGAATGGGACCTGCGCGATGTCTTTCCCTTCTTCGAGCGCTACTTCGAGCCGACCAACGATGGCGTCGACGTGATCCCGGCCCTGTCGTGCCAGTTCGACGACACAGAGTTTCGTGAGGCGCTGGGAGATCCGCACAATGCGATCCGTATTCTGGCGCGGAATCGCGAGGACATCGAAGCGTTCTTCGCACTGGCTCTGAGCTACGCGCAGCCGATCGGAGGCGAGCGCTACATCTATGCCGGCACACTCGACAACTGGGCGGAGAGCTCCGGTTTCTTTCCCACCGAGCTGCGGGAGCCGGCCTTCTGGGACCACCGCGGAGGCCTCCGCCGGGTCGGCTACTACGGCTTCGAGCACTTCGAGGCGGTGCGCCGGGCGCTCTTCCCCGAGATCCCGGCCTATGTTGGGCCGCGCCTGGAGGAGCGGCGTGATCGAGTGGTGTTCGAGGATTGCGATCTGATGGGGGAGCTCGAAGTGAGCGGACCCGGTACAACCAGGTTGCGCAACGTTCCAAACTGGAAGAACGGCAGGAATCTGGAACAGCTGGCGAACTTTCGCCGCGCCTGGACGCCGCGCTGGCGGCGCGGTGACGCTGAGCGCCGGGTGCAGCTCCGCTTCCAGAATCTCGATGGTCGCTCCACCGCTTTGGAGGTCTCGTGACGGATCTGGACCGGCGGGAGCTGGCGCGAATGGCGGCTTGGCTGCTCGCAGGCACCGCCTTCGCGGGCGCGCCGGTGTCGGCCGCGATCTCGCGCGAGATCGACGCGCCGGGCGGAATGCGACTCCTACACAGGCTCCTGGGAGCCGACCTGGAAACGGCTCTCGCCGGCGTGCGCCGCCTTGCGGGGTCGTCCGGCAAGCACCGAGGCCGCGCTGAGCTCGCCGCAACCGGGCGGGCACGAATCGTCGCCGACCTCTCCGCTGGCCGCTTCCGGCTGACCGTCTGGTCTCGTCGATTGGGTGGGGTGACGATCGCCGGCGATTCGAGCGCCGTGCGCAGGATCATCGCGAGGCCGCGTGTGCGTCGAGCGGGCGCCGAGCCGTACGACACCGCGGTCGAGTCAGGCGGGGGAGTGATCCTCACCTCCTCGTCGACGCTCGCACAGCGCGAGCTTCCCGTTCGGTTCGTTCCTGGGGCACGGCTGCCGGGGGCCTACCAACAGTTCGGCCGGCTGCTGCTGCAGCGGCTCCGTGCCAGCGACCTCAGGATTCGACGAGCGAGCCGTGATCGGCCGGGAAGCCGAATCGATGCGTGACACAAACAGGAGACTCTCGATGCAAGCGATTCGCCGACTTCCAAGATTCGTCCTACTGGCCGCCCTGATAGCGGTGGCCGCGGTGGCCGCGGCCGGCCTCACGAGCGCCTTCGCGGATGCCCATGAGGGCGGCTACCCGGCACTGGTCGCGCTGTTCGAGGAGTGGCGCGAGTTCGAGTCGCCGCCGCTGCTCGAGGGCGCGCCCGACTACAGCGCCGCGACCACGGCTCGCCGTCACCGCGAGCTTGCCGGCCTCCGCGAGCGGCTCGAAGCGATCGATGCGGGCGCCTGGCCGGTCGAGCAGCAGGTCGACTGGCACCTGGTGCGCGCCGAGATGAACGGGATGGACTTCAACATTCGCGTGCTCAAGCCCTGGGCGCGGGATCCGGCCTACTACGCCTCGGTCTGGACCGCACAGAGCGACACTCCGGCGCACGAGGGCCCGACCCATCATGCGCTGGTCGAGCTCTGGACCTACGACTTTCCGTTGACGCCGGAGGCGGCGGCGAAGCTCACCGGGGAGCTGCGAACGATCCCGCCGCTGCTGGCACAGGCGCGACAGAACCTGGTCGGCAATGCGCGCGAGCTGTGGGAATCCGGGATCGGCAACATGCGCGACCAGGCGCGCGACCTGGGCGAGCTCGCGGAGCGCACGAGCGGCGCCGGCGCCGAGCTCGGAGGTGCGATCAGCGCCGCCCGCGAGGCCACCCAGGAGTTCGTCGGCTGGTTGGAGGAACGGGCGTCCGAGAAGACCGGCGCCTCGGGCGTCGGCAAGGAGAACTACACCTGGTACCTGCGCAACGTGCACCTGGTGCCGCTCTCCTGGGAGGAGGAGGTGTCGTTGCTCAAGCGCGAGCTGGATCGCGCTCACGCTTCACTCCGACTCGAGGAGCATCGCAATCGGAATCTGCCCCAGCTGGTGGCGATCTCGGGGCCCGAAGAGTATGACCGCCATGCCAACGATTCGGTGACGCGCTACCTCGAGTTCCTCGAGCGTGAGGACGTCCTACCGATGCGCGACTACATGGACCCCGCTCTGCGCGCCCGGATCGGCCGCTTCGTGCCGCAGGCTGAGCGGAACTTCTTCTGGACCGCGGTCCACTTCGAGCCAATGACCCTCTGGACGCACTTCTACCACTGGTGGGATCTCGCACGGATGGAGGTCGATCCGCACCCGAGCACGATCCGGCGCGGGCCGCTGCTCTACAACATCTTCGACAGCCGCGCCGAAGGGCTGTCGACCGGCGTCGAGGAGATGATGATGCACGCCGGCCTCTACGACGACAACCCGCGCGTTCGGGAGATCGTCTGGATCATGCTCGCGCAGCGCGCGGCGCGCGGGCTCGGCTCGCTCTACGTCCACTCGAACGACTTCACCATGAAGGAGGCGCGCGACTTCCACGTCGCCTGGACGCCGCGCGGCTGGATGCGTGAGGATCTCGACCTGTTGGGGTTCGAGCAGCAGCTCTATCTGCGCCAGCCCGGCTACGGCACGAGCTACGTCTCCGGCAAGTATCTGATCGAGCGACTGCTGGCGGAGCGTGCCCGGCAGGTGGGCGAAGGCTTCACCCTCTCCAGCTTCTTCGAAGAGGTCGACGCTGCCGGGGTGATCCCGGTGTCGCTGATCCGCTGGCAGTTGACCGGCAATGACGACGAGGTCAAGAAGCTCGGGGCGGCAACCGCCCACTAGGAGTTGCGCACGGCCACCACCGCGGCGCCGACGATCAGCACAGCCGCGGCGGCGAGCCAGATCGTGGGGCGCTCGCCGCGCACGACCAGCAGCAGCGTGGTCGAGGCCAGTGGCGTCAGGAAGGCGAGCACGCCGATCGAGCGTGGGTCGCCGAGCTTGAGCGCCTTGTCCCACAGGAAGAACGCGGCGCCGAGCGGACCGAGGCCGAGCAGCGCCAGCAGAAGGAGATCGCGACTCGAGAGATCGACCGCTGGTTCGAGCAGCGCCGAGCAGATGAGGGAAAGGGCTCCGGCTACGACACAGAATCCACCGACAGCGGCGGTCGGGAAGGGGGTGACCCGCTTGGTCAGCAGGGAATAGGTGGACCAGATGAAGGCCGATCCCAAGGCTGGTAGGTAGCCCCAGGCCAGGCCGCCGATGCCCTTGCCGCCGGCGATCGCCAGGGCGGCGCCGGCGAAGCCGGCGAGAGCGGCGCCGACGTGAACCGGTCGCAAGCGGACTCCCGGCAGCACTACCGGCGAGAGCACCACCATCAGGAGCGGCCAGAGGTAGTTGACCAGGTTCGCCTCGACCGGGGGCGCGTATCGGAGGGCGAGAAACAGCAGAAAGTGGAAGCCGAACAGTCCGTAGACTCCCAGGGCCAGGGTCGATGCCGGCACCCGCCAACGGCGCGGGTCGAAGCCTGACCAGGGCAGGGCCACCAGACTGCCGATCAGGAGCGCCAGGCCGGTCAGTCGGAACGGCGGTATATGGGCGAGCTCGAGTCCGAGTGCCGCGAGCGTCGTCCAGAGAGCGATCGCGCCGAGGGCGTAAACGTTGGCCACCGGCCGACTCTAGCCCGTCCCGCTGCCTCCCTGGCAGTCGAGGACGGGCTCGCGGCTGGGTGCCGGAGTCACCACGGGGAGCTAGAGCCCCTGAGACTTCAACCAGTCGATCGCCGTGGTCATCTTGCCCACCGGCCCGTGGTGCTGCGCGCCTTTGCCCGTGCGGTAGTACTCGCCGTGGAAGTTGCCGCTCGAGTCGTGGCGGACCGAGGTCGGTCCGCTGGTGCCGATGCCGCAGTACCACTCGATCGCCTCGCGCTCCTTCTTGGTCAGGAGATCGCCGGCAGCCAGCTTGCCCTTCTTCTTCTCGTAGTCCGCCAGCGCGGCGGCGATGGTGTTGCCGTAGCCGGCAGTGCTCGCGATCAGCTTGTTGGTACCCTCGATCGCCTTGGTCTTCGGGCCGACCACTGTCCACTTGGTCGGGTTGTTGTTCTTGCTTCGCCACAGCTGCGTCTTGGTGGTCTTCAACAGCAGCGAGGAGACCGCGCGCTGGTCGGCTTCCGAGAGCTGCCCCGATGGGGGTGGCGGCGGTGGATCGTCGTCCGGCGGGGGCGGATCATCGTCCGGTGGCGGCGGGTCGTCCGGATCGTCCGGCGGATCCGAAGTGTCTGTCGACGGCTGACCCGCGGTCGAAACGACGCCGCGGATACCGGCCCAGTCGACCTGGGCGGTCTTCAGGTCGGGAACGCCGTGGAAGTCGTACTCGAAGAAGACCACCGAGTCCTTGGGGAGGTCGTCCACCGTCTTGCAGTCGACGTAGCCGTTCTTGCTGATGTCGCCGTCCAGGTTGAACTGCTCCAGGCTGATATCGAAGATGTCACGCGCGATTGACACCCGCGCGCTAACCGAGCCCTGGTTCTTGTTGGACGCCGAGTTCAGGTAGCTCGAGCAGACCTGCGGCGCCACTGTGTCTTGCGGCACGATGATCGCCTGCTCCCAGTCCTCGGGGTGCGGGTGATCGTTGATGTCGGCCTTGAGGATCGTATTGGCGAAGTGGAGCCAGCCGCCCTGCTCGGGCTGGGGCTGATAGAGGTGCGCGTCGCTCGGCAGCTCTCCGAGCGAGACCGAGCCGTGCACCACGAAATAGTCGGTCTTCTTTTTGATCTTCAGCTTGGGCAACTTCTTGAACGTCGTCTCGAAGGTCAGAATGTCGCCCCGCTCCATGTCGGGGACGGCCATACACTCGAAGTAGCCGTTGTCCTTGATGTTGCCTTCGAGCTCGAAGGTCGCGATCTCGTCGAGCGACTCGATCGAGTCGGTGCCCCGGCTGAGGCGCACGGTGGTCTCCACCGAGCCTTTGTTCTTCTTCTTGAAGTTGTTCTTGTAGGCGACACAGAGATTCGAGGTGATCGTGTCCTCAGGCAGTGCCAGCGTCTGCATCAGCGTCGTCGGGTGCTTCTGCTTGTGCTCCTCGGCTTGAAAAACCGAAGTGCTCAGGAACAGCCAGCTCGCCTGGGCGGAGCCGGCCAGCAGAGCGACGCCGATCAGGCTGGGCAGTAGGATCTTGGCTCTCGGCATAGATCGTTGACTCCTCGAAGGCGGCCGCGCGGCGACCGGGATCATTCGGCTGCTTGCCTCATCCGGAAGGTAGACCGCCATCTCCGGAGCGGCTGTGACCGGCGTCACACGGCGTGCTTATACTCGTTTGGCGATCCGACTATCCCATGCGGTGGTCGATACCCACCTCCCATCGGAGCACCCCGGAGAGGGTAGGATCGACCCATGTTCGAACGAGAGGTCTACGTCGGGCGCCGCGGGCAGCTGGCGTCGAAGATCGAGTCGGGCCTGGCGCTGTTTCTCGGCAACGAGGAAGCGCCGCTCAACTATCGCGACAATCACTATCCGTTCTGGCAGGACGCCTCCTTCCGCTACTTCTGGGGCCTCGATGAGGCCGGGCTGGCGGCGACCCTCGACTTCGACTCCGGCGCCGAGACGCTCTACGGCCACGAGCCGACCCTGGACGACATCGTCTGGACCGGGCCGCTCCCCAGCCTGGAGGAGCGCGGAGAGCGGATCGGCGTCGCCGACTGCCGCGACCGGAGCCGTCTGGCCGCCGATGTGCGAGCCGCGCTCGAAGCCGGGCGCCCGGTGCACATCTTGCCGCCCTACCGGGGCGACGGACGCCTCGAGGCGGCGCGGCTGCTCGGCTGCTCACCGTCGGAAGTCGATGGTCGTGTGTCGGAGCCGCTGGTGCGCGCCGTGATCGCGATCCGTGCGCCCAAGGAGCCGCGCGAGGTCGAGGAGATCGAGCGTGCGATCGCGGTCTCCTACGAGACCCATACGACGGCGATGCGCGCCACCCGGCCTGGACGCTACGAGTGGGAGGTCGTGCGTGAGGTGGAAGCGTGCCACGCGCGCCACGGCTCGCCGATATCGTTCCCGATCATCCTGTCGGTGCGCGGCGAGGTGCTCCACAATCATGCCCACGGCAATCGCATGGAGGCCGGCCAGCTGGTGGTGCACGACTCCGGCGCGACCTCGCCCGAGGGCTATGCCAGCGACATCACGCGGACCTTTCCGGTCGGCGGGACGTTCGACTCCAGGCAGCGCGAGGTCTACGAGATCGTCCTGAAGGCGCTCGAGGATGCCACCGCCGCGGTCGCCCCGGGGACGCCGTTCATCGATGTCTACAAGACCGCGGCGCGCAGTCAGATGGAAGGGCTCAAGGAACTCGGGCTGGCACGTGGCGACGCCCACGAGGCGGTCGAGGCGGGCGCCCACGCGGCCTTCCTGCAGTGCGGCACCGGCCACATGCTGGGCCTCGACGTCCACGACATGGAGGCGCTCGGCGAGGATCTGGTGGGCTACGACGAACGCGTGCGGCGTAGCGAGCTGTTCGGGGTGGCCTACGTTCGCCTCGGCAGAGCGGTCGAGACGGACTGGGTGGTGGCGGTGGAGCCGGGGATCTACTTCATTCCCGAGCTGATCGACCGTTGGTCGGCAGAGGGCAAGTTCTCGGAGTTCGTGAACTGGGAAGCGGTCAAGTCGTATCGCGACTTCGGCGGCATCCGGATCGAGGACGACGTGCTGGTGACCGCCGGCGGGCGCCGGGTTCTCGGCCGCCCGATCCCGAAGAGCGTCGCCGAGGTCGAGGCGACGATGGCCGGCTGATCGCTACTCGCTCTGCCAGGGATTTGTGGCGAAGATCGGGATCTCGGTCCACAGCGCCCGTCGGTTCGCACCCAGCGCCGCCATGATGGTCTCGGCGATATCAGAGGCGAACAGCTTGTTGGGCTCGTCGCGACCGGTCTTGCCGCCCCAGTTGGTCTGGACCTGGGACGGACAGATCGAGAGCACGCGGATGTCGTGCGGCCGGAGCTCGTCCTGCCAGCACTGGCTGATGCCGCGCACCGCCCACTTGCTGGCCGAGTAGGCGGTGCCGTTGCGATGCCCCTTGAGGCCCGAGGTCGAGGCGATGTTGACGATGTCGCCCTGACCCTGGTCTTTCATCAAGGGCACCACCTTGTTGGTCAGGTCGACCAGGCCGAACACGTTGGTCTCGAACAGCTCGCGCATGCGACCGACGTCGAGCTCGCCGATCGGCGCGAAGTAGCCCCAGCCGGCGTTGTTGATCAGGACGTCGATGCCGCCCATGGTCTCGACGGACAGCGCTACGGTCCGTGCGTTGTCTTCGGCGCTCGAGACGTCGGCGGCGACTCCGGTGGCGCCCGTCCGATCCGCTACTTCGGCCAGCAGATCCTCGTTGCGGCCGGTGAAAACGACCTCGTCGCCCGCGTCGCGCGCCGCCTCGACGAGCGCCTCGCCGATGCCCTGGCTGCCACCGGTGATCAGAAAACGTCGGCCCGACATACCGCTACTTGGGCTGTGGAACGAGCCGGATGTACTTGATCGGCGTGTCCCAGCCGTCGGGGTAGCGCTTGGCCGCCTCCTCGTCCGAGACCGACGGCACGATGATGACGTCGTCGCCCTGCTTCCAGTTGACCGGGGTCGCCACCTGATGGCTGGCGGTCAGCTGCATGGAGTCGATCACCCGCAGCACCTCGTCGAAGTTGCGGCCGGTGGTCATCGGGTAGGTGAGCATCAGCTTGATCTTCTTGTCCGGACCGATCACGAAGACCGAGCGCACGGTGGCGTTGTCCATCGCGGTGCGGCCGCCCGCCTCGCCGCTCTGCTCCGCCGGCAGCATGTCGAAGATCTTGGCGATCTCGAGGTTGGTGTCGCCGATCATAGGATAGTTGACCGCGTGCCCCTGCGAGCTCTCGATGTCGCCCTGCCAGGCCTTGTGGTCTTCAACCGAGTCGACCGAGAGGCCGATGATCTTGGTGTTGCGCTTCGCGAACTCGGCCTCGAGGCCCGCCATGTAGCCGAGCTCGGTGGTGCACACGGGCGTGAAGTCCTTGGGATGCGAGAACAGCACGGCCCAGCCGTCACCGATCCATTCGTGGAAGTCGATCTCGCCCTCGGTGGTCTGGGCGGTGAAATTCGGTACCTGATCTCCTAGTCTCAGTCCCATCTGGTTCTCCTAGCGTCGAATGTTTCCGGGCGCTCGAGTCTACCAGGGCTCACTCGGCACCCTTGGCTGTTTCCGGGATCCGCCGAAAGACCCTGAAGATGACTACCAGGGCGGCGAGCAGGAGGACCGATCCGAGAAAGAAGGGCGCCCCCGGCAGGTGCACGATCGCCCGATCGGAGGTGAAGTATCCGAACATGCCGGCGGTGAATACCAGCGGCGAGATGATCGCTGTCAGGCTCATCAACGAGGTCAGGCCGCCCTGGACCTTGCCCTGGTCCTTGGCTCGTACGGATCCCGCCACCAGGCCCTGGATGGCAGGTCCCGCGACGCCGCCGATGGCGCCGAAGACGATTACCGGCATCATCATCCAGCCCTGCCATGCCAGACCGTAGAGCACGAAGGTGACCGCCGACACCATCAGGCCTCCGATCACCGCTCGACGCTCGCCGAAGCGACCGATGAGCGGCTTGACCAACGTGCCGTGGACGATCACCGCCATCAGCCCGACCAGGGCCAGGGTCAGGCCGTTGGTCTGCTCGTTCCAGCCGAAACGGTAGCCGGTGTAGAGCACCCAGACGGTCTCCAGGCCGCGCTGCGCGATGTAGATCAAGACGAACGCGAGCGCCAGGCCGGAGACCAGTGGATACGCCCGCAATACCGACAGCGAGCCCAGCGGGTTAGCTCGTCGCCAACGGAAGACGTCACGGTTCTCGGGCGCCAACGACTCGGGTAGAACGAAGAAGCCGTAGAGCCAGTTCACCAGCGCCAGGCCGGCGGCAACGAAGAAGGGCAGACGGAGCCAGACTCCCCCCAGCAGACCACCGAGCGCCGGGCCGAAGATGAAGCCGAGGCCGAAGGCGACGCCGATGAATCCGAAGTTGCGAGCGCGGTCCTCGGGCTTCGAGACATCGGCGATGTAGGCGTTCGCAGTGGTGTAGCTGGCGCCCATCAGTCCCGCGAACAGACGGCCGGCGAACAGCCACCCGAGCGACGGCGCGAGTCCCATCACGACGTAGTCGACGCCGAGGCCGAACATCGACGCCAGGATCACCGGCCGGCGGCCGAAACGATCGGAGAGCGCACCCATCAACGGCGCGAACACGAACTGCATGAGGGCGTAGGCGGCCGCGATCACGCCGTAGTAGCGCGCCGCGGTCGTGGAGTCGCCACCGGCGAACTCGCGCACCAGCTCCGGCAGGATCGGAATGATGATTCCGATTCCCAGGACGTCGATGAACACCGTCACCAGGATGAACCCGATCGCCGCCTTGCGACCCTGCTTCGCCATGAGCCCGGCGATTATGTCCGGCGTCGGCCTCGGGGCCAAGAATGATCTAGAAGGACCAGTCGGAGACGAAGTCGTCGAGATAGAGCCGGCCGCCGGAGCGGTCGCCACCGGAAGTGATCAATCCGAAACGGACCTCGGTGACCCGGCTGCCGGCGTTGGCGAGGCCGTCGAGGCGCCAGAGCGTGCGCGCGCCCCGCCGAAGCTCAACCGAGCCGTCCGAGCTGCCCGGAGCGGACGCCGCCCGCCAGATCAGCGTGACTCGCTGCCACTTACCGTGGGGCAGGGCGATGTTGCCGGGTCGGCTCCAGCCACCACCAACACGCGCGGCGGCCGAGAGTCGCACACCCCCGGGCCGAGCCGCCCGCAGTAGCTTTACCCGCAGCATGAGCTTGCCGTGGTCGCGCAGCTGGAGCAGCTGTGGGCGGCGGCCGTGGAGAGACAGGCTGTCGAGCGGCTGGATGTTGAAGCTTGCGCGGTACTCACGCGCGGGTGCTGGAAGCTCGTCGATGAGATAGTCGCTCGCCTCCGAGCCGGTCACCCAGACGGGTGCGGCGCCGAGATGACCCAGGTGGCGGGCCTCCGAGGTCTGGATGAGGTGGGTCGCATCGGTGGCACGCTGGTCGGTGAGCAGCTCGAAGCGGCTTCCGACGCCGCCGGTCGACCGAACCTC
>JAJCXP010000261.1 GCA_029263375.1 Acidobacteriota bacterium | reverse complement strand
CAGGCTAGCTCTTGCGGCGGCGCTTGAGCGTGCGCGTAGGGTCGATACCCATCGATCGCAGCAGGCAGAGGTCGCGGCCGTTGATCCTGAACGCCGGATCGCCCTCACTCGCGGATGTCTGCGCGGAGAGCTCGAACGCGTTCGGAGCGCTGTCGCGGTCGGTCTTGTCGATCACCACGTAGAGCGACCACCCCTGGTCACGGATGCGATGCAGGATCCGGTTGACGTCGTGACTGCTGGAGAAGACTCGCGACAGCGATCGCCGCAGATCGCTCAACAGCCGACGGTTGTGGGGGTTCGCGTTCTGATCCATCTCTCTCGCCGAGTCTTTCCACCAACTCCGACATTATGGGGTTGCGGTTCTGGAGCTGTCAAACGACTGCTGCATGGTACGTTCGCGGCGCGCCCGCGGAGCGTGGAGCCCACCGTTGTGACCGACATCGACCGAGACATGATCTCTTCCTGGCTGCGCGAACGTGGCAGGTCGCTCGCTCGTCTCGAGCGCCTCGCGGGAGACGTCTCAGCGCGGAGGTACGCGCGCGTGAGCTTCGACGACGGGGCGACCGCCATCGTCGCCTCCTACCCCGCGGAGCTGCGTGACGGCTGTATCCGCTTCGAGCGTTCCACCACTCTTCTGACCGCCGCCGGAGTGACGGTGCCCCGGATCCTCGCCGGCGACTGCGGCCGCGGTCTGATGCTGCTCGAGGACGCTGGCGCGTCTACCCTCTTCGACCTCCGACAGGAGCTGTCTCGAGAGAGCGCACCGATCATCGAGACCGCGATCCGGATCGCCGCGTGCATCGCGGAGCTCGACCCGGACGAGGTCGCCGAGCTCAACCCGACGCTCGATGCAGGGCATCTGCGCCGGGAGCTCCAGCAGACCCTGGATGCCTTTCTGGAGCCTTCGGCGTTGCTCGGCGACGGAGCACTCCCGCGCGAGATCGAGCTCGCCTTCGATCGTCTGTGCGCCGCTCTCGGCGACCCGGAACCGATCCCCTGTCACCGCGATTTCATGTCCCGCAACCTGGTTCCCGGCAACGAGGGTGAGCTGTTCGTGCTCGACCATCAGGATCTGCGGCTCGGCCCGCCGTTCTACGATCTCGCCTCACTGCTCAACGACAGCTTCTATCCGCCGCACGGGCTCGAGTCTCGATGGGTGGAACCGTATCTACCCGACGCGCGGGCCGAGCACGCCTACCACCGAGCCGCCGCTCAGCGCACACTCAAAGCCGTGGGTACGTTCGCGGCGTTTGCCGCGCGCGGCACCGATCGCCACCTGCCGCTGATTCCGCCGACTCTCCGGCGCGCGCTGCACCACCTGGCTCTGGCGCCCGAGACCGCGGCCGTGGCTCCCGAGCTCGACCGCCTCTGGCGGTCGGTAGTCGACTAGCGCTAGTCCAGATCTGGGCCGGATTCGTCACGCGCTCGCGTTGCGAGCGGTCGGTCCGCAGTCTCGACTCCGCGAGAGGGGCGCGCGAGACGCCGATCAGGAGGGCGAGGTGGTCTCGCTCTTTTCGGCTTCGGGGGCGGCTTCGTCGCCGGACTTCAGGCCCTTCTTGAAGTTGTTGATGCCCTCGCCGAGGCCGCGTCCGAGCTGGGGAAGCTTGGAGGCGCCGAAGATGATGATCACGATCAGCAGGATGATCAGTAGCTCTGAAACTCCGAACGGACCCATCTAGAACCTCCTCGGTGTACCGTCAACCGATCCGTGATCATCCTAGCAGATCGCCGTCGGTCGACCCGGCGTCGAGGGCTCAGGAGGACGAGTTGCCACCGAGGGCGAGATCGCTATCCACCTGCGCCTCGAGTACCTCGACATCGAACACGAACTCGCTGGCACCTGTCGTCTGCCACAGCTCCCGGTGGTAGTTGACATAGAGCGTCAGCACGCGGGCGACGTAGTGACGAGTCTCCCGGTAGGGAGGCACGCCGCTGAATCGCTCCACTGCGCCGGGCCCGGCGTTGTACGCCGCCAGAGCCAGCACCAGGTCGCCGTCGAAACGGGCTAGCAGCGACCTCAGGTAGCGGGTACCGACATCGATGTTGACGCGCGGCTCGTAGATCCCGGTCTCGCCGGGATAGCCCGGAGTCGAGGCGGTCACTTGCATCAAGCCATGGGCGCCGCGCGGCGAGAGGGCGAACGGGTCGAAGCCCGACTCGGCCTCGATCACCGACGCGACCAGCAGGCCGTCGAGACGGTGCCGTTCGGCGATCTTGCGAATCATGCCGCCATAGGGAAGCTCGGCGAGTCGGTCTCGGCGCGCCTGCTCGCCGGCGAAGCTCCGGAACAGCTGGAAGCTGCGCGGGCGCTGGCGCACCGCAGCTGCCAGCTCCGTTCGACCGAGCGCCTGGAAGCCATTGGGATACTCCCCCTGCACCCACCCCATCAGCTCCTCGAGCACGAGGACCTCGTCGGGCGCCGGCGGCGCCGGCCGCTCGATGTCGATCGAGGTGACGCCTTCTTCGGGAGCGTTCAGAGCGATCGCCAGAAGCAAGACGGTCGCTGGTACGACTCTCGAAAGGCGCCTCTTTGTGGGTGAGCTTGACACGATAATTCCAGCTATTTCCTGAAAGCAGGGGTAAACGCGCGTGGCGCGCGGCCAAACATAGAGCAATCCATATGCCACAGCCGGCGGCCAATTCGGTACCGCCGGACGGGCTTCCGTCGAGGCGTAGACTCTCTCGCGGGGGGCGCTCAGATGCCAGATAGGCGGCGCGCCGGGAGGGGGGAAAAAGTCCTATTGCCGCCGCGTCGAGCGGCGCGCGGGCGGTGCCGAATAGTCACCCCCGTCGATGCCAAGATTGCTCACCTTGTTACGCAACGT
>JAJCXP010000260.1 GCA_029263375.1 Acidobacteriota bacterium | reverse complement strand
GGGCGTCGCGGTCTTCTCGATCGAGAGTCCGCATTCGCGCGGCTGGGCCGAGGCGGTCGCCGGCAGCGCCAGCAGCGCCACCACGCCGACAATCGAGACAAGGATCAAACATCTCCACAGGTCCAACGTCCTCTTGAGCTCCGAGTTCATCACACTCCCCTTTCCGAGAAGAATCAAAAGAGGAGTCTCCCACGGGCGCTCGGATCTACCTATAGGTAATCTCCCCCTTTTACCCAGCCAGGGCTATCGACCGGTGCCGGTCACCACCGAGTAGTACCCCTTCCGGTGGACCACTCGCGCCCCCTTCGGCCCATCCACGAGCTTCACCTTGAGCTTCCGATACGACGACCGCTTGCCGCCGGTCGGCGCCTCGAAGGTGAGGGTGTAGGTCACCGCGGTCTGCTCGACCATGTCGCCCAGCAGGTCGCTGACGTCGTTCGAGTTCGTGAACACCTGGCCGCCGGTCTCGTTCGAGAGCAGGTGGAGCGAGCTCGAGCCGAAGCCCAGGCCGCCGGTGTAGACGCTCTGGATCGACCAGTGGGTGCGGCGGAACTGCTGAACGAGAACGCGCAGGCTCTTGAGCGAGGCTCCGGGAAAGCCGGTCGAGAGGTAGACCACGTGACGCGGCCCGGCGCCGTAGTCGAGCGTCTTGCCGGCGTTGATCAGGCCCTCGAAGAGCTTGGCTGTGACGTCTTCGTGCGGCAGGAACGGGTCGGCGCGAGTGCCAGCGGTGCGCGCTTCGGCGAGCAGATCGTCGAGCGTCGCCCAGAGCTCGAGCGGGCCGGCCTCGCGGGTCCGGCGAGCCGAGATCTCCCAGTCCTTCCAGGCCTCCTGCAGCCGCTTGGGCTCGACCTCGATCATCAGCCTCAGCACCTCCATGGCGTTCGCGACCGCGGCGCGATCGGTGGTCCAGCCCTGGAGCATCTTGAGACCCCGGAGCGGACTGAAGTACGCCAGCGCGAGCCGGTCGTCGGCGTGGAAGCGCGCCTCGAGCATCTCGGCGAGGTCGTTCCAGCTGTCCTTCATGCCGCGGACGGCGGCGGTGATCGGGCCGGCGCCGATCTCGGGATCCCACGAGTCGGGGTAGGCGAAGTCGATGACGAAGAGAAAGTTCCGGCGCGGGCCGACCGCCAGACCGCTGTAGGTCTCGGTGACCGGCAGCGGCGTGACGCTCGCGCCCGCCGAGTAGTCGAGGACGTCGAAGCTGTAGATCTCGCGCCGCTCGCCGCCGTCGTAGAGCTCGAAGTTGTCGGCGGTGAGACCGGCCACCGGTTCGGCGCCCCGCAGCACCTGGACCGGAACCTCGATCAGGACGACCGAGGTCTCGTCCTCGAAGACCTGATCCTCCGTCGACGGCGACCCGGCTTCCTGCGCCGGGCCGGATGCGCCCGCGAGGCAGAGCCCAAGCCAGGCGAGCGCAGCGATTCGTACCGGTGCAGAGGCCGGAAGCGGGCGATGCGGGCTAGGGCCGCGTCCCGTCCCCGTCATCCAACGGCTCGGTCGCCTCGGTCGCCTCGGTCGGTTCTGCAGGCACGACGACATTGAGACCGGCTCCGGCCAGCGCCCGCTGACGCTCGTCGTACTCGAGTCCCTCCTCGCGGCGCCTCTCGAGCACCGATCGGAACGACGCGGCCTCCGGCGGCGGCTCGATGACCACGTGCGAGTTGCGCTCGAGCTCGGCCAGGTAGTCGCCGATCTCGTTGGCGAACCGGCGATTGGTCTCCTGCTGCTCGATCTCTTCGGCTACCACCGAGAACTCCTGGATGGTCGCCTCCTGACGGTCGAGCACCTCGAACAGATGCAGCCCGCCACGCGCCGGCACGGCGGCGCTGAACTCGCCGATCTCGAGATCCCAGATCGCCGACTCGAGCTCGGGGTCGAGGTCACCTTCGCCCACCCAGCCGATCGGGATCCACTCGGTCGTCAGCCCCTTCTCCGCAGAGCTCGCGACAACCTCGTCCGCCGACTCGCCGGCCAGCAGTCGCTCGCTCAGGTCCTGCGCGATTGCCGCGCGATCCTCGGCGTTGGTGGTCGCCGTATCGAGGACTACGATCTCACGCACGTTGAGCTTCACCGGTAGTCGGTAGTCCTCGAGGTTCTTCTGGTAGAAGCGGCGCAGATCCTCTTCGTTGAGCCGGATCCGCGGCCGCACCTCGCGCCCCATCACGCTGCTCATCATCAGGTTCTTCTTGATGTGCTCCTGGAACGACTCGACCGTGAACCCGGAGGCCGCGAGCCCCTCGCTGAACTCCTCGTCAGTACGTACGCCCGCCTGCTCGCGGGCGCGCTCAACGGCCTCGCTAATGTCTTGGGGTGAGGGCCGGGCGTCGATCTGATCGCCGCGGGAGAGCAGGAGCATCTCCTCCAGGAGATCGCTCATCACCTCGACGCCGACATCGGCCAGACGCTGCTGCAACCGCTCTGGAGGCAGGTCCGAGCGCCGCAGCGCTTCGATCAGCTGGCGCCGCGCCTTCTCGTAGTCGTACAGGGTCGCGATCCGGTCGTTGACCCGGATCACGATCCGATTGGTTTCGGCCGGCGCCGACCGCGCTGTGAAACAGCCGATCAGGGCGCAGCCGATCAGGGCCAGACCCAGTGCTCTCCGGAACCGGTCAGTCCCTGGCTTGCTGGGTACGAATGCCTTGGTAGTCGAACGGAAGATTACTCGCATAGACCGACGTATTGTATCGCCCGCGAGCCTCCTCCACCAGCCGCTCGCGCGCCTCCTGCGACTCCGTTCGACGCAACAGCCCGCGGATCTCGTCGGCGGCCTCGCGCACCGGCACCAGTTCGGCGGAACGCCGTTCGGTGACCTGAAAGACATGGAATCCGTAATCGGCCGCTACGATCTCACTCGACTCGCCGACTTCGAGCTCGAAGATGGTGTCGGCAAAGGCCGGCGGCAGGTCGTCGCGGCCGAGAAACCCCTGGTCGCCGCCGCGCTCGGCGGCAGGCTCGGTCGAGAGCCGGCGCGCCACCTCCTCGAACGGCACGCCCGAGGCGAGCTCCTGGAGTGCCTGCTCGGCGGTGGCGCGATCTTCGACCAGGATCTGGCTGAGCCGCACCCGCTCGGGGCGATCGAACCTGTCGCTGTGGGCGCGGTAGTAGAGCAGCACGCGCTCGTCGGTGAGCTCGGCCTCGAGCTGAACGTCGAGCAGCGCTTCGAGCGCCTCGCGACGGGTCCCGCCGGCGTCGACCAGCCCCTCGTCGACCGCGGCTTGCAGGAGCAGGGTCTCGTCCAGAAACTCGTCGAACAGCCGGCTCAGCACCCGGTCGCCGAGGCCCGCGTCGAGGTCGATCGAGCTCTCCTCCAGATAGCGCTCGAACGCCGCGAGCTCGATCTCGGCGCCGCCCATTCTCGCCACCACGTCGGGCGGCGGGATCTCGCCGCCGCAGGCCGCGAGGCCGAGGACAGTCCCGAGCAGGAGACTCTTGCGGATCATCGAAACGATCGTAGACGATTCGGAGCGGTAGGGTGCGCTAGCTCCCTCCGTCGACCGCCGGCTGATCGGCGATCGCGTTCAGGATCTCGCGGGTCTCGCTCGCCATGCGATCGGTCGCGACTCCGCTCAAGGTGAGAACGCCGTTCGGGCTGAAGCTGGCGCCGGCGCGCCGGGAGACCAGCTCGATCAAGCGCTCGACGTCGATCCGGGCGTCGGCGCGTAGGCGCACCTGGAGCTCGTGCCCGCGCGCCGAGATCGACTGCACCCGCAGCTGCTCGGCATGGCGCTTGAGCCCGGCCAGCTCGACCAGCTTCAGGACCGCGGGCGGCGGCGCACCGAAGCGATCGCGCAGCTCGGCCAGCAGCTCGTCCTCGCCGGTCTCGGCAGCGCCGATCTTGCGGTAGAGCTCCATCCGCAGATTGGCGTCGGCGACGTAGCTCTCGGGGATGGTGGTGACGATCGGCAGGTCGATCGCGGTCGACACCGTCTCCTCCACCGCCTCGCCGCGCAGCTCGCGCACGGTGTCCTCGAGCATCTTGAGGTAGGTCTCGATCCCGACCGCGGCGATGTGGCCGCTCTGCTCGGCGCCCAGCAGGTTGCCGGCGCCGCGGATCTCGAGATCGCGGGCGGCGACGCGGAAGCCGGCGCCGAGCTCGGTGAACTCTCGGATCGCCGCCAGCCGCTCGCGCGCCACCTGCGACAGCACGCTCATCGACGGCACCAGCAGATAGCAGTAGGCGAGCTGACTGCTGCGCCCGACCCGCCCGCGCAACTGATAGAGCTGTGCCAGCCCGAAGCGATCGGCAC
>JAJCXP010000259.1 GCA_029263375.1 Acidobacteriota bacterium | reverse complement strand
CCCGGCCGGCACCGCGGCGCCTTCTTCGGCGACAAGCGACCGGTCTTCGAAGCAGCGATCCGTAGCGCGGCGGAATCGCGGGCCCGTAGCGCGGCGGAATCGCGAGTAGACCGCGCGGCGGAATCGGGAGTAAGCCTCGACGGCGCGACCCGAGCCTTCGAGTTGGTTCAGCGCGCCAAGGCCCGCGAGCTCCTGGACGCGCTCGGAGAGTCTCGCGCCGCGCGCCCGCTCGGGGCCGACGAGATCGCTTCCGGACTCGCGGACGACACACTCCTGTTGGAATTCTTCGTCGCCCAGGGACAGCTCCTGCGTTGGAGCCTCGAACGGCGGCGCGGGCTCGAGCTGGCGATCCTCGGCGACTCCGCCGAGATCCTGGCGACGGTCACCCGTGTCCACCGCTCGCTCAGCGGCTCCGAGCCGGCGGCCGCCGCCGACCTGGACAGGCTATCCACCGCTCTTCTTGAAGGTCTCGGACCGATCTCCGGCAAGCGCCTGGTCATCGCGCCCGACAGCGGCCTGCGCTACCTGCCGTTCGAGCTCCTGCCGGCGCCGGACGACGACGACCGACCGCTGATCGAGATCGCGACAGTTGCCTACCTGCCGAGCGGCTCGGCCCTGGCCTCGGTCGCGGTCGAGCGATCCCGGCCGGCATTCAGATCGCTGGCGCTGGCCAACCCGCGACTGCCGAGCACCGGTCCGGGCGACCGTCCCGCGGCTCTGCTCGCCGCTCGATTCGGCCTGCGTGACCTCCCGGCTGCCGAACGCGAGGTCGCTTCGCTCGAGCGCTGGCTGGGTGGGCCCGCTCGCGTTCTGGTCGGCGAGCTGGCCACCGAGGCCGCGTTTCGTGAAGCCGCCGGGGCCGGTAGCCGCGTTGTTCACCTGGCCGCCCATACCGTGATCGACGAGCGCCCTGGCCGGGGCGCTGCCGTGCTGCTCAGCCCGGAGGGCGAGGACGACGGCCTGCTGCAGCCGCAGGAGATCGCCGCTCTCGAGCTGCATACCGACCTGGCCGTGCTGGCAGGCTGCCGGACAGCGCTCTCCGACCGGGCCGCCGGCGATTCGATCGCCTCCCTCACCGGCGCCTTTCTGGCTGCCGGGGCGAACGGCGTCGTGGCGACCCTGTGGGAGGTCGGCGACGAGGCGACCGCAGCGTTCATGGATCAGCTCTACTGGCAACTGGGTCGCGGCGCGACCCCCGCCGACGCGCTCCGGCTCGCCAAGCTCCGGTTCCGCGAGCAGGCCGCCTGGCGGGCGCCGCACCTGTGGGCCGGCTACGTCCTGATCGGCCAGCCGCCGTCGGTCGCGGCCCGTAAGATCCCGTGGGGCTGGATCGCGATCGCGCTCCTGGCGCTCTCGATCCTCGGCCTGGCGATTCAGCGCCGACGCACGCGCGCCGTATACTGAGGCCTCAGATCGTTCTGCTGCTGTTTCGGAGGAGTTAGATGAGAGCTTCCAGATTTCTTGGCCCGACTTTCGTCCTGGCCGCGGCACTGTCGCTGAGTGGCTGCGGGCCCTACAACCAACTGGTCGAGCTCCAGGAAAGCGCGGATGGCGCCTGGAGCCAGGTGGAGAACGTCTACCAGCGGCGTGCCGATCTGATCCCGAACCTGGTGGCCACGGTCAAGGGCGCGGCGGACTTCGAGCAGGAGACGCTCACCGCGGTCGTCGAAGCGCGCGCCAAGGTCGGCCAGATGAAGATCGAGGGCGTCCCCGACGCCGGGCAGCTGCAGGCGTTCCAGCAGGCCCAGGACGGCCTGTCGTCAGCGCTCTCGCGGCTGCTGGTGGTCGTCGAGCGCTACCCCGAGCTCGGCGCGACCCAGGCGTTCCGCGACCTCCAGGTCCAGCTCGAGGGCACCGAGAACCGGATTACGATCGAGCGACGGCGCTTCAACGAGACCGTCCAGGCGTACAACACCTATCGGCGCCAGTTTCCGAACAATATGTACGCGAAGGCCTTCGACTTCGGCGACAAACCCTACTTCGAATCGACGCCGGGGGCCGACCAGCCGCCGGTGGTCGAGTTCTGAGCGCCGCCCGCGCTCGGATTCCCTGCGCTACGGATGAAACAGATGGCCGCGAACGCACCGCCGAGCTTCGCCGAGCTCACTGCCGAGGATCTGGAGGCGATCGGCGAGGCGACGAGGAGCGCGGAGACCCGAACCGGCGGTGAGCTGGTGTGCGTGCTGGTGGGCCGGTGCGACCCGTACTCCGGAAGCCACTGGAAGGGCGCGACCCTGGGCGCCATCGCCGGCGCCGCCGCTGCCGGCATCTGGATGGCGGCAGACCAGAGCTGGTACACGCCCTCTCCCTACCTCTTGACCTTCGCGACCCTGGGCTTTGCCGCCGCCGGCCTGGTGGCGGTCGCGGCCCTGCCGATCCTGCAACGACTCCTGGTGCCGGCCGAAGTGCTCGACCTGCGCGTCGATCGCCGAGCGGCCGAAGCGTTCCTGGCCGAGGAGGTCTTCGCCACCCGCGATCGCACCGGGGTGCTCCTGTTCATCGCCTTCTTCGAACACCGGGTGAGGATTCTGGTCGACCGCGGCATCCGCGAGATCGTCGACACCGAGGTGTGGGAGTCGATCGCCGGCGAGCTCACGCGCGGCATCCGCGCCGGCCGGACGCGCGAGGCGCTGATCGCAGCGATCGACGCCTGCGGCGCCGTACTCGAAGCGCACCGCGTCGAGCGTCGGGAGGACGACAGGAACGAGCTCCGCGACGAACCGACGGTGAGCGATGACTAGCGCCCGGACTCCCGGGCACGCGCGTCGAGCTACGCTGGCGGCTGCCGCCCTCTGCGCGGCCACCCTGCTGCCGCTCTTCGGACTGGAGGTACCGTTCCTCGCCGGCCGCGTCAACGATCTGGCCGACATGCTGCCCGCCGGCGGCGAGAGCACGATCGAAGCTCGACTCGAGCGACTCGAGTCCGAGCACGGCGCCCAGGTCGCCGTGTTGACGATCGCCACCCTCGACGGCGAAGTGCTCGAGGACTACAGCCTGCGGGTCGTCGAGACCTGGCAGCTGGGCCGAGCCGACGTCGACGACGGCGTACTGCTCCTGATCGTGCGTGATGACCGCAAGATGCGCCTCGAGGTCGGCTACGGTCTGGAGCCGACGATCACCGATCTCGCGTCCGGACGCATCCTGGACGACGTCATCCGGCCGCGCTTCCAGCAGGGCGACTTCGCGGGCGGCATCGAGCAGGCGATCGAGGTCATCGCGAGTCTGATCGAGGGCGAGGACGCGCTACCGCCACCCGGGACTGGCAGCGGGTCCAGCGGCGGCGCGCCGGCCAGCCGCTGGGTCGGCTTCCTGATGACCGTTGGCTTCTTCTCGCTGATCGCGGTGAGCTCACGCGGCTGCGCCGGCTGGGGCATGTTCCTGGTTCTGACGCCGCTCTGGTTCGGTGTATCGATGTCGATCCTGGGCCGGCCCTGGGGTCTGGTGCCGGGAGTTCTCTGGATGTTCGGCTTTCCGCTCGCCTGGTTCCTGATCGGTCGTCGGGCTTCAGCGCGCGGGGGCGGCAGCAGCGCACGGCGCCGCGGCGGTGGCTGGTGGTCGAGCGGTGGAGGATCGGGCGGCTTCTCCGGCGGCGGGTTCTCCGGCGGCGGCGGTAGCTTCGGCGGCGGCGGCGGCTCGGGCAGCTGGTAGCGCGCCGGCGCGCTCAAGCCGGATCGCAGCAGCAACCGCTCGAGCGAATCGCCGACCCTCCGGCGCGCCAGTCTCGAGTCGTCTCCCGGTTACCTGAGGGGAAACAGCGTCTTCAGGATCCGATCGCTGCGCGATCTCCAGCCCGCCCAACCGGCACTGTCCAGCACCTCACCGCCGGTGTACTCGTAGCCGGCGGCGCGTAGAGCGGCGGCCAGGCGCCGGTTCTCTTCTCCCAGC
Source organism: Acidobacteriota bacterium (assembly GCA_029263375.1). GTDB lineage: Bacteria > Acidobacteriota > Thermoanaerobaculia > Multivoradales > JAHEKO01 > JAHEKO01. Next base: position 10,258 of record JAJCXP010000259.1, on the reverse strand, counting down.
TCGTAGCCGGGGTCCTGATCGCGCAATTCGTAACGGCTCCAGTCGAAATAGATCTCGACTTCGGCCTTCGGCTCGCGCGCGATCAGTTTCATCAATGGGCCCTCGTAGCCATGCGAGAGATGGACGCTCTGGAGCGCGACCTTGCCGAACACGTCCGGGTGGGAGAGGGTGGCGTAGAGAGCGGCGAGCGCGTAGCCGGTGTGGCCCATCAGGCCGCGCGCCGAGGGGCCCCTCTTGAGGCGGTATCTCTCTTCGAGCAGCGGCACCAACTCCTCGACCAGCGAACGGGTGTAATCGCCAGTGCCGGTGCCACCGGCCTCGAGCCACCATCTGTTGGGCGGTGACAGAAAGGCGGTGACGATCGGTTGCGCGCCGTTGCCTGCCAGGTTGTCGAGGGTGTGGTGCAGCAGCCCCTTCTCGAGCCATTCGGGACCGTCGAAGACCACCAGGAGCGAGTAGTCGTTCTCCGACTCCCGATAGCCGGGCGGAAGGTAGACGGTCACCTCGCGCTCGTGACCAAGGATCTCGCTCGCAAAGGACCAGCGCTCGAGATCGCCGTGGACTCCGTCGGTGCGCGCTTCAATATGGCTCGGCGCCGCGTAGCCGGGCAGAGAGAACTCCGACATCGGTGTCTCACCGTGCCTCGAAGGCGCGGTCCGAGAATTCAGCGGATCGACCAGGCGCTCCTCGTAGTCGCGAATGAACTGATACTCCCAGTGCCCGCCCGGAACGACGTCGAAGCTCTGGTAGTAGAGATTCGTCCCAACCACACGGCGCATCTCCACCGGGTGGCGGGTTGGCGTCATCGAGCCGGTGATCGCGAGGTCTTCGGCTTCGCCCACGTAGACGAAGTGGGCTCGGTCGCCCTCGATTATCGGCATGGTTTCGTGAGCGCTCAGAAACTCGTCGATCAGCGCGCTCTTGTCCTCTGCCCCTTCGAGGCGCTCGAGCAGCGCTCCCAGAGCGCCGCCGGCCGAGGCTCTCGCCGTCTCTCCATCGGCCGACGAGCGGCCTACCGAAACGGCTGCCATCTCCTCCAGGTTCCGCACCAGGATCCGGCCGGCGGCGTAGCTCGGCCAGGTGTAGCCGGTGTCATCGAGAGCCCTGACACGCGCCCGCTCGACGTAGCCGTCGGGGCTGGCGTCCGCGAGCACCACCTGACCGTCGGCGCCCAAGACCGCCAGGTAGTCGCCGAGCAGGATCAAGCCGCTGCCGCCCGGCGGCCGTGAGCGCCAGCGGCGCTCGCCGGTCGCGGCGTCGACACAGGTCAGGATTTCGCCGCGGAATCCGTACAGGTGCCCCTGATGAAGAACCGGCAAGGCGTAGGTCTGCCCCAAGCTTTGCGTACGGTAGAGCTCGCGGGCCTCGAAGCCGCTTTCGGTTGGTCGAATCTCGAACATCGCGCCGTCACCGCCGACCACGCCCAGCAGCCGATCGTCGCCGACCGCGGTCAGCCCGTTGCCCAGCCTTTCGCCTTCGGCGAGCTCGTGCCGCCAGAGCACGGCGCCATCCTCGGGATCGAGACCGAACAGGTCACGGCCGGACCCGGTCACGAAGTGACTCCTGCCGCCAACGGTCAGCGCGATCGGGACCTGGTAGCTGTAGCTGCCGTCACCGGTCGTCCAGACCACCTCGCCGCTCCTCTGGTCGAGCCCGGTCACGGCGCTGCCGTCGACTCCGGTCAGAATGACGAGCGTGCCCCCAACCGCGACCGGCGTCACTCCGAAGCCGTAGGTCGGCTGCTCGGAACCGAGATCCTTCTCCAGGTCGCGCGACCAGCGGATCTCACCGCTCGCGAGCTCGAGCGCCAGCAGTTGGCCCTTTGGACCGAGTGCGAACACGAGATCACCCGAGATCACCGGGCTCGAGAGTGGTCCATCCGCGGAGCCGTCCCGACCCTCGTGGATCATTCCCAGACGCTGCCGCCAAAGCTCCGATCCATCCGCCAGGGCGAACGCAGCCACCCAGTCGGAATCGCCCTGGCTGAACATGGTCACGGCAAGGCTCGAGGTTGCCGCGATGCCGGAGTAGCCGGAACCGATCGGTACTCGCCAGGCCAGCTCGAGTCCTGGCGAGTCCGCTCCCAGGCTCGCCGGCGCCTGCCCGCGACCGTCGAAGCCGGGACCGCGCAAGTGCGGCCATTCGGCAGCGCGGCTCTCAGCGGCGAGTACCGACAGGACGACAAGAAATGCGGCACTCGACGATCGCAACATGGGAGCCCTTTCAACAGACAACGTTCAGTAGTTCTGTACGTCTCGAACAGACTCCGGTTCTATCGGAAGCGTTCCCGCGGGCGCAACTGTCGGCCCTTTCGGGCAGGACGGCAGCGAGCCGCTCGAAGCTCGACCTGCAGCGACCTAGTCGCGCTCGAACTCGAGCGTTCCGTCTTCGAAGTTGAACGGCAGCAGGTCGCCCTCGGCGTCGGCGAAGAAGGTCAACGACGGATCGAGCCAGACGCGCGAGCGCGTGCCGACCGAGGTTCCGGTCGGCGTGGCGAAGCTCACCGACAGCAGCTCGCCCGGCACCGAGTTGAACGACGCATCCCTCGAGCTGAAGGTCACCAGCACCAGACCTGGCTCGGAGCGATCAGCCTGGAAGCGCCGCTTGCCGTACTTCTTCTGCATCTTGACCTTGATCTTGCCGGCGACCAGGTCCGGATCGAAGCGCAGGCCGATCTGTCCCTCGGACATCGCCACCGGCTCGAGCGTGTTCATGCCGATCTCGGCGCGCTCACCCGGAGCGACCTCGTCGTCCTCGGCCTCGGCCAGGTAGGGGCTCGCGACCCGGCGCACCCGAAGCTCGCCGCCGCGTGGCTCGATCTGGATCGGCTGACCCGAACGACCGATCAGCTCGGTGTCGCCCGGGTCGAGCTCCAGGGCGAAGCTCTGCCCGGGCTGCAGATCGTCGCGCAGTCGGAAGAAGAGCACCGCGAGCGGTCCGTCCTTGCGATTGATCGTGGCGCTCTCCGAGGAGAACTCGATCAGGATCATCTGCTCCCCGGAGGCGCTCTCCATCACCGCGGCGCTGACCGCGTCGTTCTTGCCGCTGAACACCCGCGAGTCGATCAGTGAGACGAACGGCCCATCGACGCCACCGCCGCCAGCGGACTTCGAGATGATGCAGATCTGACCCTGCCCAGCGGGCCGCGAGGCGTAGGTCCTGATCACGACCGCCGCCACTCCGCCGGGCTCGGCGATGGCGTCGTTGACGCGCAGGGTCAGCGTGTCCTTGGCGCTCACCAGGGTAGCCATCGCCAGCAGAGCGCAGAAGAACGCGATCGGCCTGCCGTGCCGACTCATTCTCTCGCCTCAGGCTCGATCCGGAAGCTCGCAGGCGCCGACCAGGCGATCCTGGCGCCGGCATTGTCGAGGGCCTCGACTGTCCAGAGATAGGCGGTCGCCGGCGTCAGCGTAGCCGCCAGTTCGTCGTCCACCGCGATCGAGGAACCAGCTGTCGACGCGTTCCAGAGCTCCACCTCGTCGACGCCCTGGACCGAGATCCGATAGCTCACCGCGCCCTCGACAGCCTCCCAGGCGAGCTCGGCCGGCGGTGCCGCGACATCGCCCACGGGACGCACCAGCTCGAGTCTGGAGCTGCGGGTGACGACAGCATTCGGGTCTCCGACCAGCGGCGGCGGGCTCGAGCTCCGTATGCCCATCCCGACGCCGATCAGCAACACGGCCGCCGCCGCCAGCTGGAACGCCGGCATCCGCACCAGCGAGCCCCAGGAGAATCCGCCTAGGCGCCCACCACGACGCGCGTGGGGCGCATGGCGCTTCAGATGGCGCGCGATCCGCGCGACGTCCCGCTCGGCGGCGGGAGCAAGCCCGTCGGGCGCCTCGAACGCCAGCGTCAGCTCGCGTTCGGCGGTGCAGGCGGCACAGCTCTCCGCATGTTGCTCGAGCCGCTCGCGAGCGGCCGGATCGAGGGCCGCCAGCTCCTCTTCCAGGTAGGACTCGGCAGGCGGACAGCCTTCGTAAGCCAATTGGATCCAATCTTCGAGGGTCGCTCGTTTCGCCACGATAGTCACCTTCGCTCAGGCGTTTTCCTGAGCACCTTGAGAGTTCTGACGCTCCAGCCAACGACCGAATCGCCGTTGCAGTTTGCGCTTGCCGCTGACGATGTAGGCCTTGGCCCCCGACTTGTTGGTCAGACCGAGCAGCTCAGTGATCGCCGGCAGCGTCATTCCGTCGGCGAAGTGGAGATAGAGCACCTTGGCCTCGAGCGGTTCGAGGTCGCTCTGCATCGCGCGCCGGAGCTCGAGCGCGATCTGTTTGCGCTCGGTGAGCTCGGCGGCGCCGGGCTTGGGGTCGACCGGCTCCGGCATGTGATCGGCGTCGAGCGGCGCGGTCGCGCGCAGACGCTCGGACTTGCCGCGGTTGATGGCGACCCGGCGAGTAACGGTATAGAGCCAGGTCGAGAAGCGGCTCTCGAGCTTGAACGAGTCGAGGCGCTCGTGCACCCGCAGGAAGACCTCCTGGGCGAGGTCAGTCGCCCGCTCACGATCTCCGCAGACCCGCAGGCACCAGTAGGAGACCTTGCGGTAGTAGCGACCGTAGAGGGTGTCGTAATAGGGATTGGCCGCCGCCGGCTCCTGCCGGATCCTGGCGATCAGCTCCTCGTCGCTGAGGCTTTCGAGCTCCATTGAACCGGTGCGCGAGCCAAGCAACTCGAACTCCCCCCGGGGTCGGCCCGAAGCTCGCCCGGCAAGAGTACCGGAGAACCCAGGGCTCTCGAGGCATCCGGTGCCAGTCGCCAGAACGAGCGTATGTCTCCACATCGCTCACTTGAGACAGCCGAGGCGAACAACCGGAACAGCGGAAACGGCAGCACTCGCCGAATTGCGGGCGCTACTTCCGGCGCCGGATCTCGTAGCCCGAGCGGACGATCGCCTTGAGCGTTTCGACGACCGAAGTGCGGTCGTACTGCTTCTCGCCCTCCGACAGCTCACCGTAAGGCACCAGATCGGGATGGGTCCTACGCGTGTCGTCCCGCTGCTCGCCGTACGTCCACCCTTCGTCGATGCGCTGCCGCGCCCAGTGATCGTGGTTGTTCTCGGCGAGCTTCTCGACCAGATCGTGAAGATCCGGGCCGAGCTCGACGCCATCTGTCGGTATCGGCTTGGGCTCGTAGACCATCGCTCATTCTCTCCGAACTTCTCAGATCCGCAGAAACCACTGCCTGCGGTACATCAGCCAGGCGATCAGGAAGCAGAGCAGCACCCACGACACGGCGTGCGCGAACGAGGCGAGGTCGGGAGAGAGCCACGAGGTGAACAGAGCCTCGTAGTAGAAGCTCCTCAGACCGACCTCGGCATCACCGACCGCCAGCGTCACCCGCGCCAGCGTCCGCGCCAGCAGCCCGCTCAGCACGAAGATCGTGATCGCGTTGCGGCCGTAGACCACCAACGGGTGCGCCCATCCTCGCAGGCCGTGCACGTCGATCACCCAGAGCAGGAGAGCCAGCGCCGCCATCGCCAGGCCGCCCGTGAACAGCACGAAGCTGCCGGTCCAGAGCGACTTGTTGAGCGGCAGGGCCAAGCTCCAGAACCAGCCGGCCGCGGCGACCGCCGTGCCCGCGGCCGCGAGCCGCGCGGTATCGGTCGAGCGCAAGCGTCGATCGCGCAGGAAGAGCCCGACCTCGACGCCCAGAAGCACGGTGCCGAGCGCCCCGAGCGTGCTCAGCAGGCCCTCGGGATCCCAGGTGACGGATTGGCTCCAGAGGTGGCCCCCGAGCAGCACCCGGTCGAGCCAGGCCGCGATGTTGAGGTCCGGTCGGCTCAGATCGGGCGGCCCGGCGCCCGGTACCGGCACCAGCGTCAGGAGTGCCCAGTAGCCGGCGAGCAGCCCGATCAGAACGAGCCGCAGCTGGTTGCGCGACAGGTAGAGGAAAAGCAGCGCGCCGGCCAGATAACAGAGGGCGATGCGCTGAAGCACACCCGGTATCCGAATGTCGGCGAAGCTGCCGCTCGACCAGGCGGCCATCAGGAGGCCGAAGAAGATCAGGCGCACGCTCCGTTTGAAGATCCGGCCGAGTTGAGATCGCTTGGGCCTACCGCTCTCTCGCGCGCGCCCCAGCGAGAACACGATCGCCACGCCGACGACAAACAGGAAGAAGGGAAACACCAGGTCGGTGAATGTGCAGCCGTGCCAGGCGGCGTGTCGAAGCTGAGGATGGACGTGCGCCCAGCTACCCGGGTTGTTGACCAGGATCATCGCGGCCACGGTGGCGCCGCGCAGGGCGTCGAGGGCGACCAGCCTCAATCCGAGAAATACTCGCCCTTGGGCGGCCCAGCGAGCAGCGCCATCGCCGCCTGCATCGCGTCGGGCGGCACGTTGCGCACCGCCGCCTGGTGCGCTTCGACGCTTTGCCACTCCTCGATGACCACGATTCGTTCGGCAGCGTTCTGACCCTGCAGCAGCCGGCACGACAGACATCCGGACGCCGCCGCGATCGTCGGCAGGAAGGATTCGACCAGCGCCCGCAGTTCGTCACCGCGCCCTTCGAGCGCCTGGAACTCGTTGATGCGTGTCACCCTCACATTTGCCTCCTGAGAAAACAGCGTAGCAGGGCGAAGGAGTCGCGCCTGGCGTGCATCTATACAAGCGGTGGCACCCAACCACCTCGAACTTTCGAGAGCCTATGACGACACAAGCCGCAATCAGCCTTAGACTTCCGGGGGCCGGCGCCGCCGGGCCCAGAGACATTCCGATGGAAGAAAGTCAACTCATCGACGGCATGCTGGCTGGCGATGAGCGTGCTTTCGATCTCTTCTCCGACAGGTTCATCCCGGCGCTCTACCGGTTTGCCTTTTTCCGGCTCAACCAGGACCGCGAGCTCACCTGCGACATCGTGCAGAGCACGGTGTGCAAGGCGATCGCCAAGCTGAGCTCTTTCCGCGGCGAGGCGGCGCTCATGACCTGGCTCTGCGCCTGCTGCCGGAGCGAGATCGCCATGCACTTCCGCAAGCAGAGCCGGCGGCCGTACGAGGTCGAGCTCAACGACGAGTCGTTCGCCGCGCTGCCGCTCGAGCGCTACACCACCCAGGCCGAGCCCGAGGGCACGCTGCTGAGCAAGGAGAAGCACCTTCACGTCCATATGGTGCTCGACCTGGTAAGCCCACGCTATCGCCAGGTGCTGGCCTGGAAGTACCTGGAAGACCTGCCGGTCAAGGAGATCGCGACCCGGCTCGCGATCGGGCCGAAAGCAGCTGAATCGCTACTCACGCGAGCGCGTCGTTCGTTTCGCGTCAAGTTTGACCATCTTCTCGAGTCGCGCTCCGGCGACGACTCGCAGAGCTGAAAGGTAGTCCCACGCCATGAACCGTACCGATAAGCCCGAAACCGACGAGATCCGCGACCTCCTGGTCGAGGCCGGCCCCCCGCAGCCGATTCCGGCCGCCGATCTGGCCGCGATCAAGAGCGCAGCCCGTCGTGAGTTTCTCGCTCAGAGCGGATCGACGATCTTCGAGGGCCAGAGCATGACGCCGATCGTCGAGGGCCAGAGTGTGACGCCCATCATCGAGGGCCGTTTCTCGTACCGGCCCGTGCTGGCGATCGCCGCGACCCTGATCCTGGTACTGACCGCGGTCTGGCAGTTCCGCACCGGCGGCTCACCGATCGCGACCACCACGGTGGCGACCGTCGAGCTGCTGCGCGGCGAAAGCGCGGCCGCCATCGGTCTGGAGGTCGGCCAGAAGATCTCCGCCGGCGAGGAGATCGACACCGCCGCCGGCGCGCCGACGATGGTCGCCCTGCGCATGGCGAGCGGCCACTCCGTGAGGCTGCACGCGAATTCGAAGCTGCGCCTCGACTCCGACGGACGGATTCAGCTCGAGCGGGGCGCGGTCTATGTCGACTCCGGCCCGAACGGTGCGCCCTCCAGTCTCGAGATCGGTACTCCTCACGGCACCGTGCGCGAGATCGGCACCCAGTACGAGGTTCGACTGGGCGACGATGACGACGGCACAATGCGCGTCCGCGTGCGCGAAGGCAGCGTCTCCCTGAACCGTTCGGGCGAGATCTTCGCCGCGTCACGAGGCGAAGAGCTGACTATCGACAAGTCGGGAGGCGTCGACCGCGTAGCGTTCACCGGCGCCGACTGGAGCTGGGTGATCGCCGCGGCGCCGGCCTTCGATGCCGACGGTCAGACGCTCGCGGCCTACCTCACCTGGGTCAGCCGTGAGACCGGGCTCGAGATCGTCTGGGACGATCCCGACCTCAAGATCGACATGTCGACTCACAGCGCGTTCTCGACCGCCGCCACGATGGTCACTCCCGAAGAAACGCTTCCCACGATCCTGCCTGCCTTCGGTCTCGACTACCGAATCGACGGCAACGTTCTGCGGGTCACCAGAGCCGACTAGCTGGGAGGTTTCACAACGCTGGGCGGCCATGCGACCGAGGGCGTGCCTTCGACCGCTTGGCAGACCGAGGACCGCACGAGCGCCCTCGACTGCCGGCGGGGCTAAGCTCAGAACTCGAGCGTGATGCCCGCCGAGGGCAGGAAGCCCACCCAGGTCTCAGGAGTGCTGCTCACCAGACCGGCGTCCGCGTCGAACTCGAAGTCGAAGCCGGCGAGGTTGCCGCGATCGTAGACGTTCTGCACGTCGACGAAGAACGTCAGATCGCCGGCGCGGATCTTCCACCCCCGGCTCGCGCGCAGATCGAGCCGGTGGTAGTCCGAAAGCCGCTGCGCGAACAGCGGCCCGAGCACCGGCACGAACGTCGCCTCGCCGCTCTCGGGATCGGTTCCTTCGACGATCGTCAGGTCGGTGGTCGGCCAGCCGGTGTGGTAGCGCCAGGCCAGATTCAAGCGCCAGTTCTCGCCGAGCGGGAAGTCGAGATCGAGATTCAAGGCGTGGGTCTGATCGAACGAGCGCGGCGTGCGCAGACCGCCGAGCACGTCGTCGGTCGTCGAATAGGTGTAGTTCGCCCACCAGCGCGTCCGCGCGCCGAAGCCGCCGCGCAGGAAGAGCTCGATCCCTTCGGCGATGCTGCGCTCGGGCGCGATCCGGACCCGGTCGGGCTCGGCCTCGGGGAAAGTATTGATCGCCTCGTAGAGGTTCTCGAAACGTGGTCGCGGGTTGCTGACATTCCGGCGGTAGACCTCGGCGCGCAGCACCATCTCGTTGCCCTTGGAGCTCTCGCCGAAGATCCGCTCGAAGCCGAGCACCCGGTGCTCTGAGCGCTCGACCGAGAAGAAGTTCGTCTCGCCGTCCTCCACCTGCAGCTCGTAGGGCCGCTGGCTCTGGGTGAAACGGCCCCAAGCGAGCCGGAACAGGCTCTTGGGAGAAATCGAATAGGCGAGGTTGAACCTGGGACTGACCAGCGACTCCTCGGTCTGCGTGTGGCTGTCGTAGCGCACCCCGACCTCCAGAGTCAGCCCATCGCGCACCCGCAGCCGGTCGGCGAGGTGCGCGCTGTAGTGGAACTCCTCGAAGTTCTGGAGGAACGTGGTCGAGCTCACCAGACCGCGCTCGCGGATGCTCGCCACCGGGTTCTCGAACACCGTGTCGCCCAGGTAGACGAATCCGGTGTCGAACCTCCGGACCTCGAACCCCCACTTCAGGAACTGCCTGGGGGTCGCCTCGGCACTCCAGCCCTGGCGCAGGCTCACGACATCGAGCCGGCGCCGGTCCACGATCGAGAACTCGACGTCCTCCTCGAGCTCCAGACCGAAACGATCGCGATCGATGCGAGTCGCCGACGCCGCCGTCTCGAGAAGCAGCTTCCGACCCACGACCGCCTGATGCGTCAGCCAGAAGTAGGAGCTCGCGTAGTCGGTCTCGATGCGCTTGCTGGTCTCGGTCAAGTTCTCCTCGAACACCAGGCTGTCGTCGGCGTAGAGCAGGTTGCCGCGCAAGCTGAAGCGGTCGCTCAAGCGCAGGTCGAGCTTGGCGAAGGCGTCCCAGTACTGCGGATCCTCGCTGCCGAGCAGCTGCCCCGCGAGATCGGTGGAGCCGCGCCGAGCCTGAACCACCCAGCCTGCTCGTTCCTCTGCGAAGAGCCCTGCTGCGCCGGCGTGGGCGCTCAGAACGCCGATCCCGACCAGGCCCTGGATGGAGCGGGTCGGCGACAACGTCGTCATGTCGAGCACGCCGCTCATGCGATCGCCGTGCTCGGCCGGGAAGCCGCCGGTGGTCAGATCGACGCTCTCGAGCGTCGCCGGTGCAACCACGCTCAGCGCATTGTCGAAATCCTGGAGGTGATAGACCTCGTACAGCTCCTGGCCATCGAGCAGGATCTGGGTCTCGTCG
>JAJCXP010000258.1 GCA_029263375.1 Acidobacteriota bacterium | reverse complement strand
CGTCGAAGTAGCGACGCCCCCAGAGTTTCTCGCGCCAGTCGTGCAGGCGACCGATCTCGCGCGCGATGTTGGAGTTGAGATAGCGCATGAAGCTCGCGAGCTGGTCGGCGTCGATCGGGAGCAGGAGGAGATGACAGTGATGCGACAGGTCAGTGAGAGCGCAGATCGTCATCCGGGTGAGTCGCTGGGCGCGTCCGATGACGCCTCGAATGATCTCGTTGACCCGCTTGGAGGGGCGCAGTAGGAAGCGTCCTTGGATGGTTCGGCAGGTGGCCTCGACCAGGCATCCGGGGGGAACATAGCGGAGGTTGCGCGCCATGTCCTAGAGGACGAAACCTCCTCGACGCTTCTGTCAAACAATCGTGTGGAACCTCAGAGGGGGGGACGAAACCTCCTCGACGCTTCTGTCAAACAATCGTGTGGAACCTCTCAGGGGGTTGAGGACGAAACCTCCTCGACGCTTCTGTCAAACAATCGTGTGGAACCTCTCAGGGGGGGCGCTTGGGTACCTGTAGCCAAAGAGGTGACAGAGGTGGTTCGACGGAACAAGGCAATCTCAAGGAGCAGCGGAGTCATGCCTCGGACCCGCGCCATCCGTGTTCAATGGAAAGTGCGCTCGCGCCGATGTGCTTCAGTACCGCGGCCAACACGAAGTCGACCACGTGATCGTTGTCCGGGCCACCGCCGTGGAGTTGCGAACCTCCTGAGTAGTAGCCGTCCCGGCGTCGCTTGCGGAAGAGCGTCTCGGCTTCACGGACGAGCGGCTGCCGCTGTTCCGGTCTGGCCCGTATGAGCGTGCCGTAGCACCGATAACTGAGGACCAGTAGCGAAGGCTTGTTGGCGACACCGTCAGGCCAGCTGTGCGGCAAGCTCGCGCCGCCCATCGCATCGAGGAGCGTCCCGTCGAGCGATTGCTCTGTCGCTACCAATCTCGTAGGTCGTGGGATCGCACCGCCGATCAGGTCGCGCATTGCGGCCCAAGGCTGGCTGCACAGTTCGGCAAGGTAGCAGGCACTCGCGATGGGAAACTCGGTGACGTTTCTCGCCTGGCTGCCCTTCCCTTCGAGAAACTGGCGCGCTGTGGCGACGGCTTCGCCCAACTGGTCTCTCGGGTCACTCAGGCCATGACGCCAGAGAATCAGTCCGGCTACGGCTTTCGCCTTGAAAGTCTCGGCGGCCGAAAAGACCAGCTCTTCCGGTGACAGGTCTGCCGTTTCGACCATGCCCTGGTGAAAAAGCTCGCCTTGCTCGACAAAGAACTCGGCCATCTGCCGTGGGGTCATCGCCATGACTTGATTACCGGTTCACTGCTCGGCTCGATCGCTGCGGTCAATCGTGGATGACTCGCTCCATGATGGTGTTGCCGAGATGCGACTGATCGAGCCTAGTGTCGATGAATCTGCTGCCGGCGAACGAGCCGTTGCGAAACTTGGCGCCTTGGAAATCGCACCGCTCGAACGAACATCTCATCAGGTGCGCGCCGGTCAGATTCGCCAGCTTGAAGCTGCAACCCTGAAATCGCACCGCGCTGCCTCCCGCGTTGTGCAGGTTGGCCCGCTCGAAATCGCAGTCCTCGAAGACTCCCCGTAGAACGACTCTAGCCATTCTTGCCTGGCGGAACGAACACGCGAAGAACTTATGGTCCAAGTTCGCTGGAACGTCGGCTTGGTCGAAGAGGCAGTTGCGTAGCTCTGAATAAAGGAACTGCCCAGGCAGAGGCCAGGACGAGAAGGAGAGGTCGAGATCACTGAAGCGGCGATGCCGAATGATCGCCGAGACCCGGGATCCCCGAATATCGAGACGATCCTCGAATGACTCCAGGCCTTGGAGCTCGTCCAGCGAGCCCTTCTCGAAGGCAAGATTGAGTGCAGAGGTCTGGTCTGGCGTCCAACGGTCTCGAAGCTCAGCCTTCATCGACATGCTCTGAACCATGGGTCACCTCGAGCTACATTCGATTCGGCTTTTGCAACGGCTCGAGACAGAGGTCGATGGCCAGGGCGAGCGGATGCTCGCCGTCGTCGCCAATGTACACGAACAAGCGATCGCCATAGGCGGACGCAACGCTCGCCGGCCGGATCTTCGGCGTCCCAAAGTACCAGTTCATTGACTCGGATGCCGCCGACTACACCGAGCAGTCGCCGGGATTCCCGGTTCGATCCCGAGTGCCGGCTCAATAGACCGCAACTCAACTGCCAGTCGGCTTGGAATGAGGTAGCGAGGAGAAGCCTGCCCCCACCCCGCGATACAGTCCCCACCGATGCCCCCCACCGACCCCGTCATCGGCGCCTCCGTCCACTACGGCCGAGCCGAACTGGTCACCCTCGTGGTGCAAGAAGCCACTCCCGTCTTCCTCGACCGGCGGCGAGTCGACTTGATCGACAAGAACCTTCCGAGCGCCCCCTACCACCACGAGGCCTTGGCCCTGGACATCGGCGCGGCTACTGACCTGGTGAACCGGGTCAGACGCTCGGTCGCGGCCCACGCGCACGCAGCGATCTCGACCATGCTGACGACCTTCAGCGCGCGGCACCTGATCCTACCCGCGAGCCCGTATGATCGTCTGCCCGATTCCCTAGCTGAGGTCCTGGCCTCACATCCTTTGACCGTCGCCGCCGACGGAATGCTCTACCGCGAATCACTGGCCGAAGCTGCCGCCGAGCTCGGCATGGAAGTCCACAGATACCCTCGCAAGACCGACCCGACGCAGCTCGGCGCCGAAGCCATGGGTGTCGACGTGGCCGAGGTCAACTCGCTCATCGCCCGGTTCGGGCGCGAGGCGGGGACGCCGTGGCGCAAGGATCACAAGATGGCCGCGGCTGCGGCTCTCAGCGTCCTCGGGCGTCAGATCCGTACCTGAGCCCGGCAGCGCGAGACGGGCGCTCGCCCCGCCTTCCGGATGTCGAACTGACCGCGGTCGTCCAGCCTCGCTGGTGGGCGAAGTAGCCCGCGATTCGCGCCGTTCATGACGCCGCGCGGCGGATTGCTCGGGGAGGATGACTCCTACGGTCAGAGCGACTGCAGACCGCCGAATGTCCCCACAAGGAGAAAGCAAAACCATGGAGATTCTTGGTCCCGTCGCGCTCGCTTTCCTGCTCAGCGCCGTTCCCGCGGTCTCTACCGTAGACGAGTACAGGCCAGTGGTTCGGGAAGGCCGTCGGCTGATGCTGTCCGAGGCCACGGTCGGGGAGTTGGTCGAGCGATTGTCCGAGCGCGGCTCCGGTAGGGCGGTCGTGACGCTTCCGGTGGCCGGCAGCTGGCAGAGCTTCGAGGTCGAGCCCTCCGGAGTCCTGCCGGCCGGTCTGGCCGCCCGCTTTCCGCGCATCCGGGCCTTCCGCGGCCGCGGGGTGGACGATCCCGAGACGACGGTTCGGTTCGAGCTGACGCCGCGGGGACTCAGCGCGAGAATCCAGGGTCGCGGTGCGCCGATCGTGATCGAGCCGAGGTCCGGTCGTGGAGTGGAGCATCAGTCTCGGATCGCCTCCACCAGGAGCCGTTTGCGATCTGGCGAGCAATGTCAGACGCTCGATCACCCCACGAAGAGGACGTCGGCGCGGGCCGCGAGGGCTACCGGCGAGTCCCTGCGAACGTTCCGGATCGCGATCTCCTCGGCGGCCGAGTTCACCCAGCTTCACGGCGGCACGGTCGAGGCCGGGCTGGCGGCGGTGACGACGGTGGTCAATCGGGCGAACGAGATATTCGAGAGCGAGTTCGCCATCTCGATGCAGCTGGTAGAGGGCAACGACCGGCTCATCCACACGAACCCCGACACCGACCCGTTCACGATTTCGGATTTCCTGGTGATGATGGATCAGAATCAGAGCCATATCGACTCGGTCATCGGCGACTCGAACTACGACATCGGCCACGTCTTCGGCGGGCGGAGCGGCGGCGTCGCTGCCGGCCAGGCGTGCGTGCCGGGTCAGAAGGCGAGGGCGCTGTCGAACGATTCCAGAGGCGATCTCGAGCGCTTCTCGGTCGTTCCCTTCGCGCACGAGATCGGCCACCAGTTCGCCGCTGGGCACACTTTCAACTCGGTCAGCGGCCAGTTCTGCCCATTGGCGCGCTTCCCGGATCAGGCCTTCGAACCCGGCAGCGGTAGCACGATCATGTCCTACGCCGGCCTGTGCGAGGGCGAGAACGTCCAGAGTGGTCCGGACGACTACTTCCACGCCGGCACCTTCGACCGGGTGGTCGATTACATCTCGCAGGGCCCGGGCGCGGGGTGCGGCACGACGACCGCGCTCGCCAACCTTCCACCGGATGTCGACGCCGGTCCTGACCGCAAGATCCCGAGCCGCACGCCCTTCCGACTGGCGGGCGCCGCCGTCGACCCGGACCAGGATCTAGTGACCTACACCTGGGAGCAGTTCGATCTCGGCTCACCCTCGCCGCCGCTCACTGACGACGGCGAGCGCCCGCTCTTCCGCTCGTTCCCGCCGTCACCGAGCGCCGAGCGGTTCTTCCCGCAGCTCGACGATCTACGACGCCGCCAGACGAGCGTGGGGGAGACGTTGCCGACCAAGAAGCGCAAGCTGACGATGCGCCTGACGGCGCGGGATGGCCGGGGCGGGGTGGCGAGCGACACGGCTGTTATGAGAGTGATCAAGAAGGCCGGTCCGTTCGCCGTTGTCTCGCCGCGTTCTCGGGACGAGTGGACGGTCGGCGACCGCGTGAGCGTCGAGTGGGACGTCGCTCGCACCGACAAGCGTCCGATCTTCTGCGAGAGCGTCGAGGTCGGCCTCTCGACCGACGGCGGCCGGAGCGTCGCGACGATGATGCTGGCAAGTACGCCGAACGACGGCGCTCAGACGCTCACGGTCCCGGAGTTTCCGACCGAGGAAGCGCGAGTCGTCATCTCGTGCAACGACAACGTCTTCTTCGCGATGTCGCCGCGGAACTTCACGATTCGGAACTGAGGGGGTCAGGGAGTATCCTGCGTGCCTGCTGTCGGCTCTTGCCTTGATCCATGAACCAGGCGATCGCAGGAGCTTCCCGCCCTTGCAAAGAAGCGGCGCATCTCTATACTGAACTGCATGACGAAGTCTGAGCTCCAGGCAAAGGCCCTCGAGCTACCGGAAGAGGAGCGGCGCTCACTCGGCATGCTCCTGGTTGACAGCACACTGCCGCCGTTGTCCGATGAGCAGAAGCGTCTAGTCGATGAGCGTCTGGCGAGCTGCGAAGCTAGCCCCGGCGCCTGGCTCACGCAGGAAGAGTTCGAAGCACAGCTCAAGAAGCGCCTGTCGCGCGATACATGAAGCGCCGATACGCGGCCGGCGTACTCGAGGAGGTCGCCGAGGCGATCGCGTATCTCGAGGCTGAGCGGTCAGATGTCGGCGCGCGCTTCCTGGCTTCGCTAAGACGACGCTCCTGTTTGTCGAGGCGTACCCGCGTGCTGCTCCCGTGGTCCACGCCAACGCTCGGCGAGCGGTCGTTCGGGAGTTTCCCTACAACGTCATCTACGAGCCGCGTGGCGATGTGCTTCTCATCATTGCCGTCCTGCACGGAGCGCGTGACCCAGGCGAATGGCGGTCGCGGGTGAGGTAGGCGCTCTGGCGCGAGTTGGACTTTCGGTGGATCGGCAAATCGGGGATACGTCAAGTGTCTGAAAGCTAGGAGGGATCCTGTTGAAGAAGCTACTCAGTCTGTCGCTGTCACTCCTGTTGGTCGCGCCGGCAGCTAGGGCCGCGTCAAGTCCATTCGAGAAGCTCGCCATCATCGCGGGTTTGGGTCTCGCGGGGGCGGCCGCCGCTGCGGCGGCAAAGTCGCGGCGGACAGAGATGGTTGCCCGGCGTGGCGAAACCTCCTTTCCAGTTCATGGTGAACTCGCGTGGGCACGACCGGGCGAAGCGGTTTACGCGAACTACAACTACGATGCAGTTCAGGCGGCGCGGACAACCGCCCCAGCGACAAAGGAGAACGGGTATCCGCTGCCGGTCGGCACCGAGTTCTACCGGATGGTGAACGGGAAGTTCTGTATCCAGACTGGGAAGACGTGCTTCAAGGACGAAGATCTCGACGGAGACTTCGATAGGGCGGGACGCGATCCGGAAACCAACAAGAGGGTAGACGTACCCTACGAGTCTGGAGAGATTCAGTTCGACGCGTCGGACGAGGGCTTCCGGTCTGAACTGGTCTACCAGGGCGCGCAGCGCGGCCTGCTTCAGTTCGCTTACAGGGAGTTCGTTGATGACATGGCTCGCCCAGCTTTCACCCAGGTGATCTCCTACGATCTCGAGGAGTCGACGACGATAGCGTTCCAGACGCTCGAACTCGAGATTCTGGAGGCCGGGAACATGGGGATCAGGTACCGGGTCCACGACGCCGAGGTGACCTCTACTTCCCCGAGTCCGTAGCGGCTACTGAGGCCGTGAACCACCGAGACTGAACCTCAGGGCAACTTGTCCCAACCAAAGCTGTCGGACGCTTCGGCGGTCGGAAAAGCGCCAACGCTCACCGTCTGCGTGTAGGTCCCAGCGGCCGCCCCAGCCGGCACCGACTGTCGGAACCTTCGGTTCAGCGAAGCGCCCGGAGCCAGGGTGCGGCTGAACGGACCGACGGTACGGTCGAGGCCGTTGCCCGACATCGTGATCCAGAGATCGAAGGTCTTGGCCGTGGTGCCGGTGTTGATGACTTCGACCTCGTACCGGAAGGTGCCGCCCTGGGCCGGGATCTCGATCGGTGCGCCGACGGGAGTCGCGGTCACCGTGAGCGCGGCCGCCGGGTCCTCCTGCAGGTAGCGGATCGTCAGCATGGCCGACTGCCCCTGGCCGCTGACCATCACGTTGCCGGTCGAATCGAGCGCCACACCCCAGCCGATGTCTGAATGGACCGCGGCGTCCCAGGTGGCGGTCCAGAGCAGGTTACCGGTGGCGTCGAGCTTGGCGGTGCCGACGCTGTTCGAGCCGATGGTCACATAGCCGGTCAGGTAGACCGCGTCGTCCGGCCCGATCGCCATGTTGAAGGGGACGTCCTCGCCCGAGATATTGAAGCGCGTGCTCCAGAGCAGGTTTCCGTCCGGGTCGTACTTGAGAGCCGCGAAGTCCAGGTCGCTCACCCCGGCGAGCACCGGGTTGCCCAGGCTGTCCACTCGCAGCCGGCTGGCGATCTGGTTGTTGCCTTCGTCGAGGGTGCGGACCCAGACCTCGTTGCCGTCCTGGTCGTAGCGGATCAACACGAAGTCGAGATTCGAGCCGTTGGTGACGTGCCCGCCGACGTAGATCTCGCCGCCGGGGCCGAACGCGGCGTCCGAGCCGGAGTCCAGGCCGCAGGTGATCGGTGACGTGTAGGTCCGAAGCCAGCGGCGGGTGCCGTCCGGCTCGTAGAACAGGGTCGTGACGTCGAAGCACGACTCGCCGTTCGAGCTCTCTCCGACCACGACCGCTTCGCCTGCCGGGGTCACCTCGAGGCCGAAGACGGAGTCTCCGAACCCGCCCGGATCGATCTGCGTCCAGAGCTCGTTGCCGGCCGGGTCGTAC
This sequence comes from Acidobacteriota bacterium, assembly GCA_029263375.1. Taxonomy (GTDB): domain Bacteria; phylum Acidobacteriota; class Thermoanaerobaculia; order Multivoradales; family JAHEKO01; genus JAHEKO01. The sequence goes on along the minus strand of JAJCXP010000258.1, from coordinate 14,504 downwards.
TTGATGGTGATGAAGTCGGAGCCCGACGGGACGGTCGAGGTGACGCCGGCGACGTAGATGTTGCCGGCTGCGTCGGTGGCGACGCGCGAGACCGACAGCCCGGCCGTCGACCGGACCTTCCAGAGGAGGTTGCCGTCGGGGTCGTACTTGAGCGTCAGGATGTCGTCGCCGGTGGTGTTGATGAAGCTGATGCCGGTCACGATCACGTTGCCGAACGGGTCGAGCGTCAGCCACGAGGGTCGATCGGTACCGTTGGTGGCGTCGTCGGTCTCGTCGAAGACCCGCTCCCAGATGCGATTGCCGGCGAGGTCGTACTTGATGGTGACGATGTCCGACGCGAAGCCGTTGTCGGCCGTCGCGTCGGATCGACCGGTGATGTACGCGAAGCCGTCGTCGGTGGTCACCACGCCGGCGCTGTAGAAGCCCGCACGGGTGTCGACCCAGTCCTCTGTGACCGGTTGGGCCTGGAGCGGGTAGGCAAGGGCGAGAGCGATGACGAGAGTGGCTGGGATCAGCCGTTGGAACCTGCTCGGCGACATGACGGTCTCCTTTCGACGGCCGCCCTTACGAACTGCAGCCAGGATGACATTATTTCGCAGAGCGCCTTACCGCTGCATTACAGGGTCACGTCCGCCGACCGCCTCCCCCAGGTGGGCCGGAAGGTAGACTTCTCCAGCCGTGGAGAACAGCGTTTACAGCCGGTCGAAGATGCGATTCGTCGCTCTTTTACTCGCTCTTGCGCTGACTGTGCTGAGCGTACCGGCCGCCGCCGGACCGTTCCCAGTCCGCTTCCGCGACGCGACGGCAGCCAGTGGACTCGACTTCGCCCACCACGACGCTCCGCCGGTTCCCCCACTGTTCGACGGCCAGAACACACGGTTCGGGGTCGGCGCGGCGATCTCGGATTTCGACCGGGACGGGGATCACGATGTCTACGTCTGCGATTCGTTCGGCTGGCCCAACGCGCTCTTTCGGAACAACGGCGACGGCACGTTCACGGACATCGGGGAAGAGGCGGGCGTCGCGAGCCTGGGCTACAGCCACATGGCCCTGTTCCTCGACCTGAATGACGACGGCTGGGACGACCTGGTGGTGCTGAACGACAATTCGCTTTTCGACTCGCGGTTCCCGGGCTCGCAGATCTACCGGAACAACGGCGACAACACCTTCACGGACGTCACCGCCAACTCCGGGTTCCTACCGGTCGATCCGACCTTCGGTGGGATGACGGCAGGTGACTATGACCTGGACGGCGACATCGACCTGCTGCTCGTGGGTTGGTACGACCGGACGACGTGGCTCTACCGGAACGAAGGTGGCTTTACGTTCACCGACGTCACCGACCAGGCCGGGGCGCGCCCCACGGGCGATCGCTTCCAGTGGACGCCGATCCTCGCGGATCTCGACGGCGACGGCTGGCAGGACATCTTCGTGGCGGTCGATTTCGACGAGGACTACCTGCTCCGCAACAACGGCGACGGCACTTTCACCGACGTGTCGGCGGCCGCAGGAACTTTGCACGTGGCGAACGACATGGGCGTCGCGGTCTCCGATTTCGACAATGATCTGGATCCCGACATCTACACCACGAACATCACCGGCGGGGAGGAGTGCGAGGTTCCCTCTGGCTGCAACATGCTCTACGTCAACGACGGTGCCGGCCATTTCGCGGACGAGACCGCGGGTCACGGCCTGGGCGATACCCGCTGGGGATGGGGTACCTGGTTCTTCGACGCGGACCTCGATGGCTACCGCGATCTAGTGGCGGTCAACGGCTGGACTCAGCCCGAGTGGCACGATCCGGCGGTCTTCTTCCACAACCGGCGAGGCGACGGCTTCGTCGAAGCGGCTCGTCGAGCCGGAATCGACCACGTCGGGAATTCGAGGGCGCTGGTGCCGCTCGATCTCGAAGGGGACGGCGACGTCGACCTGCTGGTCTTCGACGTGCTCGGGCCAGCGACCGTCTACGAGAACATCTCCCCTCGCCGCGGACGGCACTACCTGAGCGTGGCGGCGCGGGGGACGCTCTCGAACCGCAACGGGATCGGCGCCAAGATCTTCGTCACCGCCCGCGGCCGAACGCAGATGCAGGAGATCACTGTCGGCGGCAGCTTCTACGCGGGCCCTCCGCTGGAGGCGCATTTCGGCCTCGGCCGAGCGGATCGCATCGACGAGCTCCTGGTCGTCTTCCCGTCGGGAATCGAGGTTCGGCTATCCAACTTGTCGGCGGACCGGCGGCTCCTGGTGGTCGAGCCTGCCGACTGACCTAGCTCGGAGGCTCGCCCGCGGGGCGCCTACCCGCCCTGCTCGACCACCAGCGACGCACCCACCCCGAGACCCTGACGGACGAGATCGACCGTGCCATCCGGCCACTTGACCTCGAGCCCCTCTAGCGTGTCCCCGTCGCCGAGCGCGAACGACAGCCAGAATCCGTTCTGGGCCGAGAAGGCGCTGCCCGCGGTCAGCGTGCGTCGCAACAGCCATCTCGCTCCGTCGCTGCTGCGCCTGACCCTCAGCGTCAGGCGCGCGCCGATCGCGTCCTTGCTGACGCTGGTGCCGTTGCCGACCACTCTTGCGCTAAAAACCCCAGGCGGGGTGTCGAACTCGGCCTTGAACAGCCGGTTGGGCTCACGCACGGAGTCCGGCTCGCCGGTCGGGCCACCGTTGCTGACCACGAGCTCGGGCAGACCGTCACCATCGATGTCTACGATCGCCGTGCCGTGCGTCCGGTAGGGATAAGTGGGATAGCCGATCCCCGGCCGCTCCGCCGCCGGGTAGTCGATGAGCGGCGTGGCGTCGACGAAGGCGAGCGGCTCGAGCGGCCCACCCTGGCTCAGCAGCAGCTGGTCGAACTGCCCGGAGGTGGGCCCGCCGTTGCCGGTGAAGATGTCCGGTGTGCCGTCGCCGTTGAGGTCACCCACCTGAGCGCCCATCACGCCGTTGTCGTCCTGGTAGAAGTTGTTGACGCCGATGTCGTGGGCGACGTTGATGAAGCCCTGGCCCTCTTGGTTGATGAACAGGGCGTGGCCGGGATCGTAGGGGCTGGTCGGACCCTGTTGGCTGCGCTCGCGGACCGGCGCGGAGGGAAGGGGATAGACCGGCGGTGCGTGCGGCCGGTCGGGGCCCGAGCACTCTTCGGCGCCCAGTCCGTCGGGGCCGACCGGCTCGACGTCGCCCCGCATCCAGACCATCAGATCCTCCCAACCGTCGTTGTTGAAGTCGGCGACGGCGCTGACGAACGAGCGCAGCGGGAACTGCATGTCCTCGCCGGGCAGGGTGAGCTCCACGGTGGCGTCCTCGAAGGTGGCCGTGCCCGTCTCTTTCAGCATGTTGCGCCAGATGTAGTTGGGTCCGACGAAGTTGTTCTCGTAGAGATCGAAGTCGCCGTCGTTGTCGAAGTCGAAGAAGGTCGAGTGACGGGTCTTCTCCGCGGTGCCACCGAGGCCGGCGACGTCGGTCACGTCGGTGAACGTTCCGTCGTCGTTGTTGCGCCACAGGGTGTTGCGACCCTTGAGCTCGGGCCGTGACTGGGGCTTGATGATGGTGCTGACGAAGATGTCGCCGTCACCGTCGAGGTCGTAGTCGGAGACGACGGCGTTGCCGCTGGCGGTGCGGAGCGGATCGGTTCTGCCGGGGGCTATCGGCCCGGCGACGCCGGCGGTGTCGGTAACGTCGCGGAAGACCAGGACGCCGGTCTCTAGAAAATCGTTGTGGAACAGGTAGTCGTGCCCGATGCCCTCGTTGCCGCCGATGCTGATGAAGAGATCGTAGTCGCCGTCGTTGTCGTAGTCGAACGCCACGCCGCCCCACGCCTGCTCATTGTCTGTCAGCTCCTGGACCGGAACGAAGCGTGGACCGGTCGGGCCACTGACGTTTCTCAGGATCATCGACGTGTCCCCGGGATTGCCGGCGAAGATGTCAACCCGGCCGTCGAGGTCGAAGTCCGCGGCGATGGTCGCGCGACCTCGCTTGTGGGTGCCACCGAAGGTGTCCTGATAACCGCTGGACAGCCCCAGATCGCCCATGGAGAGTAGCTGTTGGGCGCTCGCGCCGGCGGCAAACAGCGTGACCATGGCCACGGCGGCCATGAGGCGCTGCAACTGCGGCGACCTACCGATGCCGTGCCCTACAACGAACATGCTTCCACTCATCTCAGACCCCCAGAACGCGCCCACTCGTCGAGCACTCTAGTGACAGTTGGTCACAGTGAATGCAGCTTCTATCAGAAAGGCCCCCGAGCCGACAAATGCGCACAGCTCGATACGTACCCGTCCCGGAGGCGATTCCGCTCGACCGACCTCCTCGGACTAGACAATATGGAACGATCGGTTTCTCGCGGTCGTAAAGCCCTGGGTCTCGGATAGCACTCCGTCAGCCGCCCTCCGGACCACTCGGGCCGTTGGTCGGCAACGGGCAATACGCGCCTTCACTGAACCCCTCCGCCTCGATCCCCAGCGCATGGTCGAACCGCGCGCGGTAGTTCTCCCAGGCGATCGCCGACGTCAGCTCGACGATCTGTACATCGTCCAGATGCTCGCGCAGGCCGTCGAAGACGCTCTCGGGAACTTCGACTGGCGTGGCGGTCATGGCGTCGGCGTAGCGGAGAACGGCCAGCTCCAGATCGTCAAAGACCGTAGCGCTCTCGTAGTCGCTCACGGCCCGGAGCTTCTCCTCGCTCAAACCCTGATCTCTGCCGACCGCAGAGCCGATGTCGATTCAGAATGGGCAGCCGATGCGCACCGCGGACAGGATGCCGACCAGGGACTTGAGAGCCGGCGGCACCAGCCGGGCCTTCTCCTGAGCCTGCTCCATCTGGCCGTAGCCGAGCAGTAGCCTCGAGTGCAGAGCGTGGACGCGTACCGGGCGGATCACTCGCCCGACCTTGCGGCGCGTCAGCAGGAACGCGATCCGGGCGAGAAGCCCGCCGCCCTTCTCGACGCCTCGAATCCTGGGCATGGAGAGAGTCTATCGACCGGCGCCGATCGGCGCAGCGTCAGAACCGCGGCGCCTGCGCGGTGCGCTGGCCGCGCCCTACCGACAGACCTCGCTGCGATAGCCGACCCGCACCACGACGACCCGCACCATGTCAGCCTCGATCGAGTAGAGATTCCGGTAGTCGCCCTGCCTCAGTCGGTAGCGCGCACGACCGGACAACTTGCGGCAGCCCGGCGGCCTCGGGTCGTCGGCGAGCAGAGCGATTCTCCGGATGATCTTCTGTCGATCTCTTCTTCGGCCTCCGATCCGGGTACCGATCCCAATGACGGCATCGGGCCTGCGCAGCTTGCGGGCCGACCAGGTCAGTGCACTATCAGGGTTCGAAACGGGTGCCCTTGCCCGGCCGCACCCGTCCGCGTCTCGTACAATCCGCTGGCCAGGATCCCTGATGCCCACATTCGAGCCCGTCACTCCCCGAGCGCTTCTGTGGATCCTCGTGCTGGCGACGGTCTGGGCCGTGGGTTGCTCGGAGCGCGCGCCGGCGCCGGTGGGAGAGAGAGTCGCGGCGCCCGGCCCGGAGCTCTTCATCGACGCCACCGCCGCCGTCGGACTCGACTTCGTCCACTTCAACGGCATGACCGGGGAGTACTACTTCAGCGAGATGATGGGCTCGGGTGGGGCGCTGTTCGACTACGACAACGACGGCGATCTGGACCTGTATGCCGTGCAAGGAGGGCGGCTCGAGGTGGGAGCGACCGCGCCGGTGACGCTCTCGGATCGCCTGTTCAGGAACGACCTCCAGCTCGGTCCGGACGGTTCCCGCAACTTGCGGTTCACTGACGTGACCGCCGAGACCGGTATCGAGCCTGGCGGCTACGGCATGGGAGTTGCGGCGGGGGACTTCGACAACGACGGCTGGGTCGATCTGTATGTCACGAACTTCGGTCCGAACCGGCTGCTCCGAAACGCTGGCGACGGTACCTTCGCAGACGTGACCGCCGCGGCGGGCGCGGAAGACTCTCGCTGGAGCACCAGCGCGGCGTTCCTCGATTTTGATCACGACGGCTGGCTCGACCTGTACGTCGGCAACTATGTCGATTTCACCCTCACGAACCACCAGCCGTGCTTCGCTCCGACCAGCGCGCGCGACTACTGCACGCCGCTCGCCTACCGGCCGGAGCCGGACCGCCTGCTGCGCAATCGCGGCGACGGCACGTTCGAGGACGTGAGCGCGCGGGCCGGGATTCTCGAGAGCCACGGCGGCGCGCTCGGTGTGGTCGCGGCGGATTTCGATGGCGACGGCCGGCTCGACATCTACGTCGCCAACGACCAGATGGCGAATCAGCTCTGGATGAACCGCGGCGCCGGCCGCTTCGAGGACGAGGCGCTGCTGGCGGGCAGCGCTCTCGATCGGGACGGCAAGCCGGAGGCGAGCATGGGCGTCGCGGCGGCTGACTTCGACCTCGACGGCGACGAGGATCTGTTCCTGACTCACCTGGCGGGCGAGAAGAACACCCTCTACGTCAACGGTGGGGACGGCTGGTTCGAGGATCGGTCCTACGAGTCTGGGCTGGCGCTTGCGAGCCTGCCGATGACGGCGTTCGGCGCCGGCTGGCTCGACTTCGACAACGACGGCTGGCTGGATCTGCTGACGGTGAATGGCGACGTGCGGGCGATCGAGTCCCTGGTCCGGGCGCACGATCCGTTTCCGATGCATCAACCGAATCAGCTGTTTCGGAGCCTCGGCGCGACAACGGATGGTGAGGTCCGGTTCGCGGAAGTTACCGAGCGGGCGAGCTCGGCATTCAGTGTCTCGGAGGTCAGTCGCGGCGCCGCGTTCGGTGACGTCGACAACGACGGTGACGCGGATGTCGTGGTGTTCAACAACAACGGACCGGCGCGGCTGCTGCTGAACACGGTCGGCCAGGATCGCGCCTGGATCGGTCTCGAGCTGGTCGGACGCGGCACGTCGCGCCAGATGTTGGGAGCCCGCGCGGCCGTCGTCCGCGACGGCCGACCGATGCTCTGGCGGCGAGCCCGAACCGACGGCAGCTACGCCTCGGCGAACGATCCGCGCGTCCTGTTCGGCCTCGGTGACGGCACCGAGATAGATGCGGTCCGGGTCGAGTGGCCGAGCGGCAGGCGTGAGGAGTGGACCGACGTTCCGCTCGGCGTCTACTCGACCCTGCGCGAGGGAGATGGCAGGAGCCTGGACCACCGATGAAGTGGCGCACGGATCGAGAGCCGGCTCTGGCGGCGCGTGTGCCACTTCTCCTCCTGTTGTCCGGGTGCGCGCTGGTTCTCGGCTGCTCGTCGCCCGACTCTGCACCTGTCAGGACCTCGCAAGCCGCGGAGCGCTCCGAGCTCGGACCGATCCCGGAGCCGAACCTGGAGCCGCTCGAGCCGGCGGTCCGGCAGGCGCTGCTCGAAGCACGGACCGCGCTCGATCGCCAACTACGGGAGGACTCGGACGGCGCGGGGCTGGGAGGCTCCTACGGTGAGCTCGGCATGCTCTATTTCGCTCACCTCCTCCTCGAGCCCGCGGAGGCGGCGTTTCAGAACGCCGAGACCCTGGACGCCGAGGACTTCCGGTGGCCCTACTACCTGGGACGGCTCTACCGGATGCGCAACGATCCGGCCGCGGCTCGAGCGAGTCTTGGGCGTGCGTTGACGCTCGATCCCACCGACTCGCTGACCTTGATCGCGCTGGGCGAGTTGCAATTGGCCGAGCGCCGGCCGGACGAGGCCGCTGCGCACTTCCGGAAGGCTCTCGAATTGGATGCTTCGGCGGCGCCGGCCCTGGTCGGTCTCGGCAAGGTGGCGGCGTCCAAGGGGGACTTCGCGCAGGCGATCGAGCGGTTCGAGGCGGCGCTGGCGATTCAACCGGAGGCCGCCGCCGTTCACTACCCGCTCGGCATGGCGCATCGCGCACTCGGCGATCTCGAGCGGGCGCGAGCTCATCTCGCTCAGCGCGGCGAACGTCCTGCGAGCCTGCCCGATCCGCTGATGGACGAGGTGCGAGCTCTGGCCACCGGCGGGCGGTCGCACCTCCTGAGAGCCGGTCAGGCGCTCGAAGCCGGACGGCTCGACCAGGGACTGGAGGAGCTTCAGCGAGCGGTCGCCGCCGACCCGAACGACGCGACATCGCGCGTGACGCTCGGCGCGTTGCTGGCGCAACAGGGCGATCTCGAGGCGGCGAAGCAACACTTCGTCGCGGCGCTGCGACTCGAGCCCGGATACGCGAAGGCGCACTACAACCTGGGGCTGACGCTGGCGGGGGAGAGTGACGATCTTCGGGCGATCGAGCACTTCCAGCAGGCGCTCGAAAGCGATCCGGGGCACGAGCGGTCCGCGTTTCAGTTGGCCGAGACGCTCGCCCGCGCCGGCAGCGACCGGGAGGCGGTCGAAGCGTACAGCCGATACATCGAGCTCGCGCCCGACGATGAATCTTCGCGTCTGCGCCAGGCTCTACTGCTGGTCCGGCTGGGAGCGGATGCCGAGGCGCGGTCCCGGCTCGAAGCTGGTGTCTCGCAGCTGCCGGACTCCCGGCCCCTCGCGCACGCCCTCGCTCGACTGCTGGCGACGTCTACCGATGCCGCCGTCCGCGACGGCCGGCGAGCGTTGGATCTCGCCACCGAGGTCGCCAACGCCGGTGGGCTGTTCGAGGGCAACGTCAACCTGGACTACGGCGAGACGCTGGCGATGGCCTACGCCGAGCTTGGCCAGTTCGATCGGGCTATCGCGCTCCAACAGGCGATGCTGACGGCGGCCGAGCGCGATCAACGGGCCGATCGCCTACCCCAGCTGCGTTCGAACCTGAGCCGTTATCGGAACGGGCAGGCGTGCCGTAAGCCCTGGCCCAAAGAAGACCCGATCTCAGGGCAGCCCGCGGCGCCCGATGATCGAAGATGACGCAGTGCGCGCCCTACCGCCGGCTGGCCGGCGGCGGCTCCGGTCCGATCATCTCCGCGCGGGCCTCGACCAACTTGCCACGTGCGTCGGCCAGGTAGGTGTCGCGCCGCTCGACCGTGCGAGCGCGCTGTGCGCGCCGATGGAGGTTGACGGCCGCCGTGATCTGGGTGATCGCGGCCGGATGGAGCGGACCGATCGGACTCCCCTGCAGGACCTCCTTGGCGTCGATGTTGTCGGCGATGCAAACGGCCAGCAGCTCGCGCGACTCAAGGAGGTCGGGGAGCGCCATGGAGCGCTCGTTGCACAGCTCGACATCCTCGAGGTTCTGCAGTGAGTTGAGGACCCGGAGCAGGGCTCCGAGCTGGTTGATCTCCAGCTCCGTCAGGCTGATCTCGCCGGTGATGCTGATGCCGGCGGACGACATGTCGTTGAACGCGGGCGTGCTGTAGTGACCGATCGCCTCTTCGAGGGTCGCGAAGACGTTGTTGTGCGAAAAGGGTGGCGTGTCGGCCGCCTCGATAACCGACGGCGTGCTGAAGGTCTTGGAGCACTCGGGAGGCACCATCCGGCCGCCGAAGCCGTGGTCAAACGGCATCTCCTCACCGAGGCCCTCGGCAGGGTGCGGCACGTTGAAGATGCCGATGTCGAAGTTGAAATTCTTGCCGCCGGTCGGGCTCCTGCGAAGGGCGCCGCCCTCCTCGTGACAGACGGAACACTTGGCCTGATCTCCTATGAACAGGTCCCTGCCGGCGATCACGTCGGGATCGTGGAACGGGCGCGGGGCGAGGGGGTGCTCCGACTGGCGGCCGAGGGTCAGCTGGAAAGCCTCGAGGGCGTCAAGCTCATCCTCGGTCGGCAGCCGGAAGTCCTCGCCGTCGACGCGTCCCATCGTCAGTGGTGTGTGCTGGATCACAGCGGCGATGGCGAACTCGCGCAGCGTGCCGCTGCCGGGGGCGCCGTCGCCGCCCCAGCCCAGGCGATGCTCCGGTGGTACCGGATGGCAGGGGGTGAGCGCCGGCTCGATCGACAGCGCCAGTCCGAACAGGTGGTTCGGAGAGCGCTGAACGAACTTGGTCCTCAGATCGTCGAACCCCTCCGGATTCTCCGTGATCAGCGCGAACTCGCGCATCAGCGTCGGATTCTCGAACACCAGGCCGCCGTTCTGGTCTTTGTCGAGCGCGGGCAGGAACTCGGCGACGAACAGCGGATCATCGGGCGGTAGCTTGGCGATGAACGCTTTGTCGAGCGTGAAGTTGTTGGCGGCGGGGTGGCAGGTCGCGCAGGTCCGCCCGTTACCGTCGAAGGTCTCCTCCGAGAATTCGAACTCGCCCACCACGACCAGCGCTTCGAAGGCTCGCGCGGCGTCGAGCGAGCCGGCGGCGCTCAGTCCGGGCACCGGGAAACTGCCAAGCAGCCCCTGGCGTGAGCTCTCGTCGCCGGCGATCGGTGCGAGACCCTGCTCGTTTCGGCGACTGGCGCGGTAGACGCGTTCGAACAGCGACAGGGACCCGTAGAGCAGGCCGCCTTCGATGGGGCCCTCGCCCCGGCGGGCGATCACGATCTGGTCAACGTCGAAGTTCCGGAACATGGCGGGATCGAGCTGTGCCCGCAGCCAGCCGTACTCGCGATTCACCTCGAGGCTTCCGACCAGGTGGATGACGTCGTTCGGGTCCGGCATCGCGCTCGCGCCCTCGCCTGGTCGGTGGTCGATCAGCCAGACATCCGCGAGACTTGCGAGGTCGATCCCGTTCAACTCGACGGAAACGGCACCGGTGCCGATATCGATCAGCGCCAGACCGGTCGCGTTCGAGCGTTCGGCGGAGACGCCGGGGAACCAGGACAGCCCGAGTGCGATCTCGTACTTGTCCGGCTCGCGGTGTCTCGCGGTACGCCATTCGTCGTATTTGGCGGCTAGCCTCTCGGCGCGCAGATCGCTCCTCTGCCCGACAGATGACGCGGCCAACTCGGCCAACTCGGCCGGCTCAGACGAACTTGCGGAGCCATCGCGGACACTGAAGGCTGAAAGCAGCCCCAGCAGGACGAAGCCCGGCACCATGACTATTTTTCCAATCCCCATCGCATACCTCCTTGGGAGCGACAGGTAGGTGGCTGATCGGTCTAACGACAGACACCAACCAAAGAACAATGCGCTTCGCTCGTGTGTGTCCTACGAGAAGCACTCCACGCTAACGCTAGAAAATACTCCACCCTTATAGCACACCGATGGGGCGGGTTCCGTCAGGTCAGATCGGCGCACAGTTCAGGTCGACGCTATGCCAGACTTCTCGAAAGCAGGAACGCCCGAGGAAATAGGCGATCCGGTGCCCCATCTCGTGCTCGATGGCGCCTTCGTCGCCGCACCCATACTCGACGCGATCTTCGGGCGGGTTGTACCAGACGGCCGGGCTTCGTTGGGCCATGACGTGGATCAGAAGGCCGTCGACGGAGATAGCGGAGGCCTCCTCTGTTTCTCGAAGTGCGCGCCTGTAGCCTTGGCCGATCTCACCGTGGATCTCGGCCTCTGTGGACGTCGAGCATGCGAGCGTGGTCCCGACGGTGACCGTGCCGTGCGGCGTTCCGACCTTGAAGGTCTGCACGGTTTCGGGAGCCGAAGGCGACCCTGAGCAGGCGGATAGCAGGATTGCCAGACAGCACGGCGAGGAGATGCTCAGTCTCGGCGTCATGAACCCTCCGTCCAACCGACCCGACTTGCGGTGCCGATCGAGTTCCGCAGCTCGGCGGTCCCCGAGGGGATCCGTAGCTTTGCGCCGCCGGCTTGCGCCGGGTTTGCCATTTCGCTCGAGTATATAAAACTTTTATATAAAAATTATTTATGACCAGGCGGGGGTCGGCGGCAGTGGCATTCTTCCTAGCGCACCGGGGCGACACTTGAAGTAAGCTCTTCGTATCAACAAATAGGAGGTGGCCACGCTGGAGAGGTCGAGACGATTTCTGAGAGCCGACCGAAGGCGCGGGACGATCTCGGCATCCAAGCAGGTGAAGCCGGAGCCAGGTCGAGGCCTCAGCCCAGAGGCATCAAATTAGCTGACCGATCCCGGTTGCAACCGACCATGACGCTGACTCAGTTGATGTACCGCCGCGAAGGCAGGGGAGCAGGAAGCCGCTGATGACGACCCGCGGCCGAGCCCCTCGAGGGTCGTTGCCCGCGCTTCGGGCTGCGTCTATCACCCTCGTCGCGGCTCTGACCCTGGTTCCGGCAAGCCCGGCGATCGCCCAGTTGTCGGCTCTGAAATCGGACCTGGAGGTGCCGTCCATCAAGCGCCAGCGCCTCAACGCCGAGGAGCTGCTGGGGTTCGACCGCTGGCGGCGGTTCGAAGGGGCTCGCTTCGACCGGGAGCTCCACGATCATGACTTCACCCCGCGGCTTGCCGATCGGCCGGAGCTGCAGGAGGATCTAGAGGAGATCGTCACCAGCAGCCTGCTGCGCCTGGTTCACAAGCGGTTCCAACGACAGTTGCAGTTGATCGAGCGACGCGACGCGCTGCGCGCGCGCGTGCGAGGTCTCGAGCTGGAGGAGTGGGAGCGGGGGCGAGAGCGCCGCGGGCTTGACGTGTCGCCGCAGTTCAACTTCCACAGTCGGGCCGCAATCGGAGCCAAGCTCGGACTGGACGGCTGGCGGTCGAGATTCTGGAGCGGGGCGGGCCTCGAGGTCTACACGGAGGTCGACGGCCCGGATGCGGGGATCAAGCTCTCGTTCCGCGATGGGTGGCGCTCGACCTACCTGGTCTACCAGACGGCTCACCGCAAGCGCGGTGAGACCATCGAGTTCGGGTTCCGGTTGGCGTACTGATCCGCGACCAGAGTGCCGGCCGCGCGAGGATCGACGCATGCGCATGCGCCGATTATCCGGGCTGGTCCTCGCGGTAGACTCTCCGCTTCACAGGCAGAGCAGTCGCGCCATCAGGATCGGGAGCCAGCCATGATCGGACTATGGAAGCCGTTTCGAGGAATCCTCACTTTCGGAGCCAACCGGCGCATATCGCTGCACGTCGTACTGGTCTCGCTGCTGGTGCTGCACCTGCCTGCCACGGCCGCCAATATCGAGGTGAACGAAACCTGCACGTTGGTCGACGCGATCGACGCGGCCAACAACGATGACGATTCGGGCGGCCTCTGTCCTCCGGGCGGTTCCGGCGCCGACGTGCTCGAGCTGACCGCCGACATCGAGTTGGTGGCCCTGCACAACACGACCACCGGAGCGAACGGGCTGCCCGTGATCGTGACCGACATGACCATCGCCGGCGGTGGCTTCGAGATCTCCCGCGCACCGACGGCGCCGGACTTCCGATTCTTCGAGATCGACTCGAATGCCGAGTTGGTGCTCGACCACGTGACCCTGAGCGGTGGCGTCGGGACGGCCGGTTTCTACGGCCCGTCGGGCGGCGCGATCTACGGCGATTTCGGCACCGTCGAGCTCGTCGGGTCGACGCTGAGCGGCAACAGTGCCGAGGCGGGGGGCGCGATCTTCGCCAGCTTCACGACCGTCCGGGCGATGAACAGCACTCTGAGCGGTAACTACGCGAGCGACCTCGGGGGCGCGATCGGTATGTACCAGGGGTTTGTCGACAGCACCAACAGCACGTTCTCGGGCAACACCGCGGGCTATCTGGGCGGCGCGATCTGGGGCGGCTACGCCTCGGCGATCTCGCTCGTCAACACGACGGTGGCTTCGAACACCGCCGCCGTCGGGGGTGGCGTGAGCGACTACGGAAGCTTTTCGATTCCGATCTACTTCTACGGCTCGGCCCTGGGCTACAACGGGGGCGGGAACTGCGCCACGTACTTCGTTTCGGACAACGGCGGCAATCTGGACAACGACGGCACCTGCGGCGTCTCTGCGACGCTCGCCGGGCTCGATCCGACCCTGGCGGATAACGGTGGCCCCACCCACACGCACGCGCTCCTAGCCGGCTCCTCGGCGATAGACGCCGCCGGCACCTGCGGTCTGGCAGAGGATCAGCGAGGCTTCGCTCGTGATCCGCTCTGCGACAGCGGTTCGGTCGAGTTCGGAGCCGCGCCGGTCGGGGGCTCGACGTTCGGCCACCGAGTTCAGCAGGTAACCTGCCAGAGCCAGGCGACCGGCCAGGTGGTCAGCATCCTTCAGCCGAGCGGTGCCTGGGACTGCGAAGCGGCCGGCCTGGTTGTGAACTCGGGCGACCGGCTCCGTCAGATAGTGATCGGCAGCCCCGGGGCGGCAGATCTCGGAGGCACCGCTATCGGCCTGCGGCAGTTGAAGGTTCGCTGCAAGAATCCGTCAACAACCCAGGAAGTCCAGTTCGTGCCTGCCGGCACGCTGACGTGGAGCTGCCTGGACGAGGGCCTCGTCTACCAGCCAAACGATCGCGTCCGACAAGAGATTCTCGGCGTCGCGAACTAGCGCTGTTAATGTTAAAAAATACCTAGTGTTGCCAAGAGCTCGATCGTAACCTCGACGCGCTGGGCGGCTATGCGGCCGGCGGAAACCAGGAGCGGACCATGCGATCGAGCCAAGGAGTGCAGCCTGAGCAGAACGCTGATCGCCGTCGACACGAGCGTTTCGATGCGCAGCTGATCGTCGAGGTCGCCGAGCATCATGCGGTCGACAAGCAGACGCGCGACTATCTCGAGGAGATCGCCGAGAACGTGAGTCTCGGCGG
>JAJCXP010000257.1 GCA_029263375.1 Acidobacteriota bacterium | reverse complement strand
GCCATCGGATCCTGGGCCAGGTCGATGCCCTGGTCCTTCTTGAACTCCTCGAGCAGCCACTCGATGATCCGCTGGTCGATGTTGTCGCCACCCAGGTGGGTATCACCGTTCGTGGCCTTGACTTCGACGACGCCATCGCCGACCTCGAGAATCGAGATGTCGAAGGTGCCACCACCGAAGTCGAACACCGCGATCAACTCGTCCTTTTTCTTGTCGAGGCCGTAGGCGAGCGCCGCCGCGGTCGGCTCGTTGACCAGCCGCTCGACCTCCAGGCCGGCGATCTTGCCCGCGTCCTTGGTCGCCTGGCGCTGGGCGTCGTTGAAGTAGGCCGGTACCGTGATCACGGCCTTCTCCACCTTGGTACCGAGGTAATCCTCGGCCGCCTGCTTGAGTTTCTGCAGGATCATCGCCGAGATCTCCTCAGGCGAGTACTTCTTGCCTTCGACCACCACCCGCACACCGCCCTCGGCGTTCTTCCCCACTTCGTAGGGAACCATCTTCAGCTCCTCGCTCACCTCGTCGAAGCGGCGCCCCATGAAGCGCTTGACCGAGTAAACGGTGTTCGCCGGGTTGGTGACCGCTTGCCGCTTGGCCACCTGTCCTACCAGCCGCTCGCCGCTCTTGGCGAACGCGACTACCGAGGGGGTCGTCCGATTGCCTTCGGCGTTCGGGATGACCTTGGCCTCGCTACCTTCCATGACTGAGACGACGCTGTTGGTCGTTCCCAGATCGATTCCGATGATTTTGCTCACGAGTCGAATCCTCCAAAGGGTCTACTTACCAGCGCTCAATAGTACAAACCTAAGTGCGCTGCTGTCAATCATGCGCCACGCATTATCTAACAATGATCCGCTAAGATCTTATTCCACACCCCATCGCCCGCAACGACCGCAGTTTCCAGTCAAGACCGGAGGGGCGAGGGTGTCGACCGCTCTATTCGAGCAGGACGAGCAGGGGCCGCTGGCTCTCGGTCGACAGCCCCAGCTCTGGGTCGAGCAGGACGTTACCGCGGACCGACTCCTGCAGGAGGGTCGACCGCTCCGAGTCGGCCTCGACCGCCGAGGTCACGGAGTAGCTCGCGTCGCTCATCGAATAGGTCAGCGACCGTCCCCTCTCGTCCGCCGGATCGACGGAAGAGAGCAGCTTGCCCTCCACCAGATCCGACAGCCCCTCGGCGTACCGACCGTGCAGAAGGTAGTGCACGCCGTTGGCTCGCCGGACCAGTGAGAGGACCGCGCTCGTCCGTTCACGGTCGAGCCCCTCCTGGAGACCGCGTTGCCATGGGAAGGGCAGCAGCATCCGGAGTGGGGACGTGAACCCGGACACCAGGACCAGGACCACTAACACGAACGCCAGCAGACGGCAGGGCCACAACGTCCAGTCGGTCCGGGCCCGCTTGCCGGCGGCAAGCCAACCGCGCAGGCGCGACTCCTTGGGCGCGGCCGGCTTCTCCGGCTTCGACTGCAAAACGTCCTGCGCGACCGGCTCGGGTCGCGGTCGGCGGCGGCCGGTGCTCTCGACCAGGCCGGCCGCCTGCCAGCGCGTAAGCAGATAGGCCAGACGGTATTCGCGCACGCCACTCTCCTCGGCCACCTCACCGAGGGAGCGCTTACCGTCGATCAACTTGAAGGCCACGATCGCCGTCTGGTCGAGGTCGTCGAGGCCCCCGCCCGCCGCCGCGGCCGCGCGGGCCTTGCCCTTGGCGCGCGCGTAGACTTCGTCGGTCGCGGGCGCACCGCCCGGATAAAGGTCGCGTCCGAGGGCGCGCCCGGCGCGGATCAGGAGCTCCTCCGGGGTGATCGGATCGACGCCCTCCTCGAACGACACCTCGTCGCCGCGGTAGAACTTGAACTCGCCCTCCGTCCAGCCGAGCGCGCGCCGGCACAGTTGGTAGGTGTGGGTGCGCACCGCCGCCAGCAGCTGCTCCCGGTCGACAAAGCCGCGCTCGACCAGGAGGTCGACCACCTGGCCACCGCCGCTCTGATACTCGGACGCGAGTTGCGCAAAGTCGTCGGCGCCGCACAGCCCCTCCTCGGCCAGCACCTGGCCGAGGCCGTCCTCCATCGTCTGGTTCAGGGCGTCGGCCGAGACCACGCCTCCCTCCAGAAACGCGAACGCGATGATGTCGTCGCGTCCCTGGATGGTCAGGATGCCCGTGCCACCCTCTCGCGCCAGAGCGATCAGCAGCTCGGGTAGACCCTTGTGCTCGATCGAGCCTTCGGTCTTCATAGGCGATCCCGCCCCTCGTTCCAGTAGCGGAGACCCAGAAACAGCAGCAGACCGACCACCGAAACGCCGACCAACGAGTTCGTCGACGGGCCTCGCAGCCAGGGCACGCTGTAGCCGACCGAGCCGATCAGCGGCAGCGCGCCGAGCGCGACCATGACCAGAACGGCGATCGCCGCCCGCCCCGGGTGGCCGCCCTCCGCCTCCGGAACCCCCGCCAGGAGCGCCCGCCGAACCCGGTCCACCCGCGAACCCCACCAACCTTCGACCGGCTTGGCGAGCGGACCGCGCCGGGTCAGGAGCCGCACCGCGATCGAGATGCCGAGAAACACGGCGACCAGCGGCAGCGACAAGGTCCGCCGCCAGTGCGAGAGCCAACCAGGCACCTCTTCGCGGACCCGCCACTGCGCCCGAAGCTCGGAGCGAATGTCGGCCACCCGTCTGAGGCCACCGTCCAACGGCACCGTGCGCCTGGTCTCGTCCTGCAGCCAACGGCTGACGGCATCGCTGTCGAGCTCCCGCGCCAGCCTCAGACTCCTCTCCGACTCCCCGAACCGGTAGAGCTCCGAGTAGGTCTGCGAAAGGTTGAAGTGGATCTCCGCGTGCGAAGCGTCACTGGCCAACGCGCGGCTGAAGTGCTCGACCGCCTGCCCGAAGTCCGAGACGTGGAAATAGTAGATCCCGAGGCCGTTGAGCGCTGCCGCGTTCTCGGACTCGACCGTCAGCACCCTGCGATAGAGCGCCCGCGCGTTCTCCATCTGGGACATCTTGCGGTGGATATCGGCTCCGAAGTGAGCGAGCGCCGGACTCTCGGGGAGGATCGAGGCCAGCAGCGACAGCTGACTGAACAGATCGCCCTCGAGCTCGCCGCGCGAGGCACTTTCGATCGACTGCACCGGTGCGAAGAGCGCCAGCCCGACCCGTCTGTTCTGCTCGGCAAGGAGCGTCGGCAGCGAGCCGATGAACAGCCAGATCCCGATCAGGAGTGCTCGCTCGAGCCTGCCGCCATACGGCCAAAGGAGCACCGACCAATAGATCGCGGTCCACAGAACCCCGGCAGGCAGAAGCAGTGGCCAGCTCAGCAGCACCAGGCTGAGCAGGTGCGAAGCGACGGCCGGCACGAAGCGGCTGAAGTAGCGGAAGAGGTCCAGGTAGAGCTGCGTGCCCCGCGAGAACATGAAGACCCCCACCAGCAGCAGTCCGCTCAGCGAGAGCACCGTGGTCGCCCACACGCCGGCATTGTTGAGCAGGATCACGCGGGTCTGGGGCGCCTCGAGGGCGCGTCGCAGACCGCCCACGTACCGGCCGGCCGCACTCAGATAGTTGCCTTGCAGAGCAGCGACCCGGGCCTCCGCGAACGCCGCCTCGGGCCGTCGCGGATCCAGCCGCTCGGCCGCGGCCAGGCCGCACCGCGCGCGTTCCAGGTCGCCCGCCTCGGCAAACTCCACGGCCCGCAGAGCGGCCGCGACCGAGAGCGCCGGTACCCGTTCCATGCCGAGGAGGCGGGTGCGGGAGAGCAGATTCTCGACCACCGCGTCGGCCCGAGCGCCGTCCGCGTCGTTGCAGGCGACGACCCAGTCCAACCAGTCCACCTGGATGCGCGCAAGTGCACCGCGCGCCTGGGCGCCCACAGGGAAGGTCGGATTGTCAGGGCGCGGCGCCGGAGTCTGCGCGAAGGCCGCAGCCGCGAACAGGGACAGCGAGAGAACGAAACGGCACCGCCACGAGACCCGCCCCCAGCTACCCTCGCTTGCGGACATAGCGCATTCGCAGCTGGTAGAGCAGGTCGTCGAGCACGGCACTCTCTTGGACGGTCAGGTTGCCGGCCGTCTTCGAATGCACCACCTGGAGCAGGTCGATATGAAAGCGCGCCGCGTCGAGGTCCTCGGCCGAGTTGCCGTCCGGCAGCTTCGCGTCTCCAAGATAGATTGCGACCGGCTCCGCCAGGATGCCGACCAGATCCATGAAGCCCGGCGTCCCGAGAGCGCCGGGAGCACCCGACATCTCGGCACGGGCCTGCGCGTGCGCGGCGTTCTCGGCCGGCGGCACCGCGGGCTCCGACGACGGCGGCGCGGCTGCGGGAGACGGCTCAACGGGCCGAAGCTCCGGCGGCGACTCGATCGGTCGGGGCTCTCGGGGCGGCTCGGCGGCCTTCGCCTCCGACCCGGCGGCGTTCGCACCCACATGCTGAAAATCCTCGCGCAGCTCGCCATCGGCGGTGAACATCCGCTTGTCGACAACCTTCATCCTGCCCGATTCGTTGTTCTCGTCCGCCATGCCGTCGACGATCGTAACAAGGCGCCTCAAGAAAAAGAAGTCGACGCGGTAGGATCCCGCAGCCGAATGACTGTCGAACCGGATCGCCTGCAGCGGCTCGTAGACCTGGTCGCGCACCTGCGAGGACCCGAGGGATGCCCCTGGGACCGTGAACAGAAGCTCGTGGACCTGAGAGCGTACCTGCTCGAGGAGGCCCACGAGGCCGCCGCGGCGATCGACTCAGGCGACCCCGACGAGCTGCTCACCGAGTTGGGAGATCTGCTGTTCGAGGTCGCCTTTGTCGGCCGCATCGCCGAGGAACTGGGGTGGTTCTCGCTCGACGCCGCGGTCGAGCGGGTCGAGCGCAAGATGATCGAGCGTCATCCGCACGTGTTCGGCGACCAGCGCCTCGAAAGCGCCGACGAGGTGCGACGTTCGTGGGAGGCTCAGAAGGCCCGCGACCCCCGACGTACCGGGTCGCTGCTGTCAGGCGTCGCGACCTCGTTGCCGGCGCTGGTGGCCGCCCTCCGGATGACCCAGAAGGCAGCAGGCGTCGGGTTCGACTGGCCCGACTCGACCGGCGTTCTCGACAAAGTGGACGAGGAGCTCGCCGAGCTGCGGCAGGAGCTCGATGCCACCGGCGAGCCGCGCGACCGCGATGCGGTCCACGAGGAGCTCGGAGACCTGCTCTTCAGCGTCGCGAACCTGGCCCGGCACCTCAAGATCGACCCAGAAGCGGCGCTGGCGAGCGCCAACCTGAAGTTCCGGCGGCGCTTCGAGCACATTGAGTCGGCGATCGCCGACGACGGCAGGACCATGGACCAGGCGAACCTCGACGAGATGGAGCGACTCTGGCTGAAAGCCAAGGCCTCCCACTAGCCTGCCCTTCTCACCAGCTCCCTGCTACGCAACCGTATTCAAGCTAGCGCGAAGCGGCTACCGGCCCCAGCTCCTCGACCGCGGCCCGCACCACCGGCAGCACGGCAGCGGCGATCTGCACATGACCCTCGGCGTTCGGATGGATCCCGTCCGCGAGGTTCAGTCGCCGGCGACCCGCGACCCCCTCGAGCAAGAACGGGACGAACGCCAGATCGAGCTCGCGCGCCAGCCTCGGAAAAAGCGCCTCGAAGCGCTCTACGTAGTCCGGGCCGTAGTTCGGCGGCAGGCGCATGCCGGCGAGGACCACGTCGACCCCGGCGGCGCGTCCGCGCTCGACGATCTCGCGCAGATTGCGTTCCGTCATCTCGGGCGCCAGCCCGCGCAACCCATCGTT
>JAJCXP010000256.1 GCA_029263375.1 Acidobacteriota bacterium | reverse complement strand
GAGGAGAACCAGCTGGCGTCGGGCGACGAGATCATCCGCTGCAGGAAACCGCTGATCCGCTCGGCCTTGGCTCGCTCGGCTCTCGCGACTGCGGCGGCCCTGTTCGAGACGACGGTAGCGCCGACGAGAGCGAAGGCGACGAGCACGCCGCCGCCGACCGCCGCCTTGTGCCGCCTCAGGAACTTGCCGAAGAGATACGAGAAGGTACCCTGGCGAGCTCCGACCGGCAACCCGTCACGGTATCGGGCGAGGTCCTCGGCCAGGGCGTCCACCGAGCCGTAGCGATGCTCAGGCTCCGGGCGCAGTGCCTTGAGCACGATGCTGTCGACGTCGCCTCGAAGGCGGCGTGCCCCGGCACCGTCGACGACATCGCTCGGCCGTAGCGGCGGCTGCCTGCGCTCTCGTGCCGCCTCCGGGAGAGACTTCGTGCCGGCGGAGAACGGCCGACGGCCCGTGAGCAACAGGTAGAGCAGCGCGCCCAGCGAGTACACGTCGCTGGCGGTGGTGATCGCCGTGCCTTCGAGCTGCTCGGGGCTGGCGTAGTCCGGCGTCAGGGCCTGGAACCCGGTAAACGTGACATCGCCGGGGCCTTCGGCCAGGAGCTTGGCGATGCCGAAGTCGAGCAGCTTGGGGCGTCCATCCGAGGCGACGACGATGTTCGACGGCTTGAGGTCGCGGTGTACCACCAGATTGCGATGGGCATAGCCGACCGCCGAACAGACCTCCACAAAGAGGGCCAGGCGCTCGTCGATCGACAGCTCCTCTTCGTCGCAGTAGCGATCGATGGGTCGCCCCTCGACATACTCCATGGCGAAGTAGGGCAGCCCCTCGTCGGTCGTGCCGCCGTCGAGCAGGTGGGCGATGTTGGGGTGCTCGAGGCCAGCCAGCACCTGACGCTCGTGTTGAAAGCGGTCTCTCAGACCGGCATCCCCGGCGAGCCGCATGACCTTGAGGGCGGCCCGCTGCTCGAAGTCCGCCTCGCGCCGCCGGGCCAGATAGACGACTCCCATGCCGCCGGCGCCCAGCTCCTCGACCAGCTCCCACGCTCCGAAGCGCTGTCCGACTCGGGAGAAGACGGCCGCTTCCAACGGCCCTCCGGTTGGCTGCTCGAGAAAGTCGGGCTCGGCGCGGTCGTGCGCCGCCAGGAGCCTCAGCACCTGCTGTCGCATCCCGACGTCCTCACCGCAGCGCTCGGCGACCAGCAGCTCGCGCTCGCCGGCGTCGCGCTCGAGCGCATCGCCGCAGATCGCCTTGACCTGCTGCCAGGTGGCCGGATCCATCGCGCTCGACGAGCCTCCTTTAGACCGTCGGGTCGACATGCTCGGTCTCGAAGGGGTCGCCGCCCGCCTCCATGTAGCCTTGAAGCCAGGCGCGAGCGACGGCCCAGTCGCGCTTCACGGTAGCGCTCGAGATGCCCAGAGCGTCGGCGGTCTCCGGAACGCTGAAGCCTCCGAAGTAGCGCAGCTCGACGACGCGGCTCTGCCGCTCGTCGAGCCGCTCGAGGTCGTGCAGTGCGTCGTCCAGGACGGCGATCTCGTGCGCCTGCCGGTCGCTCAGCAGGAGTCCCTCGTCAAGTTGCTGTATCTTGCCGGCGCCGCGCTTGGCAGCGCGATGCTTGCGCGCATGGTCGACCAGGACGCGGCGCATGATCTGGGCGGCGGCGCCGAAAAAATGTCCTCGATCGCGCCAGCCGATGCGATGGAGCTCGGTGAGACGCACGAACGCCTCGTGGACCAGAGCGGTCGGCTGCAGGGTGTGATCGCCGCGCTCCCGCCCCATCTTCGCCGCGGCGAGTCGGCGCAGCTCGTTGTAGACCAGCGGCAACACCCGATCGAGGGACTCCTGATCGCCCGAGCTCCAGGCTTGTAAGAGCTGGGTGATCTCCTTGTCTTCCGGCATCTCGGCGACGCGGTCGGGTCGGCGAGCGCGCGGCTGCACGGCACTCCCCGAACCTGCCCCATAGCTCTCCCACGGATCGCGAAAGCTCCGATTCGATTGGCGCAGTCGTAGGTCATGGAAGAGTCTATATGAGCGGAGGCTTTGTCCCCGCGGCCACCGATCCCCGCAGGTGCCCATGAACCGGATCGCACGGAGGTACGAGAGACGGGCGGCATATGCCTTGTTGATTCGTCCGGCCGTGGCCACGTCGGCGCGGCCGCCGCTCTTCGAGGGCCAGGTCGCTCGAGCTCTAGTCGGGCCGTTCCCAGGTGCTGTTGTTGTCGTCGTCCTGCTCCACGATCTCAGCGCCCGAGTCCACGACGACCACGGCGAGCTTGCCGGTGACGTCCTCATCGGCCGTGTACTTGAGGGTGACCGCCTTGGTGCGATAGGCGCCGAGCGAGCTGACCGCCTTGGTGGCGACGGGAGTCGCCCCCTCGGTCTCCGCGTCGTCGAGCAGGAAGAGGGCGACCTCGAACGCGCCGGTGGCGACCGGCGACGAGTTCTCCACCTTGGCCTTGACGGTCACCGACCTGCCGCCGAGCTTTACCTTCTTGAGGCGCGGCACCAGATCGGTAGGCAGGGGTCGGTCGTCAAAGGCATCGCGGACCTTCTGCCGGAACGTCGCGTTGAGCGCAAACTGCTGCGCGAACGCGTTGATGTCGCCGGTGTCGGGCGTCTTGCGAGAGCTGAGCATGTCCTGGAGGAAGAGGACCACGACGTAGCGGCCGTTGGCGGTCTCCATGTAGTGTCCCCAGGTCAGAATCTGCTGGCCCGCACCCGTCGCCAGGCCGCCGCCCTTCAGGCCGTAACGCGAGAACGTGCCCTTCAAGGTCGGAAAGCGATCGAGCCAGGCCTGGTCGAGGTTCCTATCCACGACCTCCTGGGCCGCGGAAGAAAGCAGCGTACGGTCGAGAAGACCTCGCAGCAGAGTGGCGTACGCGCGAGTCGTGCTGCGCGTGAAGTGGTGGTTCTCGAGCGTGCGAAGGCTCTCTTCGGTGGTGAAAGGCTGGGCCGGAGAGCACGGCGGGGTTCCCACAAACCAGGGCGGCTGCGCGCACCCATTCTCCCGCACAGTTTCGACGAAGCCGTCGTTCCGGAACTTCTTGGTGATCTTCGACAGCTCCTTCTGGAAGCCGCCGGCTTCGAAGCCGCCGTAGTCGGTCGCGACCCGGTTGCCGGTGCCGCCGACATCGTCGAGGTTGCTCCATAGAGCGAAGATGGAGCTGATGGTCACAGGTGCATCGTGCCAGTCGAACAGGTTGGTCGCCTGCTTGACCGCCTTCTTCTTGAGCAGACTCGCCAGGAAGAGGTCGGGCGCCTGGTTGTCGCTGTTGAGGATCATCACCCGCGCCAGGTCGTCGAGGCGCACGCGATCGGGCGAACCGAGATCGCTCCACGACTGCTGCAACGTCGTGCCGCCCGCGAAGTAGCGAGCCCACTCCTCCTTGGTGACGGTGTCGTCCGGGGAGAGAGCGCCGTCGGCGACCGCCTGTGCGTAGGCGATCAGCACCAGGGTCTTGAAAGTGGAGGCGAGCACCTGCGGCCGATCCGCGTTCCAGTGCCGCTGCCACCCTTCATCAACCGCCTCCACCGACAGCGCGCACTGCTTCGGGTTTTCGAGGCAGTACTCGAGAAAGTCGTTCTCGTCA
This sequence comes from Acidobacteriota bacterium, assembly GCA_029263375.1. GTDB lineage: Bacteria > Acidobacteriota > Thermoanaerobaculia > Multivoradales > JAHEKO01 > JAHEKO01. The sequence continues at coordinate 40,109 of JAJCXP010000256.1, read as the reverse complement.
CCGAGTGCCGGCGACGCGACAGACATCGTCAAAAAGATCAGTGCCATGCAGGCAAGGCTCGTGCTCGAACGCTCCATTCCTGTTCTCCCTTTACATCTCAAGGCGCGATCGGCTGGCGATCGGGCTCATGGAGCGCTCAATCTCCGAGTATCGGCTTCACGGAGCGGACGTGAGCCTCCGACGGAAAGAGCAGCATCTGCCTTCGACGCTGCGCCTCTGACGGCTCTGGGATGGGAGGCTCTCCGAGCAGGCCGGGGCCGCTGGCGGCTCTAGTCGCCGCTGAAGCTCTTGAAGAACTCGGCCGCCACGTAGAACTTGATCGCCTCGCGTTGTGCCTCGCTGAGGCCGAGGAACTCGATGCCCATGCCGACCGTCGGCTGCTGCCATCTGACCCGCGCCGCGCCGGTAATCGGCTCCTCGCCCGGAAGGGTCAGCTTGAACCGCAGCTCCGAGCCTTTGGCATGCGGGTTCGCCGTGTCGATGAACGCGCCCCCTTCGCTGAGGTCTTCGATCCGCGCGCTGATCGCCTGGCCATCGCACCGATACTCGAACTCCAGCGACTTTCGCACCCGGACGTGGTCACGAGTCTCCTTGCTCATTGCCCGACTCCTTTCTCGGCCCCTGCAGCAGCTCCCACAGCCGGCTCGGGGTGACAGGAATCTCCAGAATCTCGAACTCATCGACGCCGAGCGCGTCCTCCACCGCCTGGGCGAACAGCGGGCCGACCGGAATCGCTCCAGCCTCGCCCGCCCCCTTGATTCCCAGCGGGTTGAGCGGCGACGCAGTCTCCTCGTGGCCTATCTCTATTTTCGGGACCTCGAGCGCGGTCGGCAGCAGGTAGTCCATGAAGGACGCGTTCAGCAGCTGGCCGGTGTCGTCGAAGATCAACTGCTCGTAGAAGGCGTTGCCGATCCCCTGGGCGACGCCGCCGTGGATCTGACCGTCGAGGATCAGCGGGTTGATCACCCGGCCACAATCGTGAACCACCACGTAGCGCAGGATCTTGACCTGCAGCGTCTCGCGGTCGACCTCGACCAGCATCGCATGCACGCCGGCGGCGGTGGCGCCGCGCTCAGGGCCGAAGTAGTTGGTCGCCTCGAGCCCCGGCTCGGTGCCCGGCTCGACCGCGCCGCGCATCGGATTGGCGCGCACCGCGAGCTCGCCGAGCGGAATCGACTTCTGCGGCACGCCCTTGACCCGCACCGTGCCGTCGACCAGCTCGAGGTCGTCGCCCGAGACCTCGAGCTCCTCGCTGGCCATGGCGACGATCTTGGCGCGCACGTCGCGCGCGGCTTCGTTGATCGCGTTGCCCGCCACCACCGCGCCGCGGCTCGCGAAGGTGCCGGCGCCCCAGTGGAACTGATCCGTGTCACCGGTGACCACGTCGATCTTGTCGACGCTCACACCGAGCTGCTCAGCGGCCACCTGAGCGAACGACGTGAAGTGACCCTGGCCCTGGGTGCCGACGCCGGTGACGACGCTCACCCGACCGCTCGACTCGACCTGCACGCGCGCGCCTTCGTACGGCCCGATGCCGGTGCCTTCGACGTAGGCGACCAGGCCGAGCCCGACGGCCTTGCCCTCGGCTCGCAGGCGCGGCTGTTCGTCGCGAACGAACTCGTCATAGCCGATCATCGCCTTGGCCTTGTCGAGCACCGGCTCGTAGTTGCCGCTGTCGTAGATCAGGGGCGCAAAGTCCTGATAGATGATCTCGTTATCGTAGGGAAACGCGTCGGCGGCGATGAAGTTCTTGCGACGAATCTCGGCGCGATCGATGCCCAGCTCGCGCGCCGCAAAGTCGAACAGACGCTCGAGCACGAACACGCCGTGCTGCCGGCCGGCGCCGCGATAGGGCGTGACGATCGGCTTGTTGGTGAACACCGCGGTGAACTCGCTGTAGTAGTTGGGCACGTGGTACGGCCCGAGCAGCGTGCACTGACTGTTGATGGGGACGGTCAGCCCGTACGGCGCGTAGGCGCCAGTGTCATGCAGGAAGACGTCCTTGACCCCCAAGACCCGGCCGTCCGACGTCAGAGCGATCTCGGCGTCGTGGGTCTGGCCGCGCTCCTGGGTGGTGGCGTAGAAGTTCTCCTCGCGGTCCTCGATCCATTTGACAGGCCGGTTGAGCTGCCGGCTCGCCCACGGCACCAGAACCTCTTCCTGGTAGAACATCATGATCTTCGGGCCGAAACCACCGCCGATGAACGGCGCGATCACCCGCACCTGGCTCTCGGACAGCCCGAGCATTGCGGCCAGGCCGTTGCGGATCGGGATCGGCGCCTGGGTGGTGTCCCAGACGGTCAGCCGGTTCGTGCGTTCGTCCCAGTCGGCGACGATGCCCCGGTTCTCCATCGCCGCCGCGGCGCCGTGATCGTAGAGCAGGCGTCGGGAGAGCACCAGATCGGCGCCCGCCTTGGCGGTCTCGTAGTCGCCCTTCTCTTGAATGACGTGCGCGGCGACATTCGAATCGAGATCGTCGTGTACCGTCGCTGCGCCCGGAGCGAGCGCCGCCTCGAGATCGATCACCGGGTCGAGGCACTCACAGTCGACGAAGATCTCGCCGGCCGCGTCCTCGGCGACGTAGCGGCTCACAGCGATCACCATCGCCACTGGCTCGCCGACAAACTTGACCTTGCCCTTCGCCAGCGGCACCTGCGTGCGCTCATTGAACACGCAGCGCTCGATCGGCGGCGGCGGCACCAGCAGCGGCCCGGGCTGCCAGTAATCGCCGAGATCCTCCGCGGTGTAGACCGCGATCACTCCGTCGCGGGCGAGCGCCGCCGAGGTGTCGATCGAGTTGATCCGCGCGTGGGCGTGCTGGCTACGCACGAAGGCGACGTGCAGCATCCCCGGCAGGTGGACGTCGTCGACGAAGAGGGCACGCCCGGTCAGCAGGCGCGGGTCCTCGTTGCGTTTGATGCGTTCGCCGAAGAACTGAGTCGTCATCGAGGAGCTGCCATCTTACCTGTGATGGCGCTCCGGTCGTGGTTGGCGAGACTCGACCTCCGGCGAGCTCGGCGACCCGGGTCATCTGCTCGCCAAGTCGGTCAGGGAGGGTCGGCGCTCCGGATCAGCCGCAGCTGTTCGCGCGCCTCGCGCGTCAGCAGATGCTCGGCGCCGAGAGTCGCCTCGAGCGCCGCCGCCCCTTCCGCCAGGAGCGGCTCCGCCTCGTCCCGCCTTCCGAGAGCGGCCAATCATCGCCTCCTCGGAGGGCCGCAACTCCTCTTCGGCTGCGAGGCGTTCCTCGGCCCTCTCCAGGACCTGGACGACGGTGACGTCGCGGCCCATCCCATCGGCGCCGGCCCCGCCGCCCTCCCACCAACGGCAGGAGGTCCGATTCGATTGGAACGCTCGTGGGTCACTGGAGGTTCTACGCCAAACGCCAGATGGCGACGGCTACACCAGCCAACAGCATGACTCCCAGGAGCCACCCCTGCAGCCGGATCCGTCCCTGCTGCCTCTGGACCTCGTTGAGGAGCATGGTCGAAAGCAGGTTGTAGCGCACGCTCTTCGGTTGGCCCTGGTCGTCGTATGTGACCAGTTCCGGAAGTACCTCCGCGACCTCTTCCGCGATCAGACCGAACTGCCGCGGCTCCCGTCCTTGGCTGGACGCCTCCCGGAAGCGAAAGGTGACCGGGCGCAGATCGAGTAGCCGGGCCGAGACTCCGCCCATGTCGCGCACGTCCTCCTTGAACCTGAGCGACGAGGACATCTCGCCGAGCTTCCCGGTGCTGTCCGCATAGACCACGTGGTTGGTGGCGCCGACCGCCACGCCGTAGACCCCGGCGATGTAGGTGGACGTGTGGGTCCCCAGGGTGCCGATCTTGATCGTCGCGCCGTCCCCCGAGAGGCCGGCGTTGCCGATGTGGATGTTGCTGCTGCCGGACGTGACGTTGGTGCCGGCGGCCTGTCCCACGGCGATGTTGTTGTTGCCGGTGCTGTTGTTCAGGGCGTCGTCGCCCACCGCGACGTTGTTGTAGCCGTTGGTGTTCTGGAGCGCGTCGTCCCCCACCGCGGTGTTGTGGTGGCCGATGGTGCTGTTCCTGAGCGCCCGCTCGCCGACGGCGGTGTTCTCGTTGCCGCCTTGGAGGAATCTGAGGGCGTCCTTGCCCACCGCGGTGTTGTCCTGGGTACCTATAGCGCTGGTAAGAGCGTACGGTCCGACTGCGGTGTTGTCGGAGCCGGTCGTGTTGCTCATGAGGGCCGCGAACCCCACCGCGGTGTTGAAGGAGCCGTTGAAGTTGTTGCGGAGGGTGCCGTCGCCCACCGCAGTGTTCTCTGAACCGCTTTCGTTCCCCTTCAGCGCGTTCTCGCCCACCGCGGTGTTGGAGAAGCCACTGGTGTTGTCGCGGAGGGCTTCCTCGCCCACCGCAGTGTTGGCCGAGCCGGTGGTGTTGTCGCGGAGGGCGTCTGCCCCCACGGCGGTGTTTTCGATCCCCAACGTGTTCGACTCGAGGCCCCGACTCCCCACGCCCAGGTTGCCGTCCGAGTCGCTCCAGAGAAACAGCAGATCGTCCTTGAAGACGTCGCTTGCCGAGCCCAGGTGCAGCTGCTGATCTACCGTCAACGACGCATCCCCCAGGGTGGGCGCCGGAGTCTGCGCAGGCGGCGCGGGCTCCTCCACTCCGGCCCGAGCTTCCCGCCCCGCCGCGCCCGTGCGGGCCGAGATCCGGTGGCTTTCCCGCTCCACCTCCGGCCGCCGCCTCTCGGGCTCGACCGTCCCGAGATCCGCAGCCCCGGCGGCTCCTTCCCCGCTTCCCTCGATAGCGACGTAGCGCCGGAGAACCGCGATCGCGTCCTCCACCGCCGCCACCGAGGGCGCGAGCGAGACCTCGAACAGGCTCGCCTCCGACCACTCGATCTCACCGCTCTCGCCCGTGGCCCGCACCGACCAGGCATAGCGCTGACCCGACTCCAGGCATTGGCCGAGTGACGGCGTCCATCCGTGCGCCGAGCCCGGGAGACTCACCGAGAGCACCGGCACTGGCTGGTCGTCCGATTCCTCCTTCGGCAGTCGGTAGACCACCAGGTCCACCGACTGGGCACCTTCAACCGCTGTCCAGTTGAACGTCGGGCATCGCCCGGAGACTACGGCAACCCCTGCTTGGCCTCCTGGTGACACCGGCAGGGGACCTTCCGCGACCACAGCTGTACTGAGCAGGGTCAGAAAGAAAGCCACGGCACCTACTATCCACTTCATCGGAACCTCCTACGCTCTTCAATGCTTCGTGGGTGTCTCCGGTGGTGCTCGCCAAACCGGCAGGAGTGCTGACGGCTGGCGGACCATGGCTACTGCCCGCCACGCACCGGCCAGACGAAGTTGCTGAAGGTCGTCTTGCCGTTGGCGCCGCCATTGCTCGTGTTTCCGTTGAAGAGCTGGATGGCCCAGGCACCGGCTGCCGCCGCGAGCAATGTCTTCCTCTTCGAGATCCTCTTCATCTCGTTCTCCCTTTGGTCGAGGCCCTTCCGGTTGACGCTTTCTCTTGCCCGAGGTCGGCCAGCCTCGCCGCCTCGAGCCGTTCGAGTCGCGCCCGGAGGCCGGTCAGCTCCCCGGCGAGAGCCCGAAGGCGCCGGAGCTCGTCCTCCTGCGTCTCGATCCGCCGCCGCTGTGCGGCGATCGCCCCCTGGGCTGCCTGCAGCTCGTTGAGGAGCATCGGCGGCAGCAGGTGGTAGAGAACCGACTCCGGCCTCCCCTCCGCGTCGTAGGCCACCAGTTCCGGAAAGACCTCGGCCACCTCCTCGGCGATCAGGCCGTAGCGGAGCGGCTTGGAGCCGTCCTCGTAGGCCTTCCGGTATCGGAACGTCACCGGTCTCAGCTCGGAGAGCTCTGATGACGCCCCGCCCATGTCACGGATCTCTTCCTTGACCCGCCGCGACGAGGAGACTGTGCCGAGCTGCCCCTCACTGTCGATCACCACGGCAAGCGCGCCTGGCTCGCCGGTCGTGATCCCCCGGATGCCGGAGATGAAGGCGCGATTCTGCTCGGAGTAGCCGGTGCCGGTGCCCTTGCCGATCCGCAGGGTGTTGGATTCCTCGGCGCCGTAGTTCGCGATCCAGATGTTGTTCGAGCCGTGTTCGTTCAGGTACCCCGCGCCGTAGCCGAGGGCGATGTTGCGGGAGCCGGTATCGGCCAACAAGAGCGTGCTGTAACCGATTGCGGTGTTTCTGCTGCCGGTGGTTCCCAAATTGAGCGCCTGGTAGCCGATCGCGGTGTTGTAGCTACCCGTGGTGTTCGTTTGCATGGCGAACGCGCCGATAGCGGTGTTCTCTCCCCCTGTGGTGTTGTCCGAGAGTGCGTCGCGGCCGATGGCGGTGTTCTCTTCGCCCCCGGTGTTGGAGTACAGCGCGTAGTAGCCGATGGCGGTGTTGTTGTCGGCGTCGGTGTTGGAGTGCAGCGCGTAGGCACCGATGGCGGTGTTGCGGCCGCCCCCGATATTGGAGAACAGCGCGAAGGCGCCACTGGCCGTGTTCTCCTCGCCCTGGGTATTGGAGAACAGCGCGTAGGCGCCGACGGCAGTGTTGTTCTCGGTGTCGTCGCTGGAGTGCAGTGCGAAGGCGCCGATGGCGGTGTTGTCCTCGCCCTCCGTGTCGGAATACAGCGCGTAGACGCCGCTGGCGGTGTTGCGCTGGCCAGTGGCATTGAACTGCATCGCCGAGGCTCCGAGCGCCGTGTTCGAGCTACCCGTAGTCGTGCTGATCAGTGCGTCGATGCCCAGGGCCGTGTTGGCCCCAGCGACCCCGCCGTCGTTGTGCAGGAACGGATGGCCCTCTTTGAAGACGAAGCCCCCCAGTTCGAAATCGCCGTCGATCGAGAGCGAGTAGCTGCCCGGAGGCGTCACTGTCCGCGGCGGTGGGGACGGTCGAGCGGTCCGGACGCGAGCCCGTTCCCTTTGTTCCCTCTGTTGCGAGCGCGCCTCGCGCCGGTCCTGGAGGAGCCCCTCCAGCCTCTCGCTGAGCGGCCGCCGCTCCTCGGCCAGGGTGGAAAGGGAGACCAGGCCCAGGACGAGCCCGATCTGGACGAAGCGTCGCGATGCGATGCGGTTCATAGAGTCCTCCCCAGTTTCAAGTGGACACGAGCATGTAACGCATGATCTGCGGTGTTCCCGGCAGCACTAGTCGAGCCGCTCCCAGGCGGCACCGAAGGAAAGCAGCGCAAAGCAAGCAAACCTCCGACAGGTCGAATTTCTCAAAGTGTTCTCCTTCTACTTCCACAGGCGCGGTCCGAGAGCAATCGGGATCACGGGCGGAGTCAGAGCCCGCGACATCGAGCGCCGCGGCGGCCGCGCTCACGGCCCGATGCTCGTCCGGGAGGAGCACTCGCCGGAGGTTCAAGAGCTTCGGCTCGCACCGTTCCCCGGCTGTTCAGCGGTGAAGCGGAAACAGCAGCTCGAGAATGTCGTCGGACTGCGCTCGCCAGCTCGCCCACCCCGGGGCTCCGTCGACCACGTTCCGGCGCACCGACGCACCTGCGGCCTCGAGCGCATCTGCCAGGCGCCGCCCGTCCTCGATCGCATCCACTCCGATCCGCTCGACCTGGATGTCGAAGCGGCTCCACTCGACGTAGACGGTCAGCGCATCCAAGTCGCGGGCGGCGGCCGCTAGCAGGGCGACCGCGAGCTCCGGCGAAGGGAAGTAGGCCGACTGGATCGCCAGCTTGCCGAAGATGTCCGGTCGATGTACGACGGAGTGCACCGCAGCGATGCCACCGCTGCCGACGCCGGCGATCGCGCGATCCACGACTGTTCCCCGCAACCGGTATCGCCGTTCCAGGAAGGGCAGCAGCTCGTCGGCGAGCGTGCGCGTGTAATCGTCCGTCCTTGGCCCGCCGAGCTCGTCACGGTTGCGCGGCAGAAAGACCGCGACCAGCGGCTCGACACTTTCGCCGATCAGGTTGTCCAGAGTGTGGTTGAGCTTGCCCTGCTCCAAAGCCAACAGCCCGTTGTTGACGAGCAACAACGGATAGGTAGACATCCCGCTCCCGTACCCCGGCGGCAGATAGACCACGATCTCGCGCTCATCACCACGGATCCCGCTCGGAAAGCGCACCCTCTCCAGGCGCCCGCTCGGGCCGATCGACGGCTCGACGTGCGCGGGCGTGCGCCACCCCGGCATCCGCAGCTCGGATACCTCACCGAACATCGAGCCGACGGTGTGCGGGTTCAACGGATCGGTCAGCGGCGTGCCGTCGATCTCGAACACGTACTCCCAGTGGCCGCTCGGGTCGCGATCGACGCTGACGAACCACAAGTCGGTCCCCGGCACTCGGGACATCGGCAGGTGGGCTTCGTCGGAGGGGTCGAACGCGACGACCGAGCCTTTGAGCGCGACGAAGTCGGCCGCGCCTCGGTAGACGAAATGAACCAGCCCGTCGGGTTCCACGATCGGGAAAGCCGACTGCTCGTCCAAGAACGCACCTATCACCGCCGCGGGATCTCGACTCCCCTCGAGGCGCGCCAGCAGGCGCTCCAGCTCCCCCCGCCCTTCGACGATCGTCGGCTCCGCGGCGACCTGGTCGGGAGTCGAGGTGGCCCGCGGCACGACTCGCACGGCTGCCATCCGAGTGAGATCGCGAACGAAGAAGGTCGACTCGGCGAAGGAGGGCGCTGTCACGCCTCCCCCATCAAGTACCTGAAGGGCAGCAGACGTCCGGAACCCGTCGGGCGTCGCCGGCGCCACCACCAGCCGCCCATCGCGCCCCAGCACGGCGACGTGCCCGGCGACCAGGCTCAGGTTGCCGCCGCCGGTCGTTCGGCTGCGCCAGGTCGCCCGGCCGTCGGCCAGATCGATCGCGACCAGGAAGCTGCCACTGAACCCGTACGCATGGCTCTGGTGTCGAACGGGCACCGTGTACGAGCGCTTTAGATCGGTCGTTCGCCAGCGCTCGGTCACCTGCCATCGCCCCTCCTCGCGGACGACACCGAACAGCGCCGCCCCATCCAGCGAGCTCACCAAGACCGAGGACTGCTCGTGGACAACCGGTTGGGCGAGACCGATCTCGTGCCCCAGATCATGCTCGTGACGCCAGAGGATCTCCCCGCTGTCCGGCTCAACTCCGAATAGCCAGCGTCGATCCGTGGCGAGCACCTGTTGCTCGCCGTCGATCTGCGCCAGCGTCGCGTTCTCGTAGGCGGCGGGCTGCTCCCCGGCGGACCAGATCTCGGCTCCGTCTCGCCGACGAAACGCCACCAACGATCTCCCTGTCGTGCCCGCGGCCTGGAGAACCACGAGGTCGCCGACCAGCATCGGTGACGTGGCGAACCCGTAGTCCGGCGCCGAATCCGGATGCAGCTGGCGTTCCCACACCAGCTCGCCGTCCTCGAGCCGGCACGCGACCAGGCGACCGCGCGGCGACAACGCGTAGACGTTGCCGTCCGCGATCGCGGGAGTACTGCTCGGCCCGTCGTCCGACCCGTGGTGCCCCCTATAGGTCGCGCCGAGGTTTCGCTCCCAGCGCGTCTCACCGCTCGCCGCGTCGAACACGATCAATCGATCCTCGGCGCCGTCGCCGTATAGCGTCGCGCCGAGCCCGTTCGAGATCACGATCCCCGAGTAGCCGGTTCCCAGCGGCCGTGCCCAGGCGCGCTCGAGCCCGAACGGAGCGCCGCCTAGAAGCTCAGCGGCCGCACCCCAGCCGTCGCCGCCCGGCCCTCGATGCTGCGGCCATTCCGGCGAATCGAGGACATCGCCGACGGCAAAGACGGCGAGGGAGACAACGAACCACGCTCCGGCCATGCACGCAGTTGAACTTCTCACGCCCAGAACCGTAATCCATGGAGCGCGCTCCAGGTCAACTGTCGATTCGATCCGATAGCCTGTCATCGAATGACCGAGAACAATCAGACCCTCAGCATCGGCGAGCTGTCCGACCGGACCGGCATGACACCGGACGCTCTGCGCTACTACGAGCGCGTCGGCCTGATGACCGACGTGCCGCGGCAGAGCAACGGCCACCGCGTCTACGGCGATCACCATGCCCGCTGGGTCGGGATGCTCCAGCGGCTGCGGGCGGTCGGAATGCCGATCGCCCGGATGGCCGAGTACGTGGCGCTGGCGCGCGACGGCGCCGGCACTCTTCAAGCCCGCGTCGAGCTGCTCGAGGGCCATCGTGCCGAGCTGCGCCGTCAGATGGCCGAGCTCGAGACGTTCTTCGAGATTCTCGAGCGCAAGATCCAGCTCCATCGGAACGACAGGCCGGGCGCGGACTGCCTGCAGCCCTCGAGCCGCTAGAGCGCGCCGGGCTTCACGCCCTGGTCGCCTCCCGAGAACTGCTCGGCCGCAGACAGCGAAGCTGCGGTCGCCACCCTCGAATCACGCCTCTTCCGGTAGTGGGCCGGACAGTGTCGCGATTGATACAGCGACGGAACGACACCAACCAGTCGACACCAGCACACAGGAAGGCGAAACCATGAACAGACAATTCAACACAGCTCTCTTCGCCGCGCTGCTTCTCACCCTGGCTGCGGCTCGCCTGCCGGCGGCCGACGCCGGCTTCTACGTCGGAGCCAACATCGGCGGCACCACCTATCGACACGACGCGGCCGACTTCGACGACGGCTCGCTCGCCCTCTCCGGCCGCGTCGACGAGCACGACAGCGGCCGCAAGGTCCTGGCCGGCTACCGATTCGGCAGGCACCTCGGGCTCGAGATCGGCCATACGGTGCTCAATCAGGACTACGACGCTCGGGTGACGTTCTCGAACGCCACCTCCGACGGTAGCGCGGACTTTCCGATCGGCTCCGTGGCGGTGGACATCCACCGACCCGAGGCGACCTTTCTCGCCGCGGTGATCGCCCTGCCGGTCGCCGATCGGGTCGACCTCAACGGCAAGGTCGGCCTCCAGCGGTGGGAGGCGAGGCTCACCACCTTCGCGTCGTCACGGGTCACCGAGCGCCGGGAGAGCGACGTCGACTCGATGCTCGGCGTCGGCCTGTCCGTGAGGGTCACCCGAAGTTGGGCGGTGCGCGCCGAGTACGAGCGCTTCCAGGAGATCGCCGGCGACGACATCGACCTCGCTTCGATCGGTTTCGTCTACCGGTTCGGATCGGGTAAGAGCTAGGGCCGCCGGAGCGGCGTGAGGAGGAGCGATGCCGGGTAGGGCGCCAAGCGGTCAGAGCGCCAGAACCAGACGCAGCCCGTCGTCGACCTCACGCATCTTGGTCTCGTCGAGCCGCCCCGCTCTTTCGGTGAGAGCAGCTCGGTTCAGCGTCAGGAGCTGCGAGACGTTTACCACCGATTCGCGCGCAAGGCCCGTGAACCGCCGCTTCAGACGTACGTTCCCGGGTGCTGTTCCGATCCGGAGGTTGGAGGTCAGCACCGCGCAGACGGCGGTTCCGATTCGACTCTCGTTGAAGCTGTTCGCCTGGACCACAACGACCGGCCGGCGGTACCCGGGCTCCGAACCCCGCGGATCACGCAGAGAGGCCCACCAGATCTCGCCTCGGCGCACTACCAGTCTTCCTCGAACACGGTCTCGGCCTGCGCGTCGAGCCAGACCTCGTCGACCTCGGACGCTTCTTCTGAATAGACGGAATTCAGAGCCTCCGTCACGCGAGTATCTCGACGACCGGTCACGTACTCGGCGATGGCGGCCGCATAGAGACCGCTCCGGCTCATACCGAGCCGCCGAGCGAGCTCTTCGGCGGCCTCGAACAGCGGATCTGGGAGCGAGATCGCCGTCTTCACGACAAGAGTATAACCTCGGTTATACCCGATTGTCGATCCAGAGGAACCACAGATCGCTGCGGTCAGCGACTCGAGCTGGCCCAGAGCCGCTTGAGCAGCTGGATCTGCCCCACGTGATACCCATCGTGCATCGCAATACCGTAGATCAGATCGACATGACGGAACGAGCGCGAGCCGGGCGCGGCCTCATCCAGCCGCTGGCGGTCGAAGGCCCCGACCGCGTCGATGAGGCGCCGGTGCTCGTCGCGGAGCAGAGCTCGGTCGCTCTTCCAGGCCGACTCGTCAGCCGGATCGGGCAGGGAAGGGAAATTCGAAGGCTTGCGCGGAAAGCCGCCCTTGGGGGAGCCCTCCAGGTTCCGGCGCACGGCGTACTTCCAGTAGGCGATGTGCAGCGCGAGCTCCCAGATGCTCTTGCCGCCGGACGCCGGCTTCCACGCCGCCTGCGCGGCGTCGACGCCGCGCAGGCAACCGAGCACCGTGGCGCCGCCAGCCCAGTTGGACTTCCCGAGCAGCAGGTTCGATGCCTGCTCGAGCCGTTTGTCTTCCATCGCGAGCCATCCTACTGCGCAACGGCGGGTGGTCGAACGAAACTCCATCGATCCGACAGTCGTTTGTTCGCGTAGAGTCAGAACCAAGGAGAAGTCATGAGATTGCTACCGCTGATCGCCCTCACCATCCTGACCGCCGCCAACACGCCACCCGCGACCGCCGCGACCGGACCGCCGGAATCGCTAGCATTGATCGAAGCCATGACCGACGCCCACGGCGGCATGGAGCGCTGGCGCTCGGCGCCGACCGTCAGTTGGGTCGACGTCTGGTCGGGAGCCGAAGGCGAGCCCGGTCCGCCCAGCCGGATCGTCGTCGAGCAGGGCTCTCGCCGAGCGCTTCTCGAAGTCGGCGACGGCATGCATATGGCCTGGGACGGCGAGCGCGCGTGGAGCTCGAACTGGCAGGCACCCTACCCGCCACGCTTCTACGCGCTTCTCAATTACCACTTCCTGAACCTGCCCTGGGTCGTCCACGATCCCGGCGTCGTCCTGTCCGAGCCGGGCGTCGCGAAGCTCGCCGACGATCCGACCGAGTACCGCACCGTGCGCGTGACCTACGAGGCCGGCGTCGGCGACACCCCCGACGACTACTACGTCCTCTACATCCACCCCGAGACGCACCGGCTGCACGCCAACGAGTACATCGTCACCTACACGTCGATCCTGCCGGAGGGCGTGGAGCACACGCCTCCCCATGTGCTGGTGTACGACGAGTACTCATCGGTCGACGGTCTGCTGGTGCCGACCCGCTTCACGATCTACGAGGAACAGGCCGTCTACGCCGCCTGCACGATCGATGACTGGTCGTTCCGCAAGCCGTTCGACCAAGCCGCTCTGGTCATGCCGGAGGGCGCGGTGATCGACGAGTCGCGGCCCTGATCCGGGGAGCAGGGCAGGCTAGAACCGGTCGTCGCCGCCCGGGATCCGCCAGATCTCGTGGCTGAGGTCGAAGCGCTCGAAGATCTCGGCGGCCTCGCCGTTCGTCCACTTCCTCCAGCCCGGGTCCAGATGCCGTCCGTACCAGACCGCCGCGAACTCGGCGATCTTGGCGATCGGCTGGACGTCGCCGCGCCCGATCCGGTGGCTCGCGCACCAGATGTCGACGGCCCGCTCATCTTCGAACACCAACATGGTGCTACAGGTGTAGACCACGTTGTCCCAGGCGCGGGTCATCGGGATCGGGAAATGAACGACGAAGCCGGTATCGCGCAGCTCACCGTCGACCACCCGTAGCTCAACCTGCCGCTCCTCGCCGCCCAGCGTAGTGAAGATCGAGATCTCACCGCCGAGCAGCGCGGCCGCGCCCAGCGAGCACCAGGCGCAGTTGCTCCACCAGGTCCGCTCGCCGCGTCGCAGCAGATGTCCGGTTGGGGCGCACGAAAATGGGTGCGCCACCCAGATCTTGGTCGAGAAAGGGTGCAGCAGCACGCCGTGATCTTCGTGTAGCGCGCGCAGCGCCGACTCCACCTGCTCGAGCGACGCGCCGAACCGCTCCGCAAGTTCATCCGGCTCGGGCGCGAAGCCGCGCTCGACGATGCTGGTGAGGATCGCGTGATGCAGGTCGGCGTTGCCGAGTGCGCTCATCGTCCGCCGCTCACAGCTCGTACTTCTGCGCGAACGCCTCGAGCGCGCGCTGGAAGATCTCGACCGGCGGTCGCACCAGGCCCGCGCCCACCTGGCCGACGCCCGCCTCGCGATGCGCGATGCCCGTATTGACACGGGGCGTGACACCGAACTCGACCACTTTGCGCAGGTCGATCCCGACCGGCGTGCCGCGAAAATCGAGCTGCGGGATGGTGAACTGCTGATGCTCGGCGACCGTGATGTCGTACATCTCGAGGGTCGCGTCGAGCGCGTCGCGTGGCGTGCCGCTAACGAACGTGACGATCGCCGGCGCGGCGGCCATCGCGAACGCGCCGATGCCTGCGGTCTCGGTGATGGTCGAATCGCCGATGTCGGGATTGGCGTCGGCGGCGGTGAAGCCCGAGAAATACAGACCGTCGGGCGTCGCCGCAGGGGCCGTGAACCACTCGTCGCCCAGTCCGCTGACGCGAATCCCGAAGTCGGTGCCGTTGCGCGCCATCGCGGTGACCAGGGTGCTGCCCTCGACGCCGTGCGCCGCGTCGGCCATCGCCTTGCACGCTGCCATCACCGGGTTGAGCACACTCAGGGCGTTGTCGCCCAGGAAGCGGATCACCTCGGCGGCGTCGGCTCGCTCGCCCTCGGCCTCGGCCACCGCGGGCGCGAGATGCTTGGCGAACAGGAGCGAGCCCGCCTTGTTGCGATTGTGCCCTTCGTCGCCCATGTGCAGCGCCTCGGCTACCAGGGCCCGCACGTCGATACCACCGAGCGCCTCGAGCGCCGAGCCGACCAGCGGCGCCATCACCCGGTTCATCCAGCGGAGCTTGTCGAGCACCTCGGGTGCGAAGGCGCCGTAGCGCAGCACCTTGCCGTAGCCCTCGTTCAGATTCGAGAACGCGCGCCGCGCTCCATCGGACCCCTTGGGGTCCGCTTCGATCACGTAGACCGCCATCGACGCCGAGATCACGCCCGCCATCGGCCCGACCGACGCGTGGTGATGACAGGGCTCGAAATCGATCTCGCCGCTCTCGGCCAGAGCCGTCGCCTCGGTCTCGTCCGCCGCCAGACCCTCGAACAGGAGCGCGCCGATCACGGCGCCACGCAACGGCCCCGACATTCGTTGCCATTCGATCGGCGGCCCGGCATGCAGCAGCAGGCGCTCGCGCATGCCGGGTATGACATCGCGAGCAGTGGCGACGCCGGTCAGCATCGGCCGGGTCGAAATCATCCGGCCGACCGCATCGGCGTTGGCCTGATCGATGTTCATCGCAATCTCTCCAAGAGCGCCATCAGCTTCTCATCTCCACCGGCCGGCGGGCGCCAGTCGAGCCGCACGACCTCGGCGCCCTGATCGACCATGCTGTCGGCGAACGAGTCGAGTCCGACGTTGATCAGGGAGAGCGGCGCGGCGAGCGAGCTCGGCTCGACGGCGACCCGCTCCCCGGCCCGCACCCCGGTCTGCTCGACGCCACCTGGCTCCGACCTCTCCTCCCGAGCGCCGATGCCGAGCGTCCTGACCTCGCTGCCGAGCCGCGCCGCGACCCAGGCGAGGCCGTCCGAGACGCTCAGAAACACTCGCGCCCCGGCGTCCTCCAGCCGCTCGGTCTGATCGACAAGGCCCTGCGGATCGAGATCGGTTCCGATCATCAGAACCACCACATCCGCATCACCGGCGGCACGCGCCGCTTGGATCGCCGGCGCCAGCTCGGTCGCGGGATCGGGATGGGACCCCTCGCCCAGGACCACGTCGAGCAGGATCAGCCCGGTTTCCGGATCCGCAGCCTCCTGCCGCAGCCGCCGGATCCGCAGATCCTGATCCATCATCGGGTGGAGCCGTCCGACAGTGAACTCGTCGGCGCCGAGATCGAGAATCGTGTGACCCTCGCTCCGGGTCAAGTCGACCACCCGCTCGCTCCCCGCCATCGGCTCGTTCGAGCGCAGGCGCCCGAGACCCGAGAGCGCCTGCTGCGCCTCGAGCGCGAGCGTGCCGCCGGCGAACAATCCACGGAGACAGCCCGAGCGCGGCTCGACTCCGAGAGCGCTCGCCGGCCGGTCGGCGCCCGGATCGTCGGCGCCCTCGAGCAGCGCGACCGCCAGCCTCGCGGTGTCGTCGAGACCGGTGCCGAAGTGCACGCCGCCCGATGAGCGGTAGGGCGCGGGTCGGCCCAGGAACTGGACGACGACCGGCTTACCCGTGCCGCGGGCGGCGGCCAGCACGCCCTCGGCGACCGCCGCCGAGGGCGGCTTCGAGATCAGGACGATCACCTCGGTCTCCGGATCCCGACTCAGCAGGTCGAGCGCCTGGATCGCGGTGATACCGCCGACCTGGTCCTTCAGATCTCGGCCGCCGGTGCCGATCGCGTGCGAGACACCCTGTCCCAAGCCGTGGATCGCACAGGTCACGGCCTGGAGGCCGGTGCCGGAAGCGCCGACCAGTCCGATGCCGCCGCGCCGCACCCGGTTCGCGAAGCCGAGACCCAGGCCGGCGACGATCGCCGTGCCGCAATCCGGGCCCATCACCAGCAGCCCGGCGTCCCGCGCTCGCGTCTTCAACGCCACCTCGTCCTCGATCGCGACATTGTCGCTGTAGAGAAACACGTGGCGGCCGCGCTCGAGCGCCTCGCGCGCGACGCCGGCGGCATATCGACCGGGCACCGAGATCGTGACCACGCTCGCCGACGACAACAGCCGGAGCGCCGAGCGCAAGCCGTGCGGCCGGAAGTCGGCGTCGCTCTCGGTCTTGCGGATCGCGAGCAACCCATCGACCCTTGACAGCGCGTCGACCGCGGCCTGCTCGCTCTCGGCTCGGACAACCAGCACCAGATCGTCCGCGCCGGCGTCCGCGACCTCGGGATGGAGTAGGCCGTTGCTCTCGAGCAGCTCCAGATTCGCCGCCGTGCCCATCACGACCCCCGCGTCTTCGACCCCCGGCAGGCGCGCCAGCGAGCTCTGCAAGTGCATGAGCACGATCGAGTCTGCGTAAGCGCCGGGACGGATCTCGCAGCTGGTGACGGTCATACCGGCCACTGCTGCGCGCTCGACTCGATCTCAGTCGCCACCGAGCGCCTCCTCGATCATCCGCCCCCAGGCGAACAGCTCCTCGTCCTGATTCCAACCACCTGCCAGCTGCAGGCCGAGAGGCATGCCCTCCGCGCCGGTTCCGGCGGGAATCGACAACGTCGGCAACCCGCAGTGGGACCAGGGCAGGTTCATGATCGGATCGCCGGTGCTGTCGAGGCCGACCGGCGCTGCCCCCGGCGCCGGCGGAGAGATCCAGAGGTCGACGCCGCGCTCGGCCATCAGGCCCGTGAGCTCGTCGCGCAATCGCTCTCGCCCGGCGAACGCCTGCTCACGCTCGCTCGCGGTCACGTCGCGCCCCTGAGTCAGAAGCTCGACTGTCTTGCGGTGATAGAGAGCGCCATAGTCGGCATACCAGCTGCCGTGCACCGCCGCCGCCTCGGCCGCGACCAGCAACCGGTGGCGGCGCTCGATGTCGTCGAAGTCGAGCATCGCCGGCACCACCTGGACCTCGAACCCGCTCTCGGCCAGCCGATCGGAAACGCTCTTCAGATGACTCAGCGCCTCCGGCGAGGCTCGCTTCAGCATGGGTCCCTTCGAAATGGCCAGGATCGGCTTGCGACCGGGCGCGACGCTGCGCCAGTCGGTGCACAGTTGCGAGGCCGCGAGCTCGGCGCCGACCACGTCGGTCGTGAACACGCCGATGTGATCCAGCGACGGCGATAGTGGGATGACGCCTTCGCGAGAGATCCGGTCGTAGCTCGGCTTGTAGCCCACCACTCCGCAGTACGCCGCCGGCCGCGAGATCGAGCCGATCGTCTGGGTGCCGAACGCCAGCGGCGCCAGTCCCGCGGCCACCGCCGCCGCCGAGCCGCTGCTCGAGCCGCCCGGAGTCCGCGTGAGGTCGCGCGGATTGCGGGTCGGTCCGGGCCCGAAGTAGGCGAACTCGGTGCTCACCGTCTTGCCGAGAATCAGCGCACCGGCGCGTTTGAGACGGGTCACCGCCGTCGACTCGGTGCCCTCGAACAGACGCGTCGGCAACTTGCTGCCGGCGGTCGTCGGCAGGCCGTCGACGCGGAAGATGTCTTTGACGCCAACCGGCACGCCGTAGAGCGGCGGCCGGGCGCTCGCGTCCGGAAAGCGCTGGGCGAGCTCAGTCGCCTCGGACCGCAGCCGCGTGAACCGGCCGGGCTCGACCATCAGCGAGAGCAGCTCGGGCTCGATCTTGGCGCACCGCTCCTCGAGGGTGGCAACGTAGTCGAGCGGCTCGAGCTCGCCGCTCGCGAAGCGCTCTCGAAGCGCCTCCAGGGATTCGGTCTCGTACTGGATCGGCATCGCCGTATAGGAGGCGTGGCCTCCTATGAGGACTCCTCTCCGAGGTAGTCGGCGGCCAGCTTCACCGCGTCGACGATGTGCTGGTAGCCGGTGCATCGGCAGAGGTTGCCCGACAACGCCAGCCGGATCTCGTCCTCGGAGGGAGTCGGGTTCTTCTTCAGGAAGGGCAGGATGGTCATCAGGATGCCGGCAGTGCAGAAGCCGCACTGCAGCCCGTGCGCCTCCCAGAACGCCTGCTGCAACGGGTGGAGCTTCTCCGGGTCCTCGGTGAGGCCCTCGACGGTGGTGAGCTCGAGGCCGTCGGCCTGGACCGCCAGCATCAGGCAGGACCGGATCGGCTCGCCGTCGAGCAGGATCGTGCAGGCGCCGCAGACGCCGTGCTCGCAGCCGACATGGGTGCCGGTGAGGTCGAGCTCGTGGCGCAGGAAGTCGCTCAGGAGCAGTCGCGGCTCGACCTCGCGCTCATACGCCCGACCATTCACCGTCACGGAGACTCGCTGCCGCTGGATCATCCCGCTCCTCCCAGCGCCCGTGCCTTCGCCGCCAGAAGCGCCCTCTCGGTCAGCACGCCAGCCAGGTGTCGCTTGTATTCGGCCGAGGCGTGGATGTCCGCGGTCGGCTCGATCTCCGCGGTCGTCGCGTACGCGGCCGCAGCCCGGATCGACTCGCTGGACAGCTCGCTGCCAACCAACGATTGCGCCGCCTCGGCGGCGGTCATCGGCGTGTCGCCGGCGCTCAGGTAGACCAGCTTCGCGGCGCTGCAGACACCGGCCTCGTCCAGCGTCACGATCGCGGCGACGCCCGAGGTCGCGTAGTCGCCGTGCCGGCGCGCCAGCTCGACGAACGCGCACCCGGTGCGCGGCGGCAGCGGCGGCAGCTCGACCTCGACCAACGCCTCTTCGGCGGCCAGCTCAGTCGTCATCAAGCCGACGTAGAAGTCGCGGGCATCGACCCAGCGCTCGCCGGCGTGGCTCTGTAAGCGAAAGCGCGCCTCCAGCGCCACGGCCACCACCGGCAACTCGGCGGCCGGATCGGCGTGCGCCAGACTGCCGCCCACCGTGCCTCGATTGCGAATCTGGGGATGGGCGATCAGCGGCGCCGCCTGGTTCATGAGCGGCGCCCTCTCGACCAGCAGTGGGTCGGTCTCCAGGGTACGCTGCCGGGTCATCGCGCCGATCGACACGCCACCCTCGGCGGTCTCCCGCACGTAGTCGAGATCGCGCACCCGGTTGAGATCGATCAGCACCCCGGGCTGCGCCAGCCGGAAGTTGAGCAGCGGCACCAGACTCTGCCCGCCGGCGAGCAGCTTGCCGTCGAAACCGTGCTCCGCCAGGAGCGCCAACGCCTCTGCCAGCGAGTCGGGGGCCGTGTAGTCGACGGGGGCCGGCTTCATCAGAGGGTTTCGAACGGTTCGAGCTGCCGCGTCAGTCTAATACACGGACCCCGCCCGAACGGTCGGAGGCAGCGGTCCGTTCTGCAGCCCGGCACTGCACGGCCAGGCTGCCGCGCGGTCTGCCTCCGGCGCTCGGACCGAAACGCTGGCTGGAGCTAGCCGCCGCCGGTTCCGGCGTACTCGGCTCGAAGTCTCTCGTAGGTGACCGCGAGCTCGGCGATCCGCGCGTCGTAGTCGTGCAGGTTCACCTCGCCGAGGAAGGCGCCTCGCGCGGCTCGACCGAGCTCGTCGATGAGCTCGACCCAGCGTTCCCAGGCGTCGAGTCGACCGAGCCGCCCGCCGTAGAGCCGATCGAACCCCTCGACCAGATAGTGCCGGCTGCGGTCCACGGTCAGGCCGTCCTCGGCGAAGATCGCGAACGGCGCGATCATGTCGGCCGACGAGGGATCGAGCGTCCGCCGCTCGCCGAACCCGAGGCGCGCCGCGATCCAGGCCTCCTCGCCGACGACACCCAGCGAAGGGTCGGCCGGAAACCATTCGCCGCTGCTCGTGTCCAGAATCTCGAGCCAGACGTGATCGTTGTGCCGCCGTCCGAAGACCGAGGCACGGTTGCCCATCTCGGCGATCTTGGCGCTGGCGCTGCTCTGCCGCTCCTCGGTCTCGACATGCAGGTTGATCTCTCGCACCCGCCGCATTCGCAATCCGAGCCGCTCGAGCGTGGCGGTCGTCACCCGCGCCAGCTCCGCGCAGTTGCCGCCCCTGCGTTCGAGAATCTCTTCGACCGTCCGTCGCTGGTAGTCGGTCGCGGTCCAATCGAAGTGGGTCGCGAACCAGGTCGCGATCGCCTGCGCCTGCTCCAGCTCCGAGCTGCTGTCGGCGGTCACCGACTCGGCGAACGCCGTTAGATCCTCGAGCGCCAGCGGGTAGAGGTCCTCGGCTCCCGGCGCGGCCAGCGGCGCCGCGACCAGAAGCGCGAACAGGGGGATCCTCCTCCTCATGATGACTCTTCGATGGACCTGCGCCCAGCCGGGTTTAGACGATCGTCAGAATCGGCCGAGGACCTCGCGGTGCCGCCGATGCTCGCACGTCGCTGTGGGCGCGCTTCATGGCCAGAGATGCTCGCGATCGTCTGGTAGTCAGCCGACCTCTCCCAGCAGGTCGAGCGCCAGAGTGTCGGCGACCACCAGTCCGCTCGGCGTGGGCACAAGAGACGCGCCTTCGATCCGCGCCAAACCCCGCGCCAGCAGGCTGTCGACCGTCGCCGCCCGTTCCGGCGACTCGAGATCGAGTCCGTAGCGCGATCGCAGCAGGTCGATGTCGACTCCGGCGTAGGTTCGCAGGCCGAGCATCAGCCGCTCCAGGGCGAGATCGGCGTCGCTCAACTCCTCGCTGGCTGCGACCGGCAGCTCGCCGGAGTCGAGCCGGCGCTGCCACGGCCCGAGGCTGCGCTGGTTCCACCAGCGCCGGCGGCCGGCGAACGAGTGGGCCGACGGCCCCAGCCCGAGGTAGGGCGTGTGGTCCCAGTACTTCTGGTTGTGACGCGAGCGATGGGCCTCGGAGCGGGCGAAGTTCGACACCTCGTAGCCCGGGTAGCCGTGATCAGCGAGAAACCGGTGGGTGAACAGGAACCGGTCCGCCTGATCCTCGTCCCGCATCTCGATCAGCTCGCCGCGCCGCTTGCGGACGCCGAAGGCCGTGCCCTCGTGAATCGTGAGCTCGTAACAGGAGAGATGATCGGGAGCGAGGGCGAGCGCGGTCTCGAGAGTCCGGCGCCAGGCGCCTTCGGTCTGACCCGGAAGGCCGTAGATCAGGTCGAGCGACACGCTCGTGAAACCGGCGTCCATTGCGAGCTCGACCGCCCTGCTGCCCTCGCCGGAACCGTGCGATCGGCCGAGGAACCTCAGCTCGTCCGGATCGAACGACTGGACGCCGAGGCTGAGCGTGCGGACGCCGAGATCCGCCCAGGCGCTCAGGCGCTCCTCCGTCACGTCCTCGGGGTTGGCTTCGAGGAAGGTCCAGGGATCGGCCGTGATCGCCAGCTCGGCGGTCAACGAGGTCAGGATCAGCTCGAGCTGTGCCGGCTCGAGCATGGACGGCGTACCGCCGCCGAAGTAGATCGTGTCGAAACCCTGGAGCGTCGCGCTGCCGTCCGTTCCGTGTAGTCGGACCTCGTCGATCAGGGACTCGACGAAGCGCTCACGTCGCCCCCGATCTCCGACCAGCACCGCGAAGTCGCAGTACGGACAGACCGTCGCGCAGAACGGTACGTGGAGATAGAGCCCCGGCGGCACGCTCACAGACTATCGCTGCCCGCGACTCACAAACTGAGGGGCTTGCCGGGGCCGAACAACCCGAAGGGCGCCATCGGTCATATGATGACCGCGATTCTGAGTTCTTGCTCTGCGTGGATTGCGGTAGCCGCACGCTTGGTCTGACGAGCCACACCGGTGCCGTACGGAAATGGAGGTGCCCGATGAGGTGGAAGCCAGCCGCTGTGTCGACCGCTTTGACTCTGGTGGGATGCGCGGTCTTCGCGCTGGGACCGACCCCGGTGTCGCCGGGAAGCGAAGCCGAGATCGTATCCATCTCGGGCGCGTGTCCGACCTTCAGCTGGACGCTCGCGGAGGAGGCCGAGGCCATCGAGCTCGAGGTCTATCGCGTGCCCGAGGACGAGGGTGACGCACCGCTGGAGCGGATTCTGGCAGCGTCGCTCCCCGGCTCGGCCCAGAGCTGGACACCGGCGCTCGCGCAGTGCCCGGATCCCGACGCCCGATATGCCTGGTCGGTGCGCTCGATCGCCCGGGGCGAGACCGGCGAGTGGTCGCCTCCGTGGCTCTTCGAGATCGCCGCCGGACCGTCGGACGAGGAGGTACGCACTGCGCTTGCGACCCTTCGGCGATATCTGAAACAGGGCATGTCAGATTCGCTCGAGATCTCGCCGCCACGGGCGCCGGACACCGGCAGGGTCGGCCTCCCGAGACTCCTGCTCTCGAGCTCGACGGGCGCCAGAGAGGGCGTCAATATCGGGATCCACGGAGAGGTCGACGGCGGAGGAAGCATAGGAGTCGACGGCGGAGGAAGCATAGGAGTCTACGGAACGGGCTCCAGTTTCGGCGTCGTCGGCAGGGGCGACGCTGTCGGCGGCTACTTCGTCTCGATTGGGGGAGCAGGTCGCGCTCTGTCAGCGGCTGGAACGGCGTGTTGCACGGGCACTTCCACATCGAACCACGCTGCCCTGATCGCCAACACCAGTGCGTCCGCGGGGGCCGACGTGCTCGCGTTGTACAGCCGAACCGCGGTCCCGGGCCAGGGGACGAACTTCATCACCTTCTTCGGCGATCAAGCCGTGATCGGGGAGATTCAGGGAGACGGTGCCGGCGGCATCGAGTTCGACGGCTCCGTCGTCGGCCCTTCATCCGACTTCGCGGAGTACCTCCCCAAGCTCGAAGCGAGCGATCCGCTCGAGCCCGGCGACGTGGTCGGGCTCTCTGCCGGCCGGGTGTCCCGCCAGACCCGAACGGCGGATCGGGCGATGGTGGTCAGCACCCGACCGATCGTCGCGGCCGGGCGTCCCGAACCCGACGAGGTGTCCCGCCACGCGCTCGTCGCCTTTCTCGGACAGGTGCCGGTCAAGGTGCGGGGCCCGGTCGCCGCTGGAGACCTGCTCGTGCCCTCGGGCTTCGAGGACGGCACGGCGGTCGCGACGCGCGAGCTCTCGGCCTATCAGGCGCGGCTCGTCATCGGTCGCGCCCTCGAGGACTCGCAGGGAGAGCTCGAGGTGGAGAGCGTCAAGACCCTGGTGGGTCTAGCGGAGGTGACCGCCGCGGGCCTCTCGCCAACGGCAGTGCGCAATCCGAGCCGCTACGCCTGGCTCGTCCTCGGGATGCTGCTGACCGGGGCAGTCATGGCCCTCCGGCGCTCCTGGAATGGCTGATACCGACCGCGACCTCGAAGTGCCCAGTCAGGACCGCTAGATCACAGAGCGGGCGGATCCTGGCGCAATACGGGGATGTGCCGGTGGGTCAGGTGCTACGCCAGCGAGCATTGCCAACTCTGCCGGACCGGCGGATTGGCTCGAGACGTGCTCATCGACACCACCCGCCGGAGTGAATATGCTCTCCTCGAATCCGAGTTTCTATTCTGCGTCACTCTCGGTCGCCGCGGTCGGCTCCCACGAGCCCGGCCGCGCCGCACCGAAGGGGAGGTGCCTGATGAGGTGGAAGCTAAGCGCTCTGTCGACCGCTCTGAGTCTGGTGGGGTTCGTGGCCCTTGCGCAGGGACCGGCCCCGGTGTCTCCAGGGGACGAATCCGAGATCGTGACCGTCTGGGGCGGCTGTCCGACCTTCACCTGGACGCTCGCGGAAGGAGCCGAGACTGTCGAGCTCGAGGTCTATCGCGTGCCCGCGGACGAAGCGGATGGCCCACTGGAGCGAGAGCTTGCTGTCTCGCTCCCTGGCTCAGCGCAGGCTTGGACACCGGCGCTCGCGCAGTGCCCGGGCCCGGGCGCTCGCTACGCCTGGTCGGTACGCTCGACCGCCCTGGGCGTGCACGGCGAATGGTCGCGGCCGTGGCTCTTCGAGATCGCCGCCGGACCCTCAGACGAGGAGGTTCGCACGGCGCTCGCGACCCTTCGACGGTATCTGGGGGAACGAGAGTCGAGCTCGCTCGAGCCTCCGCAGCAGCAGGTGCCTGGCGTCGAGAGGAGCGGCCTCCCGAGCACTCTCCTGTCGAGCTCGACGGGCGCTCGAGAGGGCACCCTCCATTTCGGCCTCGACGCCGTCGCCGCTGATCCTGACCTCTTCAATATCGGGGTTCGCGGCCGGGGAGCCGGAGCGGGCGTCTACGGAACGAGCGACGGCATCGGCGTCTTCGGAATAGGGCCTCTCGGCGGGTACTTCTCTTCGCCGGTGGGCGCCGGTCGTGGTCTCCTGGTGAGAGGAACAGCGTGCTGTTCGGGCGCCATTCCCGAGAACCATGCTGCGCTGGTCTCCAACGTCAGCCAGATCGCGGGAGCCGACGTGCTCGCGTTGACGAGCCCGGCCGCGGTCCCGGCCCAGGGGACGAACTTCATCACCTTCTTCGGCGACGGCAACGTCATCGGGGAGATTCAGGGAGATGGCGCCGGCGGCATCGAGTTCGACGGTTCCGTGGTCGGTCCGGCGTCCGACTTCGCCGAGTATCTACTCAAGCTCGACGCGAACGATCGGCTCGAGCCCGGCGACGTGGTCGGGCTCTCTGCCGGCCGGGTGTCTCTGCACACAGCCGCGGCGGATCGGGCGATGGTGGTCAGCACACGGCCGATCGTCGCGGCCGGCCTTCCCCGCCCTGAGGATGCCTCCGGGTACGCGATCGTGGCCTTTCTCGGGCAGGTGCCGGTCAAGGTCCGGGGACCGGTTGCCGCCGGAGACCTGCTCGTACCCTCGGGCCTCGAAGACGGCACGGCGGTCGCGACGCGCGAGCTTTCGGTCCACCAGGCGCGCCTGGTCATCGGTCGCGCTCAGGAAGACTCGTCGGGAGTGAAGGAGGTGGAGACCGTCAAGACCCTGGTGGGTCTGGCGGAGATGACTGCCGCGGGGGTCTCGCCGGCGGCGGCGCGCGAACCGAGCCGCTACGCCTGGCTCGTCCTCGGGATGTTGCTGACCGGGATAGTCATGGCCCTCCGGCGCTCCTGGAACGGCTGAACCGACCGCACTTCGAAGTGCTCGCTAGCTGTCCTTGTCCGACCGCAGCACCGCCACGAACGCCGCCTGCGGAATCTCCACCGCGCCGACCATCTTCATCCGCTTCTTGCCCTCGCGCTGCTTCTCGAGCAGCTTGCGCTTCCGGCTGATATCGCCGCCGTAGCACTTGGCGGTGACGTCCTTGCGGAAGGCGTTGATGGTGGCCCGGGCGATGATCTTGCCGCCGATCGCCCCCTGGATGGCGATCTTGAACTGCTGCTTGGGGATGGTCTCGGCGAGCCGCTCGCAGTAGTGGAGGGCACGCTGGCGCGCCTTGTCACGATGCACCAGCTGCGCCAGTGCGTCGACCGGCTCGTCGTTGACCAGGATGTCTACCTTGACCAGGTCGGCCTCGCGATAGTCGAGCACTTCGTAGTCGAAAGAGCCGTAACCCTGAGTGATGGTCTTGAGCCGGTCATAGAAGTCGAACAGCACCTCGGCGAGCGGCATCTGCGAGGTCAGCTCGACGCGACCGACCGCCAGGTAGTTGAAGCCGGTCTTGCCGCCCCGCCGCTCGCGGCAGAGATCCATCACCGCGCCGATGTAGCGCTCGGGCATCATGATCGAGGCCTTGATGAACGGCTCCCAGCAGGTCTTGATGTGGGTCGGATCGGGAAAGAACATCGGGTTCTCGATCTCCAACCGCTCCCCGTCCTCGAGCAGGATCTTGTACTTCACCGACGGCGCCGAGAGCAGCAGCGACAAGCCGTACTCGCGCTTGAGCCGCTCCTGTACGACGTCGAGGTGCAGCAGGCCGAGGAAGCCGCAGCGAAAGCCGAAGCCGAGTGCCGAGGACGAGTCCTTCTCATAGGTCAGAGCGGCGTCGTTGAGCGCCAGCTTGTCGAGCGCCTTGGTCAGGTCCTCGTAGTCGTCGCTCGACATCGGGTAGATCGACGAGAAAACCACCGGCCTCGCTTCCTTGTAGCCCGGCAGCGGCTCTGGCGCCGGCCGCTCCGCCTCGGTGATCGTGTCGCCGATGGCGATGTCGCGCACCGTCTTGATGCCCGCGATCACGTAGCCCACCGAGCCGGCCTTGAGCTCCTTCGCCTCGACCCGCTCGAGCTGCAGCAGCCCCACCTCCTCGACGTCGAACTCCTTGCCGCTGTGCATCAGGCTGATCTCGCTGCCTGGACGAAGCGTGCCCTCCTTGACCCGCACGATCAGCACAACACCTCGGTAGATGTCGTACTGGGCGTCGAAGATCAAAGCCTGGAGCGGCGCCGCCGGGTCGCCCTTGGGCGCCGGCAGCCGGGTGACGATCGCCTCCAGGACGTCGTCGATGCCGATCCCCTTCTTCGCCGAGGCGTGGATCGCGCCGAACGGATCGAGCCCGAGGTCCTCGTCGATCTCTTCGGCGACCCGGTCGACGTCGGCTGACGGCAGGTCGATCTTGTTGATCACCGGCACGATCTCGAGGTCGTACTCGAGCGCCAGGTAGAGGTTGGCGACGGTCTGCGCCTCGACACCCTGCGAGGCGTCGACCACCATCAGTGCGCCCTCGCACGACATCAGCGACCGGCGCACCTCGTGCGAGAAATCGACGTGACCCGGAGTGTCGATCAGGTTGAGCTGGTAGCGCTTGCCGTCCTTGGCGTCATAGTTGAGCGTCACCGTGTTGCTCTTGATGGTGATTCCGCGCTCGCGCTCGATATCCATCGAGTCGAGGATCTGATCGCGGAACTTACGATCCTCGACGCCGTGGCACGCCTGAATCAATCGATCGGCGAGCGTCGACTTGCCGTGATCGATGTGGGCGATGATGCAGAAGTTGCGAATGTGGTCCACGGAGTGCTCCCTGCTCGAAGCGGGAGTCTACCGAGGATTCGAGCCCGCGTGGCCGGTAAGAGCGAGCGGCCCTCTCGCAAGAGAAGGATCTGGGCCGCCCGCTCCCGAGCCCACCCGGCCGGCGCACGCCTCCGTTCCCTCTACCCGGAGATCAGGACCGGCACGATGGCGGCTACCAACGGCACGACCACCTGGGTGACACCGGTCTCCTCGTCGAACAGCTCCATGCTCGCGTTGAGGGACCGGGCGCACCTGACCTTCTGCGCTCCGTTGCCCAGGCACTCGACAACCCCATAGATCGTCTGGCGAACGTTTCCGCGCAGCCCGAGGTCCCGTCCGGAGAGTCGGATGGACGCCGCTTGCCTGGCTTCGACTCGCAGCTCCTGGCTGGCCACCAGGGTGCCGAATCCATCATAGAAACCCAGCGCAACGAGGAAGGGTGAAGGCTCAACGCCGCTGACCTCCGACCCCGGAGCATGGAGGACGCTGATCTGGGCGATCTGTGTCTCGACGATCCCGAGGGGCATGCTGCCCGGCGGCTCGGGCTGCGGATTGAAGGCGGCGGCGGGCGCGGTGGCAGCAAGACCGGCGACCAACGTCCACAGGACGAAGCGGGTGATTGTTCTCGATTTCATTCGCGTGATCTCCTTTGTGTCAGGCGCGGCTCTGGTGAGAGCCCTCATACACAGAAGGAGGTGGCTGCGGCTCGGCTTGCTCACCGGCCGGACCTTCGTGAGCCACGTCGGTCTAGAATCGCGCCAGCACTTGATCGCAAGCGCGGCAGTCGGGTCGCCACCCGAGGCCGGGCCTAGAAAGGAGCACAGTGTCTTCATCCCTGATGGACCTAGTCTCCGCCGCCTCCAGCTTCGTCTGGGGCCCCTACCTGCTGATCCCGCTTCTCCTCCTGACCGGGTTCTATCTGACGGTCCGCCTGCGCGGCATCCAGTTCACCCAGCTCTGGGGCTCGCTCTACATGGCGCTGATCGTGCGCAAGGAGAAGGACGGCGAGGGCGACATCTCGCACTTCCAGGCGCTGATGACCGCGCTCGCCGCAACCGTCGGCACCGGCAACATCGTCGGCGTGGCGACGGCGATCGCGCTCGGCGGCCCGGGAGCGCTGTTCTGGATGTGGATGACCGGCCTGGTCGGCATGGCGACCAAGTTCTCCGAGGCGCTGCTGTCGGTCAAGTTCCGGACCACGGATGAGAACGGCGAGCAGGCGGGCGGGCCGATGTACTACCTGGCGAACGGGGTGAAGCCGGCCGGGCTCGGCAAGCTCCTGGGCGTGCTGTTCGCCCTGTTCGCGGCGGTCGCCGCCTTCGGCATCGGCAACATGGTGCAGTCGAACTCGGTCGCCGCGGGCCTCAACGACGCGTTCGGCGTGCCCAACTGGATCACCGGCCTGGTGATGGCGGTCGCTGCCGGCGCGGTCATCCTCGGCGGCATCAAGTCGATCGGCCGCTTCACCGGCGTGTTCGTGCCGGTGATGATCGTGCTCTACATGATCGGCGGCGGGCTGGTCATCCTGATGAACATCGACAAGCTGCCGGGGGCCATCCAGCTGGTCTTCTCGAGCGCGTTCTCGGGCACCGCGGCGGCGGGCGGCTTCGCCGGTGCGGCACTGGCCCAGGCGATCCGCTTCGGCGTCGCGCGCGGCATCTTCTCGAACGAGTCCGGGCTCGGCTCCGCAGGCATCGCGGCCGCGGCGGCTCAGACTCGCGAGCCGACCCGGCAGGCGCTGGTCTCGATGACCCAGACCTTCATCGACACGATCGTCGTCTGCTCGTTCACCGGCTTCGCGATCCTCTGCACCGGGGTCTGGGAGACCGGCTTGAACGGCGCGCCGCTCACGCAGGCGGCGTTCCGCGCGGGGCTCGGCGACTTCGGCAGCTGGGTGGTCTCGATCGGCCTGACGATGTTCGCGTTCTCGACCGTGCTCGGATGGAGCTACTACGGCGAGAAGTCGATCGAATTCCTGGTCGGCACCAAGGCGATCCTGCCCTACCGTCTGGTCTTCGTGATCGCGGTCTTCTTCGGCGCCATCCGCAGCCTCGACTTCGTGTGGGGCGTCTCGGACGTCATGAACGGGTTGATGGCGCTGCCCAACCTGGTCGGATTGCTGCTGCTCTCGGGCGTGATCGTGGCCGAGACGCGCGGCTATTTCAGTCGCAACTAACGCCCAAGGAGGCGAACCATGCCCAGATTCATCATCGAACGTGACCTTCCCGAGATCGGCTCGGCCGAGCGCGAGGCGCTCAAAGGCGCCGCCACGCAGTCGAACGGCGTCCTCGGCGAGATGCAGGCCGAGCGCAAGAACATCCAGTGGCTTCACAGCTACGTCGCGGCGGACAAGACGTTCTGCGTCTATCTGGCTGACGACGAGGCGCTGGTTCAGGAGCACGCCGAGCGCAGCGGCTTCCCGGCCACGCTGGTCACAGAGATCCGGAGGCTGATCGACCCGGTCACCGCGGAGGGTTGATCCCCGGAGTTCCGCGAGGTTTCGCCGCTCGGGCTGGTCTCGGAGCTTCCGGAAGTAGCTCCGAGACTCGGATCCCTCGGTCGGAGTGTCCATTCACCTCCTCGCCAGCGGCGATGACAGGCCCGACCGTCGTTCTATGGTGCAGGCGCTGCACGCGGCTGCGCCACCGGGGGGATCGCTTTGGCCGCGACCGCCTCCAGGCGCTGCAACCGTAGAAGTAGAGCCTCGTGCGAGGCCTCGAGCCGGGCAATCGTTTCCGCTTGCGCAACACTCTCTCGCTGCCGCTTCTGGATTTCGTTGAGCAGCAGCGGCACCAGCAGATGGTCGAGGATCGCCTCAGGTCGACCGTCGGCGTCGTAGGCCACCAGATCCGGGAAGACCTCGGCCACCTCTTCGGCGATCAGGCCATAGCGCATCGGCTTGTCGCCATTCTCGAACGCCCTCTTGTAGCGGAAGGTCACCGGCCGAAGCTCCGCCAAGCCGGCCGAAGCCTCACCCATGTCCCGGATCTCCTCCTTGAATCGGCGCGACGACGAGATCGTGCCAAGTTGCCCCGAGCTGTCGATCAGGACGGGGATGGCGTTCGCAGACCCGGTCGTGATCCCCCGGATGCCGGAGATGAACGCCCGGCTCTGCTCGAAGATCCCGGTTCCGGTGCCTTCGCCAATGCGCAGGGTGTTCGATTCGTTGGCCCCATAGCTGGCGATAAGAATGTTGTCGGTGCCGGTGGAGTTGGCGAAGCCAGCGAAGTAGCCCAGAGCTGTGTTTCGGGATCCCGTGGAATTCAGCTGGAGCGCACCGGTGCCACTGGCCGTGTTCAAGTTGCCCGTGGTGTTCGAAAGTAGAGCGTATGCACCGCTGGCCGTATTCAGCGAGCCCGTGGTGTTGCCGATGAGAGCATTGGTGCCGTTGGCCGTATTTGCCCTGCCCGTCGTGTTGCTGGAGAGAGCGAGAGCACCGCTGGCCGTGTTGTAGAAGCCCGTGGTGTTCAAGACGAGCGCGAGGGCGCCGACACCGGTGTTCAAGTCGCCAGTGGTGTTGAACTCGAGCGCGTAAGCGCCGTTGGCGGTGTTTCGCGAGCCCGTGGAGTTGAACAGGAGCGCGCTGGCGCCGCTCCCGGTGTTCTGGAAGCCGGTGGTGTTGTCCCGGAGCGCCAAGGCGCCGACAGCCGTATTCGTCGCCCCGTTGTAGTAGCTGGGTACACCGGGAGTCGAGCTGATCAGGGCGTCGACGCCGAGAGCGGTGTTGCTGAAAAGGGCTCCGCCGTCGTTGTGCAGGAACGGCGAGCCGTCCCTGAACACGAAGCCCCCAAGGTCGAATGCATCGTCGA
The DNA here is from genome assembly GCA_029263375.1 of Acidobacteriota bacterium. GTDB lineage: Bacteria > Acidobacteriota > Thermoanaerobaculia > Multivoradales > JAHEKO01 > JAHEKO01. The sequence goes on along the minus strand of JAJCXP010000256.1, from coordinate 9,238 downwards.
TCGACAGCGCGTACGCGCCCGGCGGCGTCACTGTCCGCGGCGGCGGGGCGCCGGCGCGCGCTCCCACCGTGCCGTCGCGAAGGACTCCGCGCAACTCCTCGAGCTGTGCGCCCTCACCCGGCAGGAGCGGCAAGCGCCCCTCCTGAGCAAGACCCGGGAGGGCTCCCAGGAGGACAACGAGTCCGATCCGTACTCCACGCCACACGTGGGTTCCACCCATCTGTCACCTCCTGTGTCGAACGCCTGCACGACCGACCGGCGGCGGGATTGTCCGGTCAGCCCAACAAACGCCTTGGGAATTCGTGCGGATTCTACCCGTTCGACTTCGCCGATCGATCGGTGGGTGCCCCGCGCTAGCCGTCTACGACTGCGCGGATCATCTCTTCGATCACTCCCGGCTCGACCTCCTCGAGGTCGTACTTGACGTTGGCGATCGGCTTGTCAGTCTTGAGCACCCGGCTCAGCTTGATCGGCGTGCCCTCGACCACTACATCCGCCGGCGTGGCGTTGATGGTCGCCTCGAGCTCGCGGATCTGCTCGGCGCCGTAGCCCATCGCCGGCAGGATCTTGCGGGCGTTGGGATACTTCTCGTAGGTCGCCTTGATCGAGCCCACGGCGTAGGGGGTCGGGTCGACGATCTCGGCCGCCCCGGCCTGTTCCGCGGCCACCCATCCGGCGCCGTAGGTCATGCCACCGTGGGTGAGAGTCGGACCGTCCTCGATCACCAGCGCGCGCTTGCCCTTGATGAGCTCGGGCCGATCGACCGTGACGATCGAGCGGCACTGGATCACACGCGCGCCCGGGTTGTGCTCGCGACAGTTTGCGAGCACGATCTCGACGTTGGCCGGGTCGGCGGTCTGCACCTTGTTGACGATCAGGAGATCGGCCATGCGCAGGTTGGTCTCGCCCGGATAGTAGGCGAGCTCGTGGCCGGGTCGATGCGGATCGACCAGGGTGATGTGCAGATTCGGCTTGTAGAACGGCGTGTCGTTGTTGCCGCCGTCCCAGAGGACGACGTCCGCTTCCTTCTCCGCTTGCCGGAGGATCCGCTCGTAGTCGACGCCGGCGAACACCACGAAGCCGCGATCGATCATCGGCTCGTACTCCTCGCGCTCCTCGATGGTGGTCTCGTGGAGATCGAGATCGTCGTAGGTCGCGAAGCGCTGGCACACTTGCTTCGAGAGGTCACCATAGGGCATCGGATGGCGCACCGAGACCACCCTCTTGCCGAGCTTCTTCAGGACCTCGGCAACGTAGCGGCTGGTCTGCGACTTGCCGACGCCGGTGCGGACGGCGGTGACCGCGACCACCGGCTTGGTCGACTCGATCATCGTCCGGCGTGCGGAGCAGACCCCGAAGTGCGCGCCCCAGCCGATCACCCGGCTGGCGTGATGCATGACGTACTCGTGCGAGACGTCTGAGTAGGAGAACCAGACCTCGTCGATCGAGTCGCCGGTGACGATGCGCTCGAGCTCTTCCTCGGCACGGATCGGAATGCCGTCGGGGTAGAGCGAGCCGGCGAGCTCGGCGGGGTAGGTCCGGCCCTCGATGTCCGGTATCTGCGCCGCCGTGAACGCCACCACTTCGTACGACTCGCGGTCGCGGAACAGGGTGTTGAAGTTGTGAAAGTCGCGCCCTGCGGCGCCCATGATCACGACTCTGGTTCGGGCCATGCAGATCCCTCCTGGCTGGTGAGCTCGCGCCTCGCTCGCGCGCGGCCAGAAGATATCAGCCCGCGCAACGGTAGAATGCGCAAGCACCTCGGCAGCTCGTGGCGGCCCGCCACCCCAGATGAAATCGTCCAAGCTCGGACAGCTCACCTTCAGGCTCGCCCGGCTCCTCTGGAGGACCGATCCGGCCGACATGCCCTGGTGGAAGGCGGCGGGGCTGCGCACTCTGCGGATCGGCTACGCGGTGGGTCGCGATCTGCTCGGCGGCCAGCTCAACCTGCACGCGATGAGCCTGGTCTACACGACGCTCCTGTCGCTCATCCCGCTGCTCGCGGTGAGCTTCACGTTCTTTCGCGCCTTCAACCTCGACAGCGGCTTCGAGCAGCTTCTGATCAGCTACCTGAAGCCGCTCGGCAACAAGGGCGAGCAGCTCGCGACGGCGGTCGTCGACGCGGTCAAGACCCTCGACTACACGCTGCTCGGATCGCTGGGAGTCCTGTTTCTCTTCTATACGGTCTTCACCCTGATTCACAAGATCGAGGGCGCGTTCAACTTCACCTGGCACATCCGCTATCCGCGCAAGCTGTCGCAGCATTTCGAGTACCTGAGCGTGATCCTGCTCGGGCCGCTGCTGATCTTCATCGTGTTCGGGTTCACCACCGCGGTGATGGGCACGCGCGTGGTCGGCAGTCTGCGGCGCATCGAGCCGGTGGGCGCGCTCTTCAGCCTGACCGGCGAGCTGGTGCCCTACCTGCTGGTGATCGCCACCTTCACGTTCTTCTACCTGTTCGTACCCAACACCCGAGTCAAAGTGGGCTCGGCGGTGGTCGGCGCCCTGATCTCGGGCCTGCTATGGGAGACGACCTCGCGGGCGTTCTCGTCGATCGTCGTCACCTCGGCGCGCTATCAGGCGGTGGTCTCGAGCTTCGCCATCCCGCTCCTGTTCATGATCTGGCTCTACGTGAGCTGGCTGATCCTCCTGGTCGGCGCAGCCGTGGCGTTCTACCACCAGCATCCGGAGTTCCTGGGTATCGCCCGCGAAGAGATCCGGCTGAGCAACCGTGTGCAGGAGAAGCTGGCGCTGCTGCTGGCCTACCTGATCGGCAGGAACCACTACGAGGGCGTGGCTCCCTGGACCGCGGCGGAGCTGGCCAAGAAGGTTTCGCTGCCCCTGGACGTCGTGACGGCGGTGCTGGAATCGCTCGAGAAGGGCCGGCTGATCGCGGCCTCGGGCCGCCGCGAATCGGTCTACCTTCCGGCCCGGCCGTTCGAGGACGTGCAGCTGCGTGAGGTCCTGGAGGCGGTCCGCACGATCGAGGAAGGACCGTATCTCAACGTCGCACGGGTCAGCATCGAGCCGACGGTGGATGATCTCGACGATCGGTTGGCCGCCGCCCGGGACGAGATCCTCGCCGATACGACACTCAAGGCATGGGTCACCGCAACCCCGACCGAGGAGACCACGACATCATGACCGTCGATCTACCGCACCCGATCCCAGGCGACGAGCTGGACTTCGCGACCTCGCGCAGCTCCGGACCCGGTGGCCAGAACGTCAACAAGGTCGAGACCCGCGTGACCCTGCTGTTCGATCTCGAGGCCTCCTCCAGCCTGAACCGGGACGAGAAGGAGCGACTCCGCGAACGGCTCGCGTCCCGCATCAACAAAGAGGGTGTGCTGCGGGTCGTCTCGCAGAAGCATCGCACCCAGAAGGCCAACCGAGAGGCCGCCACGGAGCGGTTCCATGAGCTGATCGCGGACGCCCTGACCGAGCGCCCTCCCCGTCGCAGAACCCGGACGCCGAGGGCCGCGAAGAAGCGCCGGCTCGAGGCGAAACGGCGGCGCGCCGACCTCAAGCGCCGGCGGCGCGAGCCGCTCGACGACTGACGATGGTGACGCGCTACGAGCTCACTGCCTCGATTGGCTCGAGCGGCACCCTCATCACGACCGAGGTACCTCTTCCGGGGCTCGACTCGATCTCGCTCGAGCCGCCGTAGAAATCCAGCCGGTCGCGAATGTTGAACAGGTCGAAGCCGTCCCCCGTCGACAGTCCGTTGACAATCTCGCCGACGTCGAAGCCTCGACCGTCGTCGCGAACCGTCACCTCGAGCAGTCCATCGACGACCGCCATATCGACCTGCGCCTTGCCCGCCCCTGAGTGGCTGACGACGTTGATCAGAAGCTCACGGAGGGCCTTGAACAGGAAGACCTCCAGCGATTCGCTCAGCGGCTTCGGTGCGTCGTCGACGGAGAGGGCGATCTCGATGCCATGGCGCCTCGAGAACTCCTCGGTGAGCCACTGCGCCGCGGCCTCGAATCCCAGATCATAGAGAACGGGTGGGCTGATCTCGAGCATCAGCGAGCGCGAGTGCTGGACGGCGCTGTCGAGCAGTCGCATCACCTCTTGCAACGAACCGGCGCTCGAAGCTCCGGCCGTGCGCTGAGCTTCAGCCACCTTCATGCGGGCCGCGGCCAGACTCTGGCTGATCCCGTCGTGGAGCTCGGACGCGATCCGGCGTCGCTCGCGCTCTTCGGCCATCGAGAGCTCGGCGGTCAAACCTCGCAGGCGAGCCTGATACTCCTGAGCCCTGGCCTCCGCTTTCCTGCGCTGGGTGACGTCGGCGGTCAGACCCATCAGACGCACAACCGCACCGGCGTCATCTCGGATCGGGACGAAAGACGCCCGGAAGTACCTTCCGTCGGCGGTCTCGAACTCACAGAGGGACGAGACGCCTTCGAGAGCATCCTCGAAATGTCCTTGAAGCCGCGGCTCGTCCTGCTCGGAGACCAAGTTCAGGAAGGGCATGCCGACGACCTGGCTCTCGTCGGTGAGGCCCAGCATCTCCAGACCGGCGCGGTTCATCGACACGAAGCGGCCGGAGCAATCGATCTGGTGGATACAGTCGGGCGAGGTCTCCACCAGGAGCCTGTACTCGTCTTCGCGCTTGCGAACGGCATCCGCGGCGACAGCGTCGCCCTCGGTCCTATCAGTGGCACCCACCTGGTCGCATCATCTACCCAATCGGCGCCCGGCACAAGCCGACAGCGATACTCTTGGTCAGCCGATGACCAAGCCCGGATGCACCACCTGCTCCAGCGGTTGCGCAACGGACCGCGACGCCGGCTTTCGTGTGCTGCCAACCCACGAGCGGTTCAGTCAGAAGCACGACATCTTCAGTCGCTCCTTCTGGGATCCCGAGGTGCGCTCGGACAAGACCGACCGCTTCTACGAGTCCTATCGCCGGCCGCTCGAGTCGTGGCGTCACGTCGATGGCTACGAACAGAAGGACTTCGCTCTGCGCAACGCCGGCTGGCACGTCGCCGACTTCTTCGCCGAGCGCCTCGAGCACGAAGGTCGGCGCGAGGGCTTTCTCGACTACCTGACCGCCCACCGTGAGGGCTCCGGAGAGCGGCGCGAAGTGAAGCCGGAGCCGATGGCCGACGAGATCAAGAAGGCGGCCGAGCTCTTCGGTGCCGACCTGGTTGGGATCACCTACCACGACGAGCGCTGGCTCTACACCCACAAGTACAGCCGCCGCACCGAGAGCTCCGAGAGCTCCGGCGAAGTACCGATGGATCTTCCCGACGGTCTGACCTCGGTGATCGTCGTCTGCCACGAGATGGACCACGACCTGCTCCTGACCGTGCCGTCGGCCCTCAGCGGCACGGCGACAGGAGTGGGGTACTCGAAGGACGTCGTCACCCTGCTGGCCCTCGGCCAGTACATCCGCAACCTCGGCTATCGAGCCTACGCGAGCATGAACGACACCGCCGCCAGCATCCCCTACGCGATCAAGGCCGGCCTCGGAGAGTACGGCCGTCACGGCCTGCTGATCGCTCCGGGGCTGGGCCCGAGATTGCGCATCGGCAAGATCTTCACCGATCTGCCGCTCGCCCACGACCGTCCGATCGACTTCGGCGTCAAGGCGTTCTGCGACGTCTGCCGCAAGTGCTCGGACGCCTGTCCGCCCAAGGCGATCGCCACGGGCGAGCCGAGCGCCAAGGTCCACAACCGGTCGAACGCCGTCGGTATCGAGAAGTGGACCACCGACGCCGAGAAGTGTTTCGATTTCTGGGTCAGCCAGATCACCGACTGCTCGATCTGCATCCGCGTCTGCCCTTACAACCGCGACTATCCGAGGTGGCTGAATCGCTTCCGCTTCAAGCTGATGGGGACGTTCCTCCGGCGGGTCATGCTGTGGCTGGACACCCTGGCCCAGGGTGGTGCCCGGATGGCCCCGAGCCGCTGGTGGGCGAAGGCCCGACGACTCGAATCGTGACCGAGGTTCGTCCGCAGCCGCGCCCCCGGCCCAGCCTCCGTCGCATCCTGCTCCGGGGCCTGGTCAAGCGCTGCCCGCGCTGCGGGCGCGGTCCGCTCTACGTCCGCTGGACCAAGCTCCATCGCAACTGCCCGGAGTGCGAACTGCTCTACCTCGAGAACCAGGGCGATCCCTGGTTCTTCCAAATGGTGATCGACCGGGGGCTCTTCATCCTGCCGATCGTCGCCGGTCTCTTCTTCGGCCTGCACAAGAGCAATTTGCCACTCTTTCTCGGCCTCTGCGGGCTACTCGTGATCGCCTTCCTGTACACCACGCCGCACCGCTACGGCATGTGTGTGGCGCTCGACTACTACGCGCGCCTGCGGACCGGCAGCGAGGCGGTGACCGAGGAGTCAGGCCGAGAGCAGGTGGTAGGCGACGACGCCCGCCACCGCGAGCAGTAGCCAGCCAACGACCCTGTACCTGCCCGACGTCTCGGGCCGCACCTTGGCCAGCGCCTTGAGGCCGACTGACGGGAACGCGAAGTAGATCGCCGCTTTGACGACGTGCGCCCAGCCGAGCAGGGTGACCAGTAGCGGGATTCCCTCCCAGACATTGTGGAACGCCACGATGATCGACCCGAACATCACGCTCAGGAATCCGACTGCGAACACTCCGGGCTCACCCCACTCACGCACCCGCACGAAGAAACCGACCCAGACTGTCGGCCGAAGGATGTGCGAGATCCCCACGGTCGCCATGTGGACCACGAAGTAGATCTGGACCGCCTGCTCGCTCGAAGGGCTCATCGTTCGATATCGAGACTAGCGCAGCCAGTGCGTCAGCTCGAGAAAGCTGTTCCGATCCGAGGCGCTCCGCTGTCTACTCCGGTGCGCGCTACACTCCGCCGACATGGTCGGGAGGGAACGATGAAGATTCGATTGACAGTCTGCACGGTATCCATACAGATCGCCCTCCTGGTCGCACCCGTCTTGGCCGGTGGACCGGTCATCGACTCGATCAACCGACCGGTCGCCGACCGGAGCGAGCGCCTGGAGATTCTCGGCGGCGGCTTTGGAGAGGCGCGGGGCGAGGTGCGGGTCGACGGCTTCGAAGCGCTGATCGCGCAGTGGGCGGACGATTCGATCATCGCCTACGTTCCGGAGCGCTCGAACCTGGGCGCCACCTCTCTCGAGGTCTTCGATCAGAGCGCCAATAGCGACGTTGTCGGTATCGTGATCCGAGCCCGACGGCCGAACGGTCGCGAGCGCTGGCGCTTCGCGGTCGAGGGCGACTACATGCTGCACTCACCTGGCGCCTCGACTGCCGGAGCGCCGATCTACGTCAGCGATCTCGGCGGCCGGCTTTACGCCGTGGATGCCGCGGGCGGCCTGCTCTGGATCGTCGACGCGCTGCGCGGCCAGATAGGCGGCGGCTCCGAGGGCCCGGTCGCGGTGGGTGACGACGGCACCGTCTACGTCGGCGTCAATCCGCTCGGACAGGACGTGGACCTGGTCGCGGTCTCTCCCGCGGGCGAGATCCTGTGGGTCTTCACCGATCCCGGCTCCTGGTCGATCGCCGCCGGTCCGGCCATCGGACCCGACGGCAACATCTACGTCGTGTTCCACGGTCCCGCCGCCAGTGTCGGCGCGGTCTCCCTCGCTCCCGACGGCACGCTGCTCTGGAACAATCCCGGGTCGCCGGTGATCTTCGAGGCCGGAGGCGTGGGCGCTCCGATCGCCTTTGGAGCTTCCGTCGCCGGCGGCGCGATCGATCAGATGAACGTCACCGTCGACAACAACGACGATCGGCACGTCTATGCGTTCGCGCTCGAAGACGGCCAGCAGCGCTGGGCCGTCACGGCCGCCATCAACGAGGTGTTCGAGGGACAGACCGCGGTCGCCGCGAGCGCCCTGACCGGATTGGTGTATATCTCGGAATCAAACGGATGGGGGCTCCAGACGTTCGCGGGGATCGACGGCAGCCGCGGGTGGCGCTACTCACCCGGAATCGGCGTCAGCGCCACTAACCCGACGGTCGGCCCGGACGGCACCGCCTACATCGCTTGGGAGGCGGGGCACCTCGGTGCGGTCGCGCCGGACGGTACCGAGCGATGGCAGTACGTAGCGCCGGACGGTACCGCCGACGGCAGCCCGCGGGTGACGCCCGACAATCGATTCCTCCTGATGCAGGGATTCGCGGCCTTCGAGCCCGGTTGGATCAAGGGCCTCGACCCAGCCTCGGGAGCGCTGGTGTGGCAGGTCGATTTCGGTACCGACGGCGCCTCGAACCTCCTACCCGGTCCACCGGCGACGATCACGACCGACAGTCGCCGAGCCTATCTCCCGGTCGCGCCGAGCTCATTCCCGGAAACGGCGTTCTACACGTACGCGTACTCGGTGGCGCTCGCAGGCATCGAAGTGTGGGCGGCGCCGATCCGAACCTCGGTCGCACCGGGCGGCGCCCTGCGGTACCTACTGGAACTGGAAAACTTCGAATCGACCGTCGAGGCCATTGACCTGTGGGTCGATGTCGTTGCCCCCGACGGAGGCGCTTCGACCACCGTAACCGGCCCGATCCCTCTGACCATCGCGCCCGGAGCGCGCCTCCGCCGGCGGGCGACCGTCCAGGTGCCCGCAGACGCCGGGCTGGGCGGGCCCTACGAAGTGCGGATCAAGATCGGTGTGTATCCCGACGGTCCGGTGTCGAGCACCAGCTTCGGCTACTGGGTCGAACCGTAGAACGGTCCGACGGAACTCCTTCCGGCCGGGGCAGCAACGTCGCTAGCCCGACCTTCTCACGCCGTCGCGTCGCGAGAGGCCGTAGGTTGCTGAAGATGCAAGGCATCCGGCTGCGGAACGACGCAAGCGTACTGGACGTACGGTGAGGAGTGGAGCAACCGGATAACGCAGCAGATTCAGTGACCTACGGCATCGCAGTAGCGACGGGGTGAGAAGGGCGGGCTAGTTCGATCCACTCGTGCGGTTCGCCGCCCACCGGCGCCAGCGCTCCATGTCGAGCCCCGCGGGCGCGCTCTTCTGCAGCCGTTGCCAGATGCGCGGCAGATACATCGTGTTGTAGCGCAGGCGCGACAGATGGTTGCCGTTCTCGTGATCACCGTTCCAGCAGTGCTCGGCGCGGTCGCCGTAGTCGACCAGGCCGTCGTAGTACGGCTCGGTGGTCGACTCGAGGATCTCCTCGACCAGGTAGACCGCGTTGTTCAGGTAGTAGTTGTCCATGTCGCCGCAATAGATGTGGATCTTGCCCTCGAGATCGGACCCGATCTCGCTCCAATCCCGCTGCAAGATG